>JBBRRC010000007.1:0-105385 GCA_038225385.1 Sphingomonadales bacterium | reverse complement strand
CCCCGACCATATCTTCAGCGCGCAGGTCGCCTCCGAGCGAATTCCTCGTCGGTTAGTCTGACGTCATTTTGCCGCGGCGTTAGTCGCCATGTTGGACTGGCCGTTTGAGCCGTCCGCTTCTGCATCGATATTTTGGACGGTCGTGTCGGTGAGGTTGTCGGTGGTGGCATCGAGTTCGTTCGCCGACCGTTCGAGCGCGGCACCGGCGCTGTTTCCCGTATCGGCTACATTTTGCGTGTCGGGTGATTTCGTACACGCCGTAAGTGCGACGGTCATCATGATCGCAAACAGGGCAACGACTTTACGCATCTCGGGCAGCTCCCGGACAGTCATGCGGGCGGAGAAGTCCGTCGCGTGCTGCCCCAACTTTGCCGTAATTCGCCGCTCCCGTCGCCAATGGCAAGTCCCCGACGGCTTTGGCGCCATGTGTTTGCCATCATGACCGCTTCCAGCTAATCGCCGCGCCGACAATTCACCTCCCGATCCTGCGAAAGACCCGACCGATGGCCGTGCAATATTCCTATGTCATGAAGGGGCTGACCAAGACCTTTCCGGGTGCCGCAAAGCCGGTGCTCAACAACATCCACCTGCAGTTCCAGTTCGGAACCAAGATCGCGATTATCGGTGTCAATGGCGCAGGCAAATCGACGCTGATGAAGATCATGGCCGGATATGACACCGATTTCACCGGAGAGGCCTGGCCCGCCGAGGGGATCCGGGTCGGCTATCTGGCGCAGGAGCCGCAGCTCAACCCCAAGAAGTCGGTGATCGAGAACGTCAAGGACGGGGTGCGCGAAGTGGCCGACATGGTCGACCGGTTCAACGCGATTTCAGCCGAGATGGGTGAGCCGGCCGATGACACCGATTTCGACGCGCTGCTCGCCGAGATGGGCGAGCTGCAGGAAAAGATCGACGCGGTCGACGGCTGGACGCTCGACAATCAGCTCGAGATCGCGATGGAAGCGTTGCGCTGCCCGCCGGGCGACTGGTCGGTCGAAAATCTGAGCGGCGGCGAGCGGCGGCGCGTCGCGCTGTGCCGGTTGCTGCTTGAAAAGCCGGAAATCCTGCTGCTCGACGAGCCGACCAACCACCTCGATGCCGAGAGCGTGCAGTGGCTCGAAAAGCACCTGATCGATTATGCGGGGAACGTCATCCTCGTCACCCACGACCGTTATTTCCTCGACAATGTCGTCGGCTGGGTGCTCGAACTCGACCGTGGCCGCGGCCTGCCGTTCGAGGGGAATTATTCGGCATGGCTGGAAGCCAAGGCCAAGCGCATGGCGCAGGAGGACCGCGAGGAAGAAGGCCGGCAGAAGGCGATCAAGGACGAGCTGGAATGGATCAGGCAGAGCCCCAAGGCGCGCCAGACCAAGTCGAAGGCCCGGATCCGCGCCTTCGACGAGCTCGTCGAGAAACAGGCCGACCGGCGGCCCGGCGGCGCGCAGATCCTTATCCAGATCCCGGAACGCCTGGGCGGCAAGGTGATCGAGGCGAAGGGGCTGACCAAGGCCTATGGCGATAAATTGCTGTTCGAGGATTTGTCGTTCACGCTGCCGCCCGGCGGGATCGTCGGCGTTATCGGGCCAAATGGCGCGGGCAAGTCGACGCTGTTCAAGCTGATCACCGGCCAGGACAAGCCCGATGGTGGCGAAATCGACGTGGGACCGACGGTCAAGCTGGGCTTCGTCGACCAGTCGCGCGACGACCTCGACCCGAATCACAATGTCTGGGAGGAAGTGTCGGGCGGCAACGACCGCTTCTATTTCGGCAAGACCGAGGTGAACACGCGCGCCTATGTCGGGGCATTCAACTTCAAGGGCACGGACCAGCAGAAGAAAGTCGGTCAACTGTCGGGCGGCGAACGCAACCGCGTCCACATGGCCAAGATGCTGGCGGCGGGCGGTAATGTGCTGCTGCTCGACGAGCCGACCAATGATCTGGACGTGGAGACGCTGCGCGCGCTGGAGGAGGCACTTGAGAATTTCGCGGGTTGCGCGGTGGTCATCAGCCATGACCGGTTCTTCCTGGACCGGCTGGCAACGCACATCCTCGCGTTCGAAGGCGACAGCCACGTCGAATGGTTCGAGGGTAATTTCGAGGCGTATGAAGAGGATAAGCGACGGCGGCTGGGCGATGCGGCGGATCGGCCGACCAGGCTGGCCTACAAGAAACTGACGCGGTAGCGCTGCAGCCGCCCGCCCTAACGCGTGGCCCAGCGCTGCAAACGGGGTCGCACGGTGAGGAACGCCGAATAGAGCCGTTCGAGCATGTTCAGGGCGACCCTATGCCGCGCGACCAGCCCCAATGGCCGCAACAGCGGGATCGCACGCCACATCGCGGCGAACGCGGCGGCACCGTCGAGAATCGGGCCATCGCCCTCCCGCGCGTGAAACCGCGCAAGCAGTAGGGTCCGGTCGATCGGGCACTCGGCGCTCTCGGGCGCGACGTTCACAAAATCGATGGCGTGCCGGCGGTCGAGCCGCCGCATCAACGCAATCTCCCGCAGGCATAACGGGCACGCGCCGTCGTACCAGACCGTTACACTTTTTGCGCTCATAACGGGCGATATGGAACCTTAACCGCCGCCGCGCTAGGGTCGCGCCATGGCTATCGACCTCTCCGACTTCGAACAGGGTGCCGACTATCCCGGCGATTACGAGGCCGACCTCGCGAAGCTCGAGGCTCGGCTCCAGCGCATCCAGGCCGCGCATATCATCCACGGGCGCTCGGCGATCATCGCGTGCGAGGGGTGGGACGCGAGCGGCAAGGGTGGGGCGATCCAGCGGCTGACCGCGTGCTGGGACCCGCGCTGGTACGAGGTTTGGCCGATCTCCGCGCCGACCGAGGAGGAGCGTGTGCGCCATTTCCTTTGGCGGTTCTGGAAACGCCTGCCCGGCGCGGGCGAGATCAACATTTTCGACCGCACCTGGTACGGTCGCGTGCTGGTCGAGCGGGTCGAGGGGTTTTGCAGCGAGGCCGACTGGAAGCGCGCCTATGACGAAATCAACGAGTTCGAGGCGCAGCAGAAGGATAATGGCGTCACGCTGATCAAAGTCTTTTTGCACATCACGCAAAAGGAACAGAACAAAAGGTTCAGGGAGCGGCTCGACGATCCGTGGAAACGCTGGAAGACGGGCAAGGACGACTATCGCAACCGGGCGCGTCGGGCCGACTATCTGAAAGCCTATGCGACGATGTTCGAGCGGACCGACACGCGCTGGGCACCCTGGAAAGTGATCGATGGCAACGACAAGAAAGCGGCGCGGATCGCGGTGATGCGCCATGTCGCCGACCGGCTGGAAGCAGCCGTCGACATGACGCCGAAGGAGGCCGATCCCGAGGTCCTCGCGCTGGCCAAGGCGGCGTTCGGGAAGTGAGCGCCGGGGTGCCGGGCCAGATTTAATCGGGTAAATGTCGTGTGATCTGGCGGACCTAGACCTGCGGGTAGCGGATCGCCAGCACCTCCACCAGCGCCTCGCCGCCGGGCAGGGTGACGCGGCGCGTGTCGCCGACCGCCGCCCCGCGCAAGGCGCGCGCCATCGGCGAGGTCCAGCCGATGCGGCCCGTGCCCGCGTCGCTTTCGTCGACACCGACGAGCGTAACGATGCGTTCACGGTCGTCGTCGTCGGCGATGGTCACGGTTGCGCCGAACCAGATGCGGCTGCTGTCGCGCTGAACGGCGGGGTCGACGATCGTCACCGCCTTGATCCTCCGGGCAAGATGCCCTGCGCGGCGGTCGATCTCGCGCAGGCGCTGGCGGCCGTAGATATAGTCGCCATTTTCGGAACGGTCGCCATTGCCCGCGGCCCAGCTGACGATCTCAACCACGGCGGGCCGGTCGACCTGCATCAGCCGGGTATATTCGGCGCGGAGCGCGGCCAGCCCGGCGGGTGTGATCGGCTCCGACATGAAAGCTCAGCCGGGCGCGCTCTTGCCGAGATACATCGACAGCGGCGTCCGGCTGGTGACCCGGGCTTGGGCGGGGTCGATCATGTCATAGACCACCGCGTTTTCGAGGACGCGCTGGACATAGCTGCGGGTTTCGGAAAACGGGATCGCCTCGATCCACTGGAGCACGTCGACGCCGCGATTGCGGGGGTCGCCGTTCGCCGCGATCCACTTGTTCACATTGCCCGGTCCCGCATTATAGGCAGCGACGGCAAGCACATAGTTGCCCCCGTATCGGTCCATCAGGCGCCCGAAGAGCCAGGAACCGAGGCGGATGTTGTACTGCGTATCCTCGGTCAGGCCGGAAAAATCATAGCTCGCGCCGATTTTGACCGACGTGTCGCGCGCGGTACCTGGCATCAACTGCATCAGGCCGCGCGCACCCGCATGGCTGACGATGGCGCGGTCGAACTGACTTTCCTGACGGGCGATCGCATGGATCATTGTCCAGTTCCCGGCGGCGTCGGCGGGAACGGGCACGGTTGGGAAGCCTGCGCGGACGTAGTCGCTGTAGCCATAAATGCCGGCGCTGCGCCCGGTCATGACGGCGAGGTCGGGGCGGGCGATGCCGCGTGACAGTTCGATGGCGAGCGCGTGATCGGTGTTGGACTGCGCAGCCTGCGCGATCTGGCGGATGAACAGCGACTGGGCCTGGTGATCGCCGCGCGCGCCGAGGATCTGCGCCGCGCGGACGATTTCCTGATTATAGAACGCCTCGCGTTCGTTCCGCGATACTTCGAGGGTCGTGGTGACGGGTGGAATCATCGGTGTCCGCCCGAGCCGCTCGGTCGCCAGCTGGCCATAGAATTGGTCGAAGAACTGGGCCGCGGCCTGATAATAGCCTTGGGCATCGGTCGGACGACCGGCAGCTTCGGCGGCACGACCCGACCAGTAGAGCCCCTTCGACTGGGTCTGCGGGGAACGCGCCGCGCGCGCATAACGGTCGAACATCGCCACTGCGTCGGCAGGGCGCGCGAGCCGGTTGAGCGCGGTCGTGCCTGCCAGCCAGGTAAGGTTGGTATAGTCATCGCGCTCGCTGATCGGTCGGTCGCGGACCTGCGTGCCGGGGACATAGGCGTCGTCGACCTGGCGAGCGATGTCATAGGCGGTCTGATACTGGCCGTCAGCCACAGCGGCGCGGGCATTGCCGAGCAGCACGTCGAACCAGCGATCCGGATCGAGCGGCGGCACGGCAAGAGCACGCGGCCGCGCAAGAAGCGAACGGGCGGCCTGTTCCTGGCCGGTCGTGCGCAGCCAGATGATGCGGTCCAACAGGAAACCGGGGTCGCCGCGCACGCTGTCGGCAACCAGCGCGACCTTGGTTGGTGCATCGGTGGTCCGGGACTGCATGGCGATGCGCGTGTCGTAGATTGGCTGGCGCGCGGGACTGGTCAGCGACAGCTGACGAACCGCAAGCGTCGTCGCGCGCGCCGCCAGCAGACGTTCCATGCGCAGATCATGATCGAGCGTCGTCAGCAGGCCGGGGAAGCGCGCAGTCAGCCGCGCTTCGTCGGTCGGCGACAGCACGCCCATCACCCAGGCGCGCCGGGCGGCACCGCGCGCGTCGTCGCGCCGCCCGATCACATCGAGCGCCTCGGCCAGACGGAGCGCCGAGGTCGCCGTGGCCGGGGCAAAACGCGTGAAATAGGCGACGACGAGCTGCGGATCCTCGGTATCGGGACGCAAGGCGCGTTCCGCCGCCTTGCGCAGCGCCGCTTCGCCCGGCCAGCCGGGATGGGCGACCAGAAAGCGGGCGTAGGAGGCAAAGGGCAGCGCGTCGCTCTGCCGCAGTGCGTTCCAAGTGCTGATCGCCTCTGACAGGGCAGTGTCGCTGACCGTCGCGAGCGAGCGCGAGGGGGGTGCGGCAAGCAGGTTCTGCGCCTGGCCCGTCGCCGGGCATATCAGCGCAACGGCGAGCGACGCCGGCCAAACAATCGTGCGAACGGAGCGGGTCATGCTGGACATGCTAGGGCGGGCGTCCTTATCAGGCGCTGAACGGACGGGGTCATGCCCCATCTATGCCGCCTCGATGGCGCCGCGTGAAGGAGCAAGCACATGTTTTCCGGCTCGATCCCGGCACTGGTTACGCCGTTTCGCGACGGACAGGTCGATGAAGCGGCTTTCCGGCGGCTGGTCGACTGGCAGATCGACGAGGGATCGTCGGCGCTGGTCCCGTGCGGCACGACCGGCGAGAGCGCGACGCTGAGCTACGACGAGCATTACCGCGTCATCGAGCTGTGCATCGAACAGGCGGCGGGCCGGGTGCCGGTGATCGCGGGTTGCGGGTCGAACGATACGGCGACCGCGGTGCGGCACATGGCCTTTGCCAAAGCGGCGGGAGCATCGGCGGCACTGGTCGTCGCGCCCTATTACAACCGGCCGAACCAGGAGGGCATTTTCGCGCATTACAAGCATCTGGCGGAGAGCAGTGACCTGCCGATCATCGTTTATAATGTGCCTGGCCGAACGGTGACCGACGTGCAGCCCGAAACGCTGGCGCGGCTGGCCGATCTCCCCGGCATCGTCGGGATCAAGGATGCGAGCGGCAATCTGGCGCGGGTTGCGGCTCACCGGCTGACATGCGGGGAAACATTCTGCCAATTGTCGGGCAACGACGACATGGCGCTCGCGTTCAACGCCGCGGGCGGGGTGGGGTGCATTTCGGTCACCGCCAACGTTGCGCCGCGCCTGTGCGCCGCCTTTCAGGAGGCATGCCGGATGGGGGATTATGCGCTCGCCCGCAGACTCAACGACGGGCTCTATCCCCTTCATGCAGCCTTGTTTTCTGATGCTTCGCCGGGGCCCACCAAATATGCGATGACCCAGCTGGTCGACTGGATGACCGCTGAGCTGCGCCTGCCGATGACACCGCCGTCGGCGGGGTCGCGCGCGGCAGTCGATGCGGCACTAAAGCACGCGGGGCTCGTTCAGTAGCCCCAATGGCACGTCCCCGTCCCGAGCAGATCAAGAGCAAGGTCGTCGCCGAGAACCGGCGCGCGCGCTACGACTATGCCATCGAGGACAGTTATGAGGCCGGGATCATGCTGACCGGCACCGAGGTCAAGTCGCTGCGTTTTGGCGAGGGTTCGATCGCCGAAAGCTACGCCGAGGTAAAAGGGGGCGAGGTCTGGCTCGTCAATTCGAATATCCCCGAATACAGCCACGGCAACCGCGAGAACCACGAGCCCAAGCGGCCACGCAAGCTGCTGCTGCACGAACGCGAAGTGACCAAGCTGCATACCGCGGTCGCGCGTCAGGGGATGACGCTGGTGCCGCTGTCGATCTATTTCAACGGCCGCGGGCGCGCGAAAGTCGAGCTGGCGCTGGGCAAGGGGCGCAAGCACGCCGACAAGCGCGAATATGAGAAGGAAAAGGACTGGAAACGCGAAGCCGGACGGCTGTTGCGGGAGCGCGGCTGATGACGGGCGCGGGACGTGCCGGGGACGTTCGCCTGACCGATCGCATGTTGGGCGCCGTGGTGGCAGGCAGCGCGCTGTTGTCGGGCTGGCTGGTCTTGAGGATCAGTGGCCTGCCGCTGATCGCGGGCGGATTCGTGGCGGCGATCGTGGCACTGTCCGGGCTCCTGGTGCTGGCGCGGCGACTTTATCCCGCCAATCCGCGGGTGGAACGGTCGGTCGACTGGAGCCTGGTGCGCGACGCCGCCGACAATGGCGAGCACGCGGTTGCGATCATCGACCGTTCGGGACGGCTCGTGTGCACGAATGCGCTGTACGACAGCTGGTTCGGCAGCATCGTCCCCGTCGATTTGCAGGCAGAAGGGGATACGCTGGTCGGTGCCGGGCGAGCAGCCTGGCGTGACGGCGAAGCCGAGACGGATAATCGCGTCGCGGGGCGCGATGTCCATGTCAAAATCATCCGCGCCGGCCACGGCGACGACTGCCTGATCTGGCGCTTCCGATCGTCGTCGCCGAGCAATTCGCTGGCGACGCTGCCACCGCTGTTCGAGGGCGACTGGGGCGAGCGGCTGGGTTCCGCAGGGATCATGGTCACACTGATCGGGGGCGAGGGACGCATCCGGGCCGCGAACCGCGTGTTCGTCATGCGGGCGACGGGGCGTCCCGAGGCCCCGGTCCTCGGCCGCGATTTCGTCACGCTGCTCCAGACCGCGGGTGACGGCACGACGCGATTCGCCAATGAGGGGCTTAGCGGGCCGCCGCTGCGCCTGCTTCAGATCCCGATAGACGACGCGCGGGATGACGCGGAACGGATCATCGTGCTGCTCGACGATGAAACGGGCGTTGCCGCGACCGACGTACCGCTGCAGATGCTGCTGTCGATGCTGCCCCTGGGGCTGGCGCTTGCCGACCGCGACGGCCGGTTTCTCTACATGAACGAGGCCTTCGGGCGTGCCGCAGGGCTGGCGGCCGACGCGACGCCGATCTACCCGGGTGACCTCGTCATTCGCGAGGACAAGGCGGCGGTTGCCGACGCAGTGCGGCGCTTTGCCAACGGTCAGTCGGTGTCGGGCGACATCGCCGTCCGGTTGAAGGGACGGGCCGACGAGCCGGTTGCGCTGACGATTGCGGGCGCGCGGGGCCTGGGCGAAGCGGCGGTGTTGCTAAGCCTCAAAGACAATTCGGAGGAGTCGAAGCTGCAGCGACAGGTCGCACAGGCCACCAAGATGCAGGCGGTCGGCCAGCTGGCGGGCGGCGTCGCCCATGATTTCAACAATATACTGACCGCGATCCTGGGTCACTGCGATCTGATGCTGATGCGCCACACGCCGGGCGACAGCGACTATGACGACATTCAGCAGATCAGGAACAATTCGAACCGCGCCGCCGGGCTGACCCGCCAGCTGCTCGCTTTTTCGCGCCAGCAGACGCTGCGCCCGCAGGTCCTGCAGCTGCCCGATGTCGTGTCCGAGGTGTCGAACCTGCTCCAGCGGCTGCTCGGTGAAACGGTCGACCTGGTGATCAATCACGGTCGCGCGTTGGGACCGGTGCGCGCCGACCCCGGTCAGCTGGAACAGGTTATCGTCAATCTGGTCGTCAACGCCCGCGACGCCATGCAGACCAAGGGTGCCAAGGGCGGGTCGGTGACGCTGCGCACGTACAAGGTTACCGCGGCCGAGGTGCGCAAGCTGAATTCCGACATCCTGCCGGTCGCCGACTATACGACGCTGAGCGTCAGCGACACCGGCACCGGTATCGCGCCCGAAAACCTGTCCAAAATTTTCGAGCCGTTCTTTACGACGAAGGATGTCGGCAAGGGCACGGGCCTGGGCCTGTCGACCGTTTATGGCATCGTCAAACAGTCGGGTGGTTTTATCTTTGCCGATTCGAAACTCGGCGAGGGGACGATCTTCACCATCTATTTCCCCGTCTATCATGAGCCGCAGGCGGCGGTGGCCAAAAAGGTCGCGCCGGCCAAGCCCGCCGAACTCTGGGGGACGGGGACGATCCTGCTGGTCGAGGACGAGGACATGGTTCGCGCCGTCGCGGAGCGCGCGCTGGTGCGCCACGGGTATACCGTGCTGACCGCCACGAACGGCGAGGAGGCGCTGGCGGTGCTGAGCGGCGACCAGCCGATCGATCTGCTGGTGTCCGACGTCGTCATGCCGACGATGGACGGGCCGACGCTGGGTCGCGAGGCGCGCGCGCTGTTCCCCAAACTGCCGATCCTGTTCATGTCGGGATATGCCGAAGAACAATTGCGCCGCTCGATCGATCTTGAGCGCATGGGGTTTCTGCCGAAGCCGTTTTCGGTGAAGGCGCTGGCCGAAGCGGTGCGGGTGGCGCTCGCCGCCAACTAATTTTTTGTTCTACTCTTGTTCTGAGAGAACAAACACGATACGGTTCCGGCCATGACGCGTTGACCTGCGGCGCGTGACGGTTAGGAGGAACGGCACATGGCGGCACAGCTGAAGGTCATCGGATCGGATATGGCGACAACTGCGACTACGGACCGGCAACGCGCGCTCGATGCGGCACTGGCGCAGATCGACCGGGCGTTCGGCAAGGGTTCGGCAATGAAGCTGGGCTCGCGTGAGGCGATGCAGATCGAGGCGGTGTCGACAGGCTCGCTCGGCCTCGACATCGCGCTCGGCATCGGTGGCCTGCCGCGGGGCCGCATCATCGAGATTTTCGGTCCTGAATCGTCGGGCAAGACGACGCTGGCGCTCCACGCGATTGCCGAGGCGCAGAAGATCGGCGGGACGGCGGCGTTCATCGACGCCGAACATGCACTCGACCCGGTCTATGCAAAGAAACTGGGCGTCAATATCGACGAGCTGATCGTGTCGCAGCCCGATACCGGCGAACAGGCGTTGGAGATTTGCGACACGCTGGTCCGGTCGAATGCGGTCGATGTGCTGGTGATCGATTCGGTCGCGGCGCTGGTGCCACGCGCCGAGATCGAAGGCGAGATGGGCGACAGCCATGTGGGACTTCAGGCGCGGCTGATGAGCCAGGCGCTCAGGAAGATCACCGGCTCGATCAGCCGGTCACGCTGCACGGTCATCTTCATCAACCAGATCCGCATGAAGATCGGTGTGATGTACGGATCGCCGGAGACGACGACGGGCGGCAATGCGCTGAAATTCTATGCCAGTGTCCGCCTCGACATCCGCCGCACCGGCCAGATCAAGGACCGCGAGGACATCGTCGGCAACACGACCCGGGTGAAGGTCGTCAAGAACAAGGTCGCACCGCCGTTCAAGCAAGTCGAATTCGACATCATGTACGGACAGGGCATTTCCAAGGTCGGCGAAATCCTCGACCTGGGCGTCAAGGCCGGCATCGTCGAGAAATCGGGTGCCTGGTTCAGCTATGATTCGATCCGCGTCGGCCAGGGGCGGGAAAATTCGAAAGTCTATCTCACTGAAAACCCCGAAGTTGCCGATCGCATCGAACAGGCGATCCGCGGCAAGACCGAGGAAGTCGCCGACGCCCTGATGGTGGGGCCGGTGAGTGAGGATGAATAGGCTCTAGCAAAATCGCCGGTTGCGTCGGCACCTCGGGGGATGCTCGGCTTGAGCATCCCTCCTTCCTCCCCTAAGTCGCGGCAATGACCTCCACCAACGACATCCGCCGCTCGTTCCTCGATTATTTTGCTGCCGAGGGCCATGCGCGGGTCGCGTCTGCGCCGCTGGTCCCGCAGAACGACCCGACGCTGATGTTCGTCAACGCCGGGATGGTGCCGTTCAAGAACGTGTTTACCGGCCTCGAAAGTCGGCCGTACACGACCGCGACGTCATCGCAGAAATGCGTCCGCGCGGGCGGCAAGCACAACGACCTCGACAATGTCGGCTATACCGCGCGCCATCATACTTTCTTCGAAATGCTCGGCAATTTCTCGTTCGGCGATTATTTCAAGGAACGCGCAATCGATCTCGCCTGGACGCTGGTCACGCGCGAATGGGGGCTCGATCCGGGCCGCCTGACCGTCACCGTGTATCACACCGACGATGAGGCGCATGCCCTGTGGAGGCGCATTGCGGGCCTGCCCGACGAGCGGATCATTCGCATTGCGACCAAGGACAATTTCTGGGCGATGGGCGACACGGGTCCGTGCGGGCCGTGTTCCGAAATATTCTACGATCACGGCGACCATATTCCCGGCGGGCCGCCCGGCAGCGCGGACGAGGACGGCGATCGGTTCGTCGAAATCTGGAATCTGGTGTTCATGCAATATGAACAGCTGACGCCCGAAGCTCAGGACGGGGGCGAGCGTCGCGATCTGCCGCGCCCGTCGATCGACACCGGCATGGGGCTGGAACGCATCGCCGCCGTCATGCAGGGCGTGCACGACAATTACGACACCGACACCTTCCGCGCGTTGATCGCGGCGTCGGGTGAGTTCACGCGGACGGCCACGATCGGCATGGCGCAGGCGTCGCACCGGATCATCGCTGACCATCTGCGCGCCTCGTCGTTCCTGATTGCCGATGGCGTGCTGCCGGCCAACGAAGGCCGCGGCTATGTCCTGCGCCGGATCATGCGCCGCGCGATGCGCCATGCGCATATCCTGGGCGCCAAGGACCCGCTGATGCACCGGCTGGTCCCGGCACTGGTCGCGGAAATGGGTGGGGCGTTTCCCGAGCTGGTCCGTGCGCAGGCTGCCGTCGAGGCGACCCTGCTCCAGGAGGAGACGCGGTTCCGGCAGACGCTGAATAACGGTTTGCGGCTGCTCGATGAGGCAACGGCGACGCTGGGGCAGGGCGATACGCTGCCCGGCGAGACCGCGTTCAAGCTCTATGATACCTATGGTTTTCCCTATGACCTGACCGAGGATGCGTTGCGCGCGCGCCAGATTAGCGTCGACCGGACCGGATTCGACGTGGCGATGGCCAGCCAAAAGGCGGCGGCCCGCGCGGCGTGGAAGGGATCAGGGCAGGCCGCATCGGCGGATATCTGGTTCGATATCGCCGATGCGCACGGGGGGACTGAATTCACCGGCTATTCGAGCGACGCCAGCGACGGCGAGGTGGTGGCGCTGGTCCGGGACGGTGTGGCGGTGCCGCGTGCAGGGACGGGCGAGACCGTGACGATCCTGACCAACCAGACGCCGTTTTATGGCGAGAGCGGCGGCCAGATGGGCGACGCGGGGCGGATCACCGGTGCCAACGGTCTGTCGGTACTGGTCGCGGACACGCAAAAGCCGCTGGGACGGCTGCACGCGCATCAGGGTGTCGTCGAAAGCGGCAGCATCGCGGTCGGTGACACGGTTCGGCTGGCCATCGACGTCACGCGTCGCAATGCGCTGCGCGCCAATCATTCGGCGACGCACCTGCTCCACGCGGCTTTGCGGCACCGGCTGGGGTCGCACGTCACGCAAAAGGGCAGTCTGGTCGCCCCCGACCGGCTGCGTTTCGACTTTGCCCATAATATGGCGCTGACGGCGGAGGATATCGCGGTCGTCGAGCGCGAGGTGAACGCGCGCATCCGCGAAAACGACGTGGTGACGACGAGGCTGATGACTCCCGACGATGCGGTGGCGGCGGGTGCGCTGGCCTTGTTCGGTGAGAAATACGGCGATGAGGTGCGCGTCCTGTCGATGAACGCGCTCGGCGACAACGGTCATTATTCGGTCGAGCTGTGCGGCGGCACGCATGTGTCCGCGACGGGCGACATCGCTCTGTTCAAGATCGTGGCGGAGAGTGCGGTCTCATCGGGCGTGCGACGGATCGAGGCGCTCACCGGGGAAGCAGCGCGGACCTGGCTGACGATGCGCGAGGACCGGCTGAAAGAAGCCGCCACGCTGTTGAAGGCGGCGCCCGACGACGTCCCGGCGCGGGTAGCGGCGCTGGTCGAGGGGCAGCGTCGGCTCGAACGCGAACTGGCGGACGCGAAAAAGGCGATCGCGCTGGGTGGCGGCAGCGGCGCAACCGGGCCGGTGGCCGAGACCGTCGCGGGCGTGATGTTCGAGGGACAGGTGATCGAGGGCTTTGACCCCAAGGGGCTGCGCAGTCTGATCGACGAGGCCAAGGGGCGCATCGGGTCGGGAGTTGCGGCGGTCGTGACGGTCAATGATGGCCGCGCATCGGTGTCAGTGGGCGTAACCGACGACCTGATCGGCCGGACCAGCGCGATCGACCTGGTGCGGGCCGCGGTGGCGGCACTTGGCGGCCAGGGCGGTGGCGGCCGTCCCGATATGGCACAGGGTGGCGGACCGGACGGTGCGCAGGCGACCGAAGCGCTGGCGGCGATCCGGCGTGCGATCGCATCGGCAGCAGTCGCCGCTTAAAGCCCCTTCAGCCGGGGGGCCTCGCACAATCCCCCGGCCTCGCGGATCGCGTCGCGCAGTTCGTCGCGCTTCTCATGGACCGAGGCGATGACGGGACCCATCGCCACGCCGAGATCGACGAGGAGCGCTTCCGACAATTGCAGCGCGCTTTCGAGCGTTTCGGGTACGGCGTCGGTAACCCCGGCCCGGTAGAGTTGCGCCGCATGGTCGGTGTCCCGCGCGCGGGCGACGATCGTCAGATCCGGAAAACGTTCGCGGAGGTCGCGCGTCAGGCGCACCGCCTCGACCGGTGAATCCATCGTCAGCACCACCGCGCTTGCGCTTTCGATGCCCAGCGCATCAAGGGCGTTGCCGCGTCCGGCGTCGCCGAACCGGACCGGGCGACCCTCGCGCCGCGCAAGCGTGACATGATCGACATCGGCCTCGATCGCGACCCAGGCGCGGCCGTGGCGATCGAGCATGTCGGCGACCAGCCGTCCGACACGGCCGAAACCAACGACGATCGTGCGCGCCGCGACGAAGGATTCGTCCTCCTCCCCGTGCTGGGTTCGCCATTCGATCCGCCGGGCGACATCATGGCCGATCCGCGCGAGCAGGGGCGTGATCGTCAAACCGACGGCGGTGACCACTTGCCAGAAGGCGGCGGTCTCTGCGGCGATGACGCCTGCGCCTGCGGCGGTCGCGAGAACGATGAGTGTGGTTTCCGAAGGGCTCGACATGAGCAGCCCGGTTTCGGTCGCGACGCCGCCAGCAACGCCGCCGAAGCGCAGCAGGATGCTCGTAACCAGCGCCTTGACGATGATGACACCTGCCACCGCCGCGACGAACACCGGCCAGCGCGCCACGATCGCGGCGAGGTCGAGGCTCATGCCGACGCTGATCAGGAAAATACCCAGCGCCAGCCCGCGGAACGGGGCAACCACGGCCTCAACCTCATGCGCATAATCGGTTTCCGCGATCAGCAGGCCGGCGACGAGCGCGCCGACGATCGGCGAAAGGCCGACTGCCGTGGTCGCCAGACTGGCGAGGATCGCAACCAGCAGGCTAACCGACAGGAACAATTCGGGCGTCCGCGTGCGCGCGGCCTGGGCGAACAGGCGGGGCAGGATGAAGGGCCCGGCGATCAGCATCGCCCCGACGACGATGACGCCACCGACCAGCGGCTGGACGATTCCCTGTAGCCCGGCCGCGGCGCCGCCGATCGCGCCAAGCGTGAAGACGATCGGGACCAGCGCCAGATCCTCGAACAGCAGCATGGCAAAGGCCAGACGTCCGACCGGGCTGGTCGTGCCCGCAATCGGCACGACGAGCGCCGTCGAGGAGAGCGCGAGCGCAACGCCGAGGCCGATGGCGGGCGTGGCGGGTTCGCCAAACAGCATAAGCGCGCCCGCAATGAGCAGCGACGAGCCAAGCAACTCGCTCGCGCCAAACCCCACGACCTGGCGCCGCATCGACCACAGACGCCGGAACGACAATTCGAGCCCGATGGAAAACAGCAGCAGGACGATGCCGAACTCGGCAAACGGCTCAACGCCTGCCGGGTTGGAAATCGACAGCCATTTGAGGAGCGGTTCGCGCACTGCCCACGCGCCCAGAACATGCGGGCCGACGAGGATGCCCGACAGGATGAAACCGATGACCGGCGAAATCCGGAAGCGGGCAAAGGCCGGAATGACGATCCCGGCGCAGCCGAGGATAACTAGCGCGTCGTCGATACCGGCGAGGTGGGGCGAGGCCATATGAGGGTGTTAGCAGGCCGGGACGCAACAGGGGACACCAATACGCAGTGTCCGGGCGGCGCGCGGTCGACGCCCCGTCGGAGGTCAATTTCAGGGCGTTACTGCCATCCCTCCATCTCGCTCTCGAGGTTGGCGCGGACGGCTTCGAAGAACTGTTCCGTCGTCATCCATGCCTGATCAGGGCCGATGAGGATCGCGAGATCCTTGGTCATCGCACCCTTTTCCACCGTTTCGATACAGACGCGCTCGAGCGTTTCGGCAAAGCGGGTCACGTCGGGGGTTTCGTCGAACTTGCCGCGGAATTTGAGGCCGCCGGTCCATGCGAAGATCGAAGCAATCGGATTGGTCGATGTCGCCTTGCCCGCCTCATGCATGCGAAAATGGCGGGTGACGGTGCCGTGCGCGGCTTCGGCCTCGACCGTCTTGCCGTCGGGGGTGAGCAGGACCGAGGTCATCAGGCCGAGCGAGCCGAACCCCTGCGCGACCTGATCCGACTGGACGTCGCCGTCGTAATTCTTGCAGGCCCAGACGAACTTGCCCGACCATTTGAGCGCCGAGGCAACCATGTCGTCGATCAGGCGGTGTTCATAGGTGATGCCAGCAGTTGCAAACTTATCCTTGAATTCGCTTTCGAAAACCTCCGCAAACAAATCCTTGAAGCGGCCGTCATAGGCTTTGAGGATGGTGTTCTTGGTCGACAGATAGAGCGGCCAGCCGCGCCCCAGCGCATAGTTCATGCTGGCGCGAGCGAAATCGGCGATCGAATCGTCGAGGTTGTACATGCCCATCGCAACGCCGGCGCTGGGAAACTGGAACACTTCCTCGTCGATCACCGTGCCGTCCTCGCCTTCGAAGACGAGGCGCAGCTTGCCGGGGCCGGGCACGCGGAAGTCCGTCGCACGATACTGGTCGCCGAAGGCGTGGCGGCCAACGACGATCGGGTCGGTCCAGCCGGGGATCAGGCGAGGGACGTTCCTGATGACGATCGGTTCGCGGAAGACCACGCCGCCCAGAATATTCCGGATGGTGCCGTTCGGCGATTTCCACATCCGCTTAAGCCCGAATTCTTCGACGCGCGCTTCATCGGGAGTGATCGTGGCGCATTTCACGCCGACACCGTATTTCCGGATGGCATTGGCGGAATCGACGGTGATCTTGTCGTTGGTTTCGTCGCGCTTTTCGATGCCGAGATCGTAATAATGGAGATCGATGTCGAGATAGGGCTTGATCAGGCGTTCGCGGATCCATTCCCAGATGATCCGCGTCATTTCGTCGCCATCGATTTCGACGACGGGGTTTTTCACCTTGATCTTGGCCATGCATGCTTCCTTGGGGATAGGTTGCGCTCGCTCTAGGGAACGCGGTGCGGGCAATCAATGGCCAGACCCTTGGTTGCCGTAGCAGCAAGCGTGGCTTACAAAGCCGGGAATGTCGCAACCAGAAACCGGCCCCAACGGGCCACCCAGCATTCGCTGGCGCTTTCCCTCGGTCCATCCCGACGGCCGCAAATTCGTCGCCATAAGCGTCGTCCTGACCCTGATTTTTGCATTCATGGCATGGGAAACGCTGGCGTGGCCGATGGCGGGGGTCACGATCTGGGTCGCCGCGTTCTTCCGCGACCCGATCCGCAGCGTCCCTCAGGGAGACGACCTCATCATCGCGCCCGCCGATGGCTTGATCACGCTGATCCGCGACGTACCGCCGCCGCGCGAGCTTGCGGGCGCTGCCGGCATCGGCGATGCGCCGATGACCCGCGTCTCGATCTTCATGAGCGTGTTCGACGTCCATATCCAGCGATCGCCCGTGGCCGGCACCGTCAAGCAGGTCGTGTATATATCGGGCCAGTTCGTGAATGCCGACCTCGACAAGGCGAGCGAGGATAACGAGCGGCAGCATATCCTGATCGAGCGGCGCGACGGCCTGCGCATCGGGTTTACGATGATCGCCGGGTTGGTGGCACGCCGCATCGTGCCGTTCGTGAAGGGCGGCGATATGCTCGTTGCCGGCCAGCGCGTCGGACTGATCCGCTTCGGCAGCCGGGTCGATGTGTATCTGCCTGCCGGAACCGCGCCCCGCGTGACGCTCGGCCAGCGGACGATCGCCGGCGAGACGATCCTGGCGGTCGTCGGTCACGGGGCGGCGGCAAGCGCCATCAGCCAGTGACCGTGCCGCATCCCGCGCGGCGCGGCATCCCGTTGAGGGCGGTCGCACCCAATGCGGTCACGGCGCTGGCGCTGTGTTCGGGACTGACGGCGGTGCGCTTTGCGATTGCCGGCGACTGGCAACTGGCGATGGCTGCCATCATTGTTGCCGGCGTGCTCGACGGCCTCGATGGGCGTATCGCGCGGCTGCTGAAGGGTGAAAGCCGGTTCGGTGCCGAGCTCGATTCGCTGTCGGACGTGATTGCGTTCGGCGTGGCACCGGCGCTGGTGCTGTTCCTGTGGTCGCTGGTCGGCGTGCCTCGCTATGGCTGGATATTCGCGCTGGCCCATACCGTTTGTGCGGCGCTGCGGCTGGCAAGGTTCAACGCTGCGATCGACGCCAAGGACCAGCCGCACAAGTCTGCGGGGTTCCTGACGGGGGTTCCGGCGCCGGCTGCGGCCGGGCTCGCGCTGTTGCCGATGTATCTGGCGGCGGTGACTGACCTCGGCATCTTCCGCTCGCCGTTCGTCGTTGCCCCCTGGCTGGGCTTTATCGCCTTCCTCATGATTTCGAATGTCGCGACCTACAGCTGGTCGTCGCTGCGCCTCAGAAGGCATATCCGGCTCGAGGCACTGGCCGGTGTGGCGATCATGTTCGGGGCGCTGTTGTCCGCGCCCTGGGCGACGCTGACGGTGATCTGCGCCGCCTATCTGGCGCTGATCCCGTTCAGCATCCGCAGCTATGCCAGGGTCAAGCAGCAGCGAGCAGCGGTGACGAGCCGGAAAGTCGCCCCTTCGTCCTGAGCGTGGCGCGCGGACGATGCCGTTGCAACGGAGGAAGCAATTGCTCCTGCCGTTCGCCGAGCAGCGCCGCGACGATGGCCAAACCGCGCCCGCGCAACGATGTCGCGATGACGGCCAGCGAGCCAGCGAGCAGGGTCAGCGTTGCCAGGATCGAAACCAGATAAGCCATCATATCGTCTCCCGAATCGGGAACGGCGCGCGAGTCGCTTTGTTCCTGTCAACCAATGTTCCCTATATGTTCTGGTTAAAACGGCTTGTCAACGAGAATTTGGGAGGGTAGGGGCGCCCGTATTCCACATGGAAAGCATCATACCGGTGCCGGGTTTCCTGGTTCCGCTTTCCAGAGGTTCAACCGGGTTAGGAGACTAAAGCTATGGCGGCACCAGTCGTCACGATGCATCAGCTGTTGGAAGCGGGTGCACATTTCGGACACCAGACACATCGCTGGAACCCGAAGATGAAACCGTACATCTTCGGCGAACGCAACGGCATCCACATTCTCGACCTGTCGCAGACCGTGCCGCTGATGGCGCGCGCGCTCGACTTCGTCGCCTCGACGGCGGCGGGCGGCGGCAAGGTCTTGTTCGTCGGTACCAAGCGTCAGGCGCAGGATCCCGTCGCCGACGCGGCGCGTGCCTCGGGTCAGCATTTCGTCAATCATCGCTGGCTGGGCGGCATGCTCACCAACTGGAAGACGATCAGCAATTCGATTCGCCGGTTCAAGGCGATGGAGGAGCAACTGGCGGGCGACACCACCGGCCTGACCAAGAAGGAAGTGTTGCAGCTGACGCGCGAGCGCGACAAGTTCGAGATGTCACTGGGCGGCATCCGCGACATGGGCGGTATTCCGGACGTGATGATCGTCATCGACGCCAACAAGGAAGAACTGGCGATCAAGGAAGCCAATGTGCTGGGCATCCCGGTCGTGGCGATCCTCGATTCGAACGTCTCGCCCGACGGAATCGCTTTCCCGGTCCCGGCCAATGACGACGCCAGCCGCGCGATCCGGCTGTACTGCGATGCGCTCGCCCAGGCGGCCACGCGTCACGGTGCGGCGGCGGCACAGGCCAAGGGTATCGATTTCGGTGCGCTGGCTGAACCGCCGGTCGAGCCCGCGCTGGCTGAACCGGTGGCCGAGCCGGTTGGCGAAGCGCCTCCTGCCGAGGTCCCTGTTGCTGAGGCCCCTGTTGCCGAGGCTCCTGTTGCCGAAGACAGCGGCGCAGAAGCCGCAGCGTAACAAAGTTATGCGACCGACTGCTGCCCCGGCATCGTCCGGGGCGGCGTCGACGTAAGAATTACTCCGGGTGATGACGGCCCCGGCCCGCAGCCGGGGCAACGCGATCAAGAGGACAATGAACATGGCCGAGATCACTGCCGCTCTCGTCAAGGAACTGCGCGAAGTTTCGGGCGCGGGCATGATGGATTGCAAGAAGGCGCTGAACGAGACGAACGGCGACATGGATGCCGCGGTCGACTGGCTGCGCACCAAGGGGCTGGCGACCGCCGCCAAGAAGGCCGGGCGCACGGCGGCAGAGGGCCTTGTCGGCGTCGCGACGTCGGGCACGAAGGGTGCCGCCGTGGAGGTCAATTCGGAGACCGACTTCGTTGCCAAGAACGACCAGTTCCAGGCGTTCGTCCGCGACGTGACCGCGCTCGCGCTCGACAGGGATATCGCCGACATCGAGGCGCTGGCCGGTGCGCCGATGGGCGAGGGCAGCGTGCAAGACAAGCTGACGTCGAACATCGCGACGATCGGCGAGAACCAGTCGCTGCGTCGCGTCAAGGTGCTGTCGGTGAACGACGGTGCCGTGGTCAGCTATGTTCATAACGCCGCAGCGCCCGGCCTCGGCAAGATCGGCGTGCTCGTCGCGCTCGAGGGCAATGCCGATAAGGGCGCGATCGAGGCGCTCGGCAAGCAGCTGGCGATGCACATCGCGGCCGCCAGTCCCGCCGCACTGCACGAAGAAGGCCTCGACGAGGCGCTGGTCGCGCGCGAGCGGGCGATTGCGATGGAAAAGGCGGCCGACAGCGGCAAGCCTGCCAATATCGTCGAAAAGATGGTCGAGGGAGCGATCGCCAAGTTCCGCAAGGAGAACGCGCTGCTCAGCCAGTTGTTCGTGATGGATAACAAGACGAAGATCGCCGATGTGGTGGCCTCCGCTGCCAAGGAAGCTTGTGGCACCATCGCGCTGATCGATTATGTCCGGTTCCAGCTGGGCGAGGGCATCGAGCGCGAGACGAGCGATTTTGCCGCCGAGGTGGCGGCGGCGTCGGGCGTCAAACAGCCCGAGCCCACGGCCTGAGCTTCACATTCGGGCGACGCGGGCTTAGGGTCCGCGGTGCCCGTCTCCTTGTTGAAAGCAAAGCGCGCAAATGAGCCGCCCCGTCTACAAACGCATCCTGCTGAAACTCTCGGGCGAGGTGCTGATGGGTCCGCAAGGGCTGAGCATCGATCCTGATGTTACGGCGCGGGTGGCGAGCGAAATCGCAAATGCGCGGGAGATGGGGTTCGAGCTGTGCGTCGTGGTCGGCGGCGGTAACATCTTCCGCGGGCTCGCTGCGGCGGCGCAGGGGTTCGAACGGGCGACCGCCGATTACATGGGCATGTTGGCGACCGTCATGAACGCGCTCGCGGTGCAAAATGCGCTCGAACAGATCGGCGTCGAGACGCGCGTGCAATCGGCGATCCCGATGGCGAGCGTCTGCGAACCCTATATCCGCCGTCGCGCCGAACGGCATCTCGAAAAAGGGCGGATCGTGATCTTTGCAGCGGGCGTCGGCAGCCCGTTCTTCACGACCGACACCGGGGCGGCGCTGCGTGCCGCGGAAATGAAGTGCGACGCCCTGTTCAAGGGGACGTCGGTCGACGGTGTCTACGATGCCGATCCCAAGAAGGTTGCAAATGCAAAGCGTTATGACACAGTGAGTTATGGACGTGTTCTCGCGGATGATCTGAAAGTGATGGATGCGTCCGCAGTCGCGCTGTGTCGCGATAACAATATTCCGATCGTTGTGTTCAACATCCGTGAGCAGGGCAACCTCGCCCGCGTTCTCGCCGGTGATGGTGTGGCGACGATCGTTACCGGAGAGGAATGAGTATGGCTGCATACAACAAGTCGGACCTTGAGCGACGGATGGCGGGTGCGCTCGAATCGCTGAAGGGCGATCTGGCCGGGCTGCGTACGGGACGTGCATCGGTCAACCTGCTCGATCCGGTGACGGTAGAGGTCTACGGCGCGCACATGCCGCTGAACCAGGTGGCCACGGTTTCGGCGCCGGAACCGCGGATGCTGTCGGTGCAGGTCTGGGACAAGTCGAACGTCGGGCCGGTCGACAAGGCGATCCGTTCGGCGGGGCTGGGCCTCAACCCGATCGTCGACGGGACGACACTCCGCCTCCCGATTCCCGACCTGACCGAGGAACGCCGCAAGGAGCTTGCGAAACTTGCCGGGCAATATGCCGAAAAAGCGCGGATTGCGGTGCGCAACGTCCGGCGCGACGGCATGGATGCGCTGAAAATAGACGAAAAAAAGGGTGAGATCGGCGAGGATGAGCGCAAGCGCTTTGAGACCGAAGTGCAAAAGCTGACCGATTCGACGATCGGCGACATCGATTCGACGGCGACGGGCAAGGAAAAGGAAATCCTCGGCAAGTGAACGCCGTGCTGCCCGTCGACAAACGGGGGGAGGCGGCAGCGGCTGTCGTGCCGCGCCATGTTGCCATCATCATGGATGGCAATGGCCGCTGGGCAAAGGCGCGCCACCTGCCGCGCGTCGCGGGGCATCGCAAGGGGATCGAGGCGGTAAGGGCGGTATCGCGCGCGGCACGCGGCCTCGGCATCGACGTACTGACGCTGTACGCCTTTTCGTCGGAGAACTGGCGGCGGCCGGCCGAGGAAGTCAGCGACCTGATGGGGTTGCTGCGGCATTTCATCAAATCCGATCTCGACGAACTGGCGGAAGAAGGCGTCCGGCTCCGCGTGATTGGCGACCACACGGCATTTGCGCCTGACCTGGTGGAGATGATCGACGGTGCGCTGGCGCGGACCGCGCACAACAGCCGGTCGACGCTGGTCGTCGGGCTCAATTATGGCGCACGCGATGAGATCGTTCGGGCAACGCGCGTCCTCGCGCAGAAAGTGCGCGACGGGCTCGATCCGGCGTCGATCGAGGCGGCGCACATCGACGATGCGCTCGATACCGGCGGGTTGCCGCCGCTCGACCTGCTGATCCGCACGTCGGGCGAGCACCGGCTGTCGAACTTCATGTTGTGGCAGGCGGCCTATGCCGAGCTGTTGTTCACCGACATCCTGTGGCCCGATTTCGGCAAGGAGGCGCTGGAGGAGGCGATAGCGACCTATGCCAAGCGCGAACGAAGGTTCGGCGGGCTTTGAGCGAGCTGGCCAAGCGCGTGCTGTCCGGCGCGATCCTGATTACGCTGGCGCTCGTCAGCGTGGCGGTCGGCGGGTGGCTGTTTGCGGCCGTGACCGCAGCGGCAGGTGCCGCAATAATCGTGGAATGGCGCGCGATGTCGCGGGCGCTGGGCTGGGGAGCTTTCGGTATGGTCGGCGGCGTTCTGTATGCCGCCGTGCCGATCGTCAGTCTCAACTATATCAGAAGCGTGTATCCCGCAGATCTGGTGGGATATATGGTGGTCCTGTGGCTCCTTTGCGTGGTCTGGGCGACGGACATCGGCGCCTATGTCGCCGGACGCCTGATCGGTGGTCCCAAGCTGGCTCCCATGATCAGCCCCAACAAGACCTGGGCGGGGCTGATCGGCGGCGTGATCTGCGCCTACGCCGTCGCATCGCTTAACGGCGATCCCCGCATGATCTGGTTTGCGATGCCCTTTGCCGTGCTTTCCCAGTGCGGCGATCTGTTCGAAAGCTGGATGAAGCGACGGGCCGGCGTCAAGGATTCGGGAACGCTCATTCCCGGCCATGGCGGCGTCATGGATCGGCTTGATGGCCTCGTTCCGGTGGCAAGCGTCGCCGGCGTCCTCGTTCTCGTCGGTCTGATGCCGTGACGACCGCGCGCACCATCACCATTCTTGGCGCGACCGGGTCGGTCGGCACCTCGACGCTCGATCTGATCAAGCGCGCGCCGGACAAGTTCCGCGTCGTCGCGCTGACGGCGCAGACCGATGTGGCGGGGCTGGCGAGGGCAGCGCGTGAAACCAACGCGCAAAGCGCCGTCATCGGGGATGCGACACTCTACGACTCGCTCAAGGATGCGCTAGGCGGGACGGGCATCGACATCGCCGCGGGGCCGCAGGCCGTCGTCGACACCGCCTGCCGCGATGCCGACTGGACCATGGCGGCGATCGTCGGCTGTGCAGGGCTGCCGGCGACGCTCGCTGCGCTGCGCTGCGGGCGGACGGTGGCGCTCGCCAACAAGGAATCGCTGGTCTCCGCCGGTGACGTCATGATGGCGACTGCTCGTGCCAGCGGGGCGACGCTCCTTCCCGTCGATTCCGAACATAATGCCATATTTCAGTGTCTTGCGGGCAGTCCGCGCGACAAGGTGCAGCGCATCGTGCTGACCGCGAGCGGGGGTCCGTTCCGCACCTGGACCCGCGAGGCGATGGCGAGCGTCTCCCCCGAAGTCGCGGTCAAGCATCCGAACTGGTCGATGGGGGCGAAGATCTCGATCGATTCGGCGACGCTGATGAACAAGGGGCTGGAACTGATCGAGGCTCGCCACCTTTTCGCTTGTCGGCCCGACGAACTTGCAGTCCTTATTCATCCGCAGTCGGTTATTCACTCGATGGTGGACTATGTTGACGGATCGACGATCGCCCAGCTCGGCGCGCCCGACATGCGCGTACCGATTGCGTCCACGCTTGCCTGGCCCGACCGGATGGAGACGCCTTGTGCCGCGCTCGACCTCGCCGGGATCGGGCGGCTCGACTTTGACGAGCCCGACTTCGATCGTTTTCCCGCGCTCGGTCTCGCGCTGGCGGCACTGGCCGAGGGCGGCGCGCGTCCCGCCGTGCTGAATGCCGCAAACGAGATAGCGGTCGCCGCATTCCTGTCGCGTCGCATCGGGTTTCTCGACATCGCGCATGTGGTTGCCGATGTCCTCGACGCCTATGCCCCGGCCGCCCCTGTCACGGTCGATGAGGTGCTCGCCATCGACCGGGAGGCGCGACGCCGTGCCGACCTCCGCATGAAGGACCTTGCCGCTTGATCAACGCTCCTGGCATCCTGTGGACGATCCTGTTCTTCGTCGTCGCGGTGTTCCCGCTCGTCGTGCTGCACGAACTGGGGCATTATGGCGTTGCTCGCCTGTTCGGCGTCAAGGCAGAGGTGTTTTCCATCGGCTTTGGCAAGGCGCTCGCTCACTGGCGCGACCGGCGTGGGACTCTTTGGCAGATCGGCTGGCTGCCGCTTGGCGGATATGTACGATTTGCCGGTGACATGGGCGCGGCGAGCGAGCCGAGCGCAGACTGGATGGCCCTGCCTGCCGACGAGCGCAACCGGACGTTTCAGGCGAAACCGCTGTGGCAGCGTGCGCTGATCGTGCTCGCAGGTCCTGCGGCAAATTTTCTCGTCGCGATGATCATTGTCGGTGCCATTTTCGGGGCGCTCGGCGAAGTGCGGATACAGCCGCTGGTTGGTAAATTCGCTCCCCAGTCCGCAGCGCGCGACGCCGGGTTGCAGATCGGCGACAGGATCGTCGCGATCGATGGTCAGCGGATCGAGCGATTCGACGACATCGCGCTGATCGTGCAGGTCCGTGCCGGACAACCGACCCCGTTCGTGGTCGAGCGTAGCGGTGGAGAGCGGCGGTTCACGGTGACACCGCGCCTGACCGAAATCACCGACCTGACCGGCTCCCGCCTGAAAACAGGGCTGATCGGAGTCAGTCCCGACCTGACGGCGCGGGGCGTGACGCGGGTACGGCTGACCCCGCTCGAACTGCCCGGTGCGGCGGCAAAATTCACGGTACAATCGGTCCGCACGATCGTGACGGCGCTCGGGCAGATCATCCTGGGCGAGCGATCGGTCCGCGAACTTGGTGGCCCGGTAAAGATGGCAACGACGTCCAGCGCGGTCGCGCAGCTCGGCTTCGTCAGCTTCCTGCTGTTCATGGCAATGGTCTCGATTAATCTGGGATTCATCAACCTGTTGCCAATCCCCACGCTCGATGGCGGGCATCTCGCCTTTTATGCGGCGGAAGCGGTGCGGCGAAAACCGGTCGGTCAGGGTGCACAGGAATGGGCATATCGGTCTGGCCTGATCGTCCTGCTGGCGTTCATGCTGTTCGTGACGATCAACGACCTGGCGGGTCTTGGCCTGTTCGGTCACCTCGCCGGGTTGATCGGATGAGGCGCTTGGGGCAGGGCGTTGCACCGGCGTTTCGACCGGCAAGCACAAGTGGCGGGATATCAGTGAAAGCAAATTCGATGGGCATTGAAGGTCGCAAAGCCCACGGCCGCCGCGCCTGCGCAATTCTGATGGTCGGGACGATGCTCGGCGGAACCCCCGTGACGGTGCTTGCCAAGCGCACGCCGCCGGCAGTCGCCCCCGCTGCGCCACCCGCCGCGCCGGTCAGTCTGCTGACGCCGCCAGCACCGCCGGCCGCTCCCGAAACCGACGGGGGCACGATCACGTCGATCCAGGTGCAGGGCTCACAGCGCATCGAGCCCGAGACGGTGCGGTCCTATCTGAAGCTCCGTCCGGGCGGCACCTACACGCGGGAGAGCCTGGACGAGGCGATTCGCGACCTGTTCGCGACCGAATTGTTTGCCGATGCCCAGATTCGCGACGACAATGGAGCGCTGACGATCATCGTGCGTGAAAATCCGGTGATCAACCGCATCGTGTTCGAGGGCAACAAGCGGGTCAAGGAGGACAAGCTTTCCAAGGAGCTGAAGCTTGCGCCGCGCCAGATCTTCACCCGGTCGAAAGTGCGCGCCGACATCGGCCGCATCGTTGAGCTCTACCGGCGGCAGGGGCGGTTTGCCGCCACCGTCGAGCCCAAGATGGTCACGCTCGACCAGAACCGCGTCGATATCGTCTATGAAATCAACGAGGGGCCGAAATCGAAAGTCCGCCGCATCAACATCATCGGCAACGACGTGTTCAAGGACAAGCGTCTGAAGGCCGAGATGGCGACGAAAGAGGCGAGCATCACGCGCATCTTTTCGTCGCGCGATACTTATGACGCTGACCGCCTTGCTTACGATCAGGGCAAGCTGCGCCAGTTCTACCTGACGCAGGGCTATGCCGATTTCAGGGTGATTTCGGCCGTGGCCGAGCTGACTCCCGACAAGCGGGACTTCATCCTGACCTATGTCGTCGAAGAGGGTGACCGCTATAAGTTCGGCGATGTCCTCGCCGAGAGCGACGTCCGCGATTTCAAGGCGGAGACGGTCAAGACGCAGATTCCGATGAAAAAGGGCGACTGGTATAACGCCAAGGCCGTCGAGGACACGGTCGACAACATCACCAAGACCGCCGGCCTGTTCGGCTATGCCTTTGCTTCCGTCGATCCGGTGTTCAACCGCGACAAGGAAGACAAGACGATGAACATCACGTTCCGCGTGGCCGAAACGCCGCGCGTGTACGTGGAGGCGGTCAACGTGAACGGCAATACGCTGACGCAGGACAAGGTCATACGTCGCGAATTCCGTCTGGCCGAAGGGGACGCGTTCAATGCGTTTTCGGTCAAGCGTTCGGAGGATCGCATCAAGTCGCTCGGCTTTTTCCAGGACAAGTTCGAGATTGCGCAGAAACAGGGAACGGCCCCCGATCGCGTCGTGCTGGAGGCCAATGTCGAGGAGAAATCGACGGGCGAGCTCCAGCTGTCCGCCGGTTATTCGAGTCTTGAAAAGTTCATCGTCAACGCCTCGATCCGTCAGCGCAATTTCCGAGGCAAGGGTCAGGAGCTGCGCGCTTCGGTCAGTTATTCGACCTATTCGAAGTCGGTCGAGCTCGGCTTTACCGAGCCCTATCTGTTCGACCGCAATATCGCGCTGGGCGGCGACATCTTCCGGCGCGATTATAACTCGTTCAACTATGTGGGGACGTCGCGCAACACCACTTATCAGCAGCTGACGACTGGTTTCCAGATCCGTGCCGGCCTGCCACTCACCGAATATTGGTCGATGGCGCTGCGCTACGGGCTCAGCTACGACAAGGTCACGCTCGACCAGGCTACATATTTTTTCAACGGCCAGTGCGACCCCCTGCTCGCAGGTCGCTACCTGTGCGATGCGATCGGCAACCGCTCGACCTCCGCGATCGGGTACAGCATCGCCTATGACAGCCTGAACAACCGTATCCGGCCGAGCAAGGGTGAGCGCTTCGTGTTCAGCCAGGATCTTGCGGGGCTTGGCGGCAGCGTTAAATATCTGAAGCAGACGGTGAACGGGTCCAAATACTGGAATGCGGGGCGTGGGTTCATCGCGTCGTTAAGCGCCGAAGCGGGGTCGATCATCCCGCTTGAAAGCAGCAAGAACGGTGTCGATCCGATCCGGCTGACCGACCGGTTTTTCCTGGGCGAGCCCCAGATGCGCGGGTTCGATATTCGCGGCGTGGGGCCGCGGGTGCTTCGGACGCCCTATAATACGGCGACCGCCGATCCGCTCGATCTCGTCACCGACAAGGCCCAGATCGGCGACGATGCGCTCGGCGGCCGTGCCTATTACCAGGGTCGTCTCGAACTCGAGATTCCGCTTGGCGCGGGCGCAAAAGAGCTGGGGCTGCGCCCGTCGATCTTCCTCGACGTAGGCGCCGTCTTCGGCGTGCGCGCCCCGGTGACCACCGACACGCTCGGCCAGCCGATTGTGCGCGACATTCTGAACGGCAGCGGTCAGGCGCAGTGCCTCAGCGCCGACGGGGCCACGCTCGTGGTGCGGCCGAGCACGGGTTGCGCGACAGGCACGACCGCCTATCAGAGTTCAATTCCGGCCTTCCGCGAGACATTCGTCGGCAATTCGGCCAAGCCGCGCGTCGCGGTCGGCTTCGGCGTGAACTGGAACTCGCCGTTCGGTCCTTTCCGTATCGACATTGCCAAGGTCCTGCTTAAGGAGCCGGGCGATCAGACCAAGACCATCACTTTCAACGTAGGAACCCAATTCTGATGATCAAATACCTTGCATCCGCCGCTGTCGCCGCACTTGCGCTGACGGCTGTCCAGGCACCGGCACAAAGCCGTGCCGTCCCGACCATGGCAATCGTCGTCGATACCGCGCAGGTGTTCAGCAAGTGCAACGCCTGCGTCGCCGCGCAAGCCCAGCTGAAGACGCAGGCAGACGCGGTGCAGGCCCGTCAGCAGGCGCTGGCGACGCCGCTGCAGGCCGAAGGTCAGGCGATCCAGACCGCCGTCAACGCACTGAAGGGCAAGGAGCCCGATGCCGCACTGAAGGCACGCGCCACCGCTTTCCAGCAGAAGCAGCAGGCAGCACAGCAGGAGCTGGCCCAAAAGGAAGAGCAGTTCAACCGCAACCGCGCCTATGTCGGCCAGCAGATCAGCGCAAAACTCAACCCCATCATCGTGTCGACGATGAAGGCGCGTGGAGCCAATGTCGCGGTCGATCCGCAGTCAATTCTTGCCTATGAGCCCGCGCTCGACGTGACCGCCGACGTGCTCGCCCAGCTCAACACGCAGCTGCCCAGCGTTTCGACGACCGCGCCTGCCGCGCCGGCCCCTGCGGCACCTACGGGTCGTTAGGACTTGAGCATCGACATTCGGGGAGTGATGGCGGCCCTGCCGCATCGCTTCCCGATGTTGCTGGTTGATCGTGTCGAGGAACTGGTGGTCGACCAGTCGATCGTCGCGATCAAGGCAGTGACGATCAACGAACCCTTTTTTGCCGGGCATTTCCCCGGTCGCCCGATCATGCCGGGGGTGCTGATCGTCGAGGCCATGGCGCAGGCGGCGGGGATTCTCGCGGTCGAATCGCTGGGGCTGACGGGATCGGGCAAGCTCGTCTATTTCATGGCGATCGATGGCGCGAAGTTTCGCACGCCCGTCGAACCGGGTGTCCTGCTCCGCCTGGAAGTGAGCTTCGTCCAGAAGCGCGCGACGGTGTGCAAGTTTGCCGGGCGCGCGCTGATCGGCGACAAGCTGGCGGCGGAGGCCAATTTCACGGCGATGATCGCCGACGCGCCGGCCTGACGCACAGGTTGCCCTGACGGCAAACTGACGCTATGCGCCGCGCTTCCTTTCGAGGCTGGTCGGAACCAGCCACCATTTCTGAAAGACCACGACGATGAAGCCCGAAGGCCACCCCGACTACCACATGATCCGCATCAAGATGACCGACGGCACCGAGTTCGAGACGCGCTCGACCTGGGGCAAGGAAGGTGATCTGATGACGCTCGAGATCGACCCGCTCGCCCATCCGGCATGGACCGGCGGCAAGGGCACGATGCTCGACGCCGGTGGCCAGGTCGCTCGCTTCAACAAGCGCTTCGGCGGGCTGTCGCTCAAGAAGTGAACGCGGCGGGTCAGGGAAACGGCCTGCCTGCCCCCATCATCGTCACGGCGGCGCTCGGTCCAGCCGACTTTGCCTGGGCGGATGGCCTGCGTCGCGCGCACTTTCCGGCCGAGCGCAACCATTTGCGCGCGCACCTGACGCTGTTTCATCATTTGCCGCCGACGGCGGAGCGTGAATTGTGCGACCTGTTGAAAGCCCTGACTATAGCGCCACCGCCACAGGCGCGGCTGGCGGCACCGATCTCGCTCGGACGCGGTGTCGCATTTGCCGTCGACAGTCCGGGGCTGCACGAAATGCGGGCGCATATCGCCGATCGCTTTGCGCCGCTGCTGATGCCGCAGGACAGGGCTGGCTGGCGACCGCACATCACGGTCCAGAACAAGGTCGATCCGGCGGTGGCCCGGGCGCTTCTCGCCAGTCTCCAGGACGGATTTGTGGCACGGCCACTGGCGATCGCCGGGCTGGCGGCGTGGTGGTATCGGGGCGGGCCGTGGCAGCCGATCGGTGCCTGGTCGTTCGGGTCGGGGCACCGGATGACCGTACCGAACTGACCCCAGTGTTGACCCCATTGGTCGCGCTGGTATAGCCCGCGCTCCCTCCGGGGCGGAGTAGCTCAGCTGGTTAGAGCACGGGAATCATAATCCTGGGGTCGGGGGTTCAAGTCCCTCCTCCGCTACCATTGATACAGACAGGTAGGAAATGCCCGTAACCCATTCGACTCGCATGTTGATTCTGGGATCGGGGCCGGCTGGCCTCTCCGCTGCCATCTATGGTGCGCGCGCCGGGCTCAAGCCGCTGGTGGTCCAGGGCATTCAGCCCGGTGGGCAGCTCACCATCACGACCGACGTCGAGAATTATCCCGGTTTTCGTGACGTCATCCAGGGGCCCTGGCTGATGGAGCAGATGACGGCGCAGGCCGAACATGTCGGCACCACGATGCTGTGGGATACGATCGTCTCGGTCGACCTGTCAAAACGGCCGTTCCGCCTGACGGGGGATGGCGGCACCGAGTATCTGTGCGACACGCTGATCATCGCGACAGGGGCGCAGGCGCGCTGGCTGGGGCTCGACAGCGAGACACTGATGCAGGGTAAGGGAGTGTCGGCGTGCGCGACATGCGACGGCTTTTTCTATCGCGGGCGCAAGGTCGTCGTCATCGGGGGCGGCAACACCGCGGTCGAGGAGGCGCTCTACCTGACCAATCACAGCGACGACGTGACCGTCATCCATCGGCGCGACCATTTCCGTGCGGAAAAAATCCTTCAGGACCGGCTGTTTGCGCATCCGAAGATCAGCGTCCTGTGGAACCGGCGGGTCGAACGGTTCGTGGGCGGCGGCGATCCCGTCGGTCTGGTCGGGCTGGACTTGATCGATACTGTCACTGGCGACGCGTCGCATATCGCGGCGGACGGTGCCTTTGTGGCGATTGGGCACAAGCCGGCGACCGAAATCTTTGCCAGCCATTTGCCGCTCGATGCCGACGGCTATCTCCAGGTCGAAATCGGCTCGACACGCACGGCGGTACCGGGCGTCTTCGCGGCGGGTGACGTCACCGACAAAGTCTATCGGCAGGCGGTGACGGCGGCGGGCATGGGCTGCATGGCCGCGCTCGACGCCGAAAAGTTCCTGGGGATGGAAACCTCCGCCTGGTAGGTCAGGCGTCGGCGCGGGAGAGGGCAGCGCTCAGTGTCCCGGCGAGCGCGGCCTGATCGGCGTCGTTCGCAAAACTATGCGATGCGCTGTCCACCCTGACAATTTCGATGCCGGGCACGGGCGCGGTTTTCCACACCGCGTCGAAGGCGATGGCCGTCGCGTCGCCACTGCACAGCACAATCGTGGTCGGGATTGACCGTTCGGAGAGCCGCTCGACCACACGATCGGCAAGAACGGTACCGGTTTCGGTCTTGCGCTGGGTGATGCGACCGAGACCCTTGCCCAGTGCCTTCAGGTCGATCTTGCCCGTCAGGAGCGCAGCCCAGGCCTGCGGATCGCGCACCCGGCGCGCATAACGGTCACGAATGGCGGCGGGCGGCGGGAGGGCATCGGGCATCTCGATCACCCACGGATTGGCGAGAACGCGAGCGGCCAGCCCGGCGCCGTGGAGGATGAGCGCGGTCGCGGCATCGCAATTGCCGAAACCGAGAACACAGCGAAGCTGGGGGCATTCGCGTCGGAAAGCAGCGAGTGCCGCCGCGATATCGGATGCACTCGACATGAATCCACGGTTCTCGCCCTCGCTGTCGCCGATACCGCGACGGTCGAAGCGGAGGACTGGCCATCCGAGGCCCGCTATTTCGGCCGCAAGCGTCGCCATACCGCGGTGAGCGCCACTACGGATTTCATTGCCGCCGGAGACGATCAGCAGGCCGGTCGTGCCGCTCGCCTCGTCGAGCGACGCCACCAGCGTCCGGGCATCGCAGGTGAAGGTCAGCGAGCGACGCATTGTTTCACCCAGCAGGCGATGTCGTCGACGACGGCGCTGGTCAGCGCGGGGTCTTCGCCGGGTTCCGCGCGTCGCCACAGGGGCGCGCCATCGAGGAAAGCGTCCGCACTGCCGTTGTCGCCCGTCAGCCGCAGGGTTCGCAGCGGGCCCCCGGCGTGCGGTACGGCCTGATCGAGCTTGGCGACCATCGACGGGTCGAGCTGGTTACCGGCGAGCATCGTCGGTTCGCAGGAGGCACGGCCCTCGATATCGCCGACGCTGGCGCCCGACGACACCGCGGTTGACCGGATCATGTCGCGCAGCAGGCGCGCGCCGGTTTCGGGCGACAGCCGCCAGCGGGCAACGGCACCGGCCGCGTGATCGAGCAAGGCACCGCCGCGGACGGCGACCGTGAAAACGTCGCCGGTCAGGGCGACGGCGCACTGACCGACAGCGTCCTGCCAGTCATCGAAGCGCGCCGCGACGGTGGGCACAAGGCTGTCACCGGTACCGGGCAGGTCGGGGAGGGCGGAACCGAGGCCGGTTTCGGCAAGGCCGCGCATGACCTCGACCAGGAACCGGCGGGTCCGGTTCGCTTCCTCGAATAACGGGGAGAGCATCAGCAGCGTGGGGCCGCGATCAGGCCCCATGCGGACGATATTTTCATGTCCGCCACGCCAGGCGTAGCGGTCGATCCTCAAGCCGCGACCTTGGCAGTGGCGAAGTCGGTCAGGGCGCCGAATGTCGCGAGCATATCGCCATCGACATCATCACCATCGATGATGATGTCCAGCCGATCCTCGAGTTCCGTCAGCAGGCCGGCGACGGCCATCGAATCGAGTTCAGGCAGTGAGCCGAACAAACCGCTGTCGTCGTTCAGTCCCGCAATCTGCGCCGGCGAGAGGCCGAGCACGTCGCGGAGCACCCCGCGCACAATCGTCTCGATCCTGTTGCGCTCGTCCATTGTCGTCCTGTCGCCCCATAATGGCCTCGGTAATTAGCGGCTGCGCAGGCGGGCGACAAGCTGTCCGACCCTTGCCCGGCCAGCACCGACGAGCCCGTCGACCCGGCGCGGATTGTTGAGCACGACCCGCATCCGCATGACGCGTGTATCCATCCACGCCGCCTTGTAGCCGTCGTCGCCAGTGCCGAAGTCGATTCGATCGACACGGTCGCCGTCGATGACCCGCTCGAACATGGCGTGCGACAGGATTGTGCCCGGCGAGATGTCGCCGACCTCCTCGCGGTGGGCGAGCTTGTGGATGACGGCAATGCCGTGCTCGACCGTCCACAGCTGCGCCGCGATCGCGCGCCCGTCGAGCCGGGCAATGCCGAGCCGGAGGGTGCCCGCTTCCCCTTCCGAACATGCCATCTCACGCAGGAACCCGGTGGACCCCTCGTCGGGCTTCCAGCTGGCCGCATAGACGTCGCAATATTCTTCCCATGCGCGCTCGTCGAACCGGTCGAGGATTTCGACGGAAATCTCCGACTTGGCGGCTTTGCGCCGGGCTGTGGAACGCAATTCGCCGGGGCGTTCGGCCCAATAGTCCGCGAACGATTTGCCAGCGACATCAACCGACCAGTTGGCGACCTGCTCCTCGCTTGTCGCGATCCAGCCGGCCGCAGTGAATGCCGCGCAAACCATGGCCGCGTCGTCGGCAGGCACGTGATCGATGGTGATCCGCGCCAGCCGCCTGAGCAACCGCCGCGCCGTCGCAACGATCAGCGCATGCGCGACCTTTGCCGCAGGGGCACCGGTCAGAACGGGGCGAAAGGCCAGGGTGTACCAACTGGCGAGCCCGGTTGCGCGGCCGGGTGCCGTTTCGACGAGAAATAACCAGGCGTCGGCACCGTCGGCGCGGGCGCGAACGATCAGGGGCGTGCCGGGCACCGGGCAATGCGCCCACGTGCGCTGAAACCACTCGAGCCGGTCGAAGATCGACAATTGCGCCGTGCGGTCGAGTCCGCCCCGCGCCTCGATCTGCGGATCGGCAAGGTCACGAAATATTTCACCCTTTACCCACATGGGGCTATCTCCACTCGACACCCGCTTCGCATGAGAGCGGTGCACAGGAAGGTTCACCGGGTGCAAGACCCCGATCCGCGTCCATTTCCAATCGACCACGTCGCGCTCGGCGGCGACGCTCTTGCGCCCGCTTTGGTTACTAAAGCGGAAACCTTAACCTATGCCGCTCTGGAAGCCGCTGTCGGCGCGCTCGCGGCGAGTCTTGCCCGCCTTGTCCCTCAACCGGGTGCCCGGGTCGCCACATGGCTCCCGAAAACGGTCGAAGCCTGCCTCATGCCGCTCGCGGCGGCGCGGGCGGGGCTGGTACACGTGCCGGTCAATCCGATGCTGAAGCGGGCGCAGGTCGCGCATATCCTGCAGGACAGCGGCGCTTCGCTGTTGCTCACCAGTGCGTCGCGGGCGGGCCTGCTGGAGGAGGGCGACGTGCCCGCATCGTGCGCGATCTGGCTCGAGGACGCGGCCATGATAGCACGCAACGCATCGGAAAGCTTCGGCCCATCCGACGCCGATCCCAATGCCCTGGCGGCAATCCTCTATACCTCGGGATCGACGGGCCGTCCCAAGGGCGTCATGCTCAGCCACGGCAATTTGTCGCTGGGAGCGGTCAGCGTCGCGCATTACCTGACGCTGACGCCCGCCGACCGCACGCTGGCGCTGCTGCCCTTGAGTTTCGACTATGGCCAGAACCAGTTGTTGTCGACCTGGCGAGCAGGCGGATCGGTGCGTCCGCTCGACTTTCTGACGGCCCCGGAGGTCTGGCGAACGATCACTTCGGCGGCGATCACGACGCTGGCGGCGGTGCCGCCCTTGTGGTTCCAGCTCGTCGAGGCCGATCGGCCCCCCGCCAGCGGCGTGCGGCGAGTCACCAATTCGGGTGGAGCGCTGACGCCGGCGCTGATCGCGCGCTTGCGCACCGCTTTCCCGAACGCCGATATCTATCCGATGTATGGTCTGACCGAAGCGTTCCGCTCCACCTATCTGCCGCCCGCGCTTGTCGCGAGCCATCCGACGTCGATGGGGCAGGCCGTCCCGTTTGCCGAGGTTCTGGCAGTCGGAGCGGACGGCAGCGAGGCAAAACCGGGTGAGCCGGGCGAACTCGTCCATGCCGGGCCGCTGGTCGCAAAGGGTTATTGGCGCGATCCGGTCCGCACCGCCGAACGGTTTCGCAGCGCGCCGTCCTGGGCGAAGTCGGGCGGAATTGCGGTCTGGTCCGGCGATACCGTCACTCGCGATGGCAGCGGGCTTTTCTATTTTGCCGGGCGTGACGATCAGATGATCAAGTCGAGCGGACACCGGATCAGCCCGACGGAGGTCGAGGAGTCGGCGCTGCGCAGCGGGGTCATCGCCGAAGCGGTCGCGCACGGTATTCCCGATCCGGCGCTGGGTCAGGCCATCCGCCTGGTGGTCCGTGGCGCGGATGACGAGGCCGCAGCGCTGGCGAACCACCTGAAGCGCGAGTTGCCGTCGTTTATGCAGCCACGCTTGATAGAGTGGCGCACGGAATTGCCACGCAATGCGAATGGCAAGCTGGATCGGGCTGCGATCGCTGGAGAATGTTCGTGAAACCGCATGGCCGGATTCCGCGCTGGTTCAGGGCCACGCCGCAGCTGATGATCGGCGACCGCGATGTCGCGTCGTTGATCGACCAGGCAGGCACAACGCCGCTGTTCGTCTATGACCTGGCCATCGCCCGCGACCGGATTGCGGCGCTGCGGGCGGCGCTGCCCCCGAATGTCGGCATCCATTATGCCGTGAAGGCCAATCCGCACCCTCTGATGGTGGCGGCGATCGCACCGCTCGTCGACGGGCTCGACATTGCCTCGGGGGGCGAACTGGCGCTGGTGCGCAAACTGGTGCCCGACATCCCGCTCTCGTTTGCAGGGCCCGGCAAGCGTGACGCAGAGATCGAGGCAGCGATCATCGCGCGCGTCACGATCAACCTCGAATCGGAGGGAGAGGCGCAGCGCGCGATCGGAATTGCCGGGCGCATCGGCATTCGGCCCAGGCTGGCGGTGCGGGTGAATCCCGATTTTTCGCTGAAAGGGTCGGGCATGAAGATGGGCGGCGGGGCCACTGCCTTCGGCGTCGATGCGGAGCGCGCGGGCACGCTGGTGCGCCGGATCATCGATGCGGGGGGCGACTGGCGGGGTTTTCACATCTTCGCCGGCAGCCAGGCGCTCGACACCGACGCGATTATCGCCAGCCAGAGGGCGACCGTCGCGCTCGCCGCCCGACTGGCGGATGAGGTCGGGTCAACGCCGCCGCTGGTCAATCTGGGCGGTGGTTTCGGCATCCCTTATTTTGCGGGCGATGCCAGCATCGATATCGAGCGCGCTGGCGAGGCGCTGGGCGACGCCCTGAACGCCGCACCGGAAAGCCTGTCCGGCAGTGCGTTCGTGCTCGAGCTGGGGCGCTGGCTGGTCGGCGAATGCGGCGTTTATCTGACGCGCGTCATCGATCGCAAGGAAAGCCGCGGGGAAACCTTCCTCGTGACCGATGGTGGCCTGCACCACCAATTGGCGGCCAGCGGCAATTTCGGGACCGTGGTACGTCGCAACTATCCGATTGCGGTTGCGACACAATTCGACGCACCCGCGACCGAAATTGTGAATGTTGTTGGCTGCCTGTGCACGCCACTCGACAGGCTGGGCGAGGCGGTACATCTTCCGCGTGCCGAGGTAGGTGACGTCATCGCGGTCTTCATGGCCGGCGCTTACGGGGCGAGTGCCAGCCCGTCGGCGTTTCTGGGCCATGGTCCGGCAAGCGAATTGTTCGTGTCATCGCCGGCCTTGCGGCACAGCTAACGCTATATTCACCTCTCAAGCGTATGGCAGACTGGAATATTCGGGGCCGAGCATGTGCAGTAAAAATGCTCGTTTGCGGCCAGTCACGTGCAGGGAACAGGATCGACATGGGTAACCACCGGACGTCGCTAATCTTGGGGATGGGTCTTGCGGCCATTGTGCTGACCGGCTGTGCGGGCCGCGCCAATGGTCCGGAACTGCCTCCGGCGAGCTTCGTGCAGGCCAATGAGGGGCCGGGCGAGAACTACGTCATCGGGCCACTCGACCAGCTCACCATCTTCGTCTGGCGCAACCCGGAACTGGGGGCCAAGGTACAGGTGCGCCCTGACGGTCGGATAACGACGCCGCTCATCGCCGACATGCCCGCGGTCGGCAAGACGCCGTCGCAGCTATCCCAGGACCTGAAGGACAAGTTGTCGCAATATGTGAAGGATCCGATCGTCTCGGTGATCGTCGACAATTTCTCAGGCACCTATTCGCAGCAGGTTCGCGTCGTCGGCGCAACCGAGAAGCCGGCGTCGATCCCGTTCCGCGCCAACATGACATTGCTTGACGCGATGATCGCGGTCGGGGGACTGAGCGAATATGCCTCGGGCGACCGTGCGCGGCTGGTCCGTTACGACAAGGCGACCGGCAAGCAGACCGAATTTGCCCTGCGCATTGGCCGGCTGCTGAAACAGGGCGATACGCGCGCGAACGTCCGTCTTCAGCCCGGTGACGTCATCATCATCCCGACCAGCGCCTTTTGAACAGGATATCGGGAGTGGGCGGCCTCTATGATGAAGCGCTGATCGCGCTCCACGGCATCTGGCACCGCCGCTGGCTGGCGCTTGCGGTCGGCTGGGGGATTGCCCTCCTCGGGTGGCTGATCGTCGGCCTCATTCCCAACAGCTACAAGTCGGAAGCGCGGATTCACGTCCAGTCGCAGTCGCTCCTGCCCGACAAGATCGGCATTACCGCCAATGAGCGGGCGGCCGGGGTCGACGCGCTCCGCCAGACGCTGACGTCGGTCGCGAATCTGGAAAAGGTCGTGCGTGGGACGGACCTGGCGGCGCATGTCACGACCGCGCAGGATATGGCCGAAAAGACAGCCGCGTTACAGAAGTCGATTACCGTGATCGGGCAGGCGGATAATCTGGTCCAGATCAGCGACGTCGCCTCCGAAAGCGGATTTTCCGATGCGCAGAACGCCCGCTTGGCGACGCAAGTCGTGCAAAAGCTCGTGGACCTGTTCGTCGACGGCAATATGCGCAACGGCGTGGCGGAAACGTCGCAAAGTCTGAAATTCCTCGACGCGCAGATCGATCAGCGCGCCAAACAGCTTGCCGAGGTCGATGGCAAGCGGGCCGCATTCGAAGCGAAATATCTGTCCGATTTGCCGGGCTCGGGCTCGATTGCCGATCGCATCGGCCAGGCGCGCAGCGAAGTGGCGCAGATCGAGTCACAGCTTGCCGCAGCGCAGAGCGGGCTGGCGGCGGTCAATGGTCAGATGGCGGCCACCCCGGCCTCGACGCAGACGCCAGGCACCGTCATTGCCGGGTCGGCAAGCGCCGCCGACGGACGTGCGGCCGCGATCGAGGCGCAGATCGCCGATGGGCAGGCGCGGGGCTGGACCGATGCCCATCCCGACATGGTCGCGCTGCGCAGTCAGCTGGCGCGAGCGCGGGCGCAGGGGGGCGGTGGCACGGCGTCACGCATGTCGCCGGGCATTTCGTCGCCCAACCCGATGTATGTTTCGCTTCGGTCCATGCAGGCCGAACGCCAGGCGACCGCTTCCGCACTGGCAGGGCGCAAGGCCGAGCTTGAAGGGCAGATCAACCGCATCCAGACGCTTCAGCAATCCAATCCCGAGTTCAGCGCCGAGCAGACCGCGATCGACCGCGACTATGCCGCACTGAAGGTCCAGTACGACAAGCTTCTCGCCGACCGCGAGGACGTCAAGCTGCGCGGCCAGGTCCAGACGCAGACCGATGCCATCAAGTTCGACGTCATCGAACCGCCATCATCGCCGCGCGTGCCGGCTGCACCTAATCGCCCGCTGTTGCTGACACTCGTGCTGGTCGCGGCGCTGGCGGGCGGTGCCGGCGCGGCCTTTGCCCAGGGTCAGCTGCAAAACAGCTATCCGACCGCCGGCCGGCTGGAGCGGGCGAGCGGTCTGCCGGTCATCGGTTCGATAACCGAAGTCGTCACCGATCCTGTACGGGACCTGCGCAAACAGCGGCTGAGACAATTTGCAGGCGGCACCGCCGCATTATTCGGCGTCTGGATCTTGCTGATGCTGATCGAGTTCGTCGAGCGGAGCATGGTCGCATGAGCAAGGCGCGTACCAGCAACAAGGACGCAGGCTCGCTGATCGAGCGTGCGGCGGAAATCTATGATTTCGGCGCTGCCCTGCGGGGACGGGGCAGCATTGCCGCTCAGTCGGATATGGGGGTCGCCGTCGGCGAAACGCCGTTGCCGGTCGCCGCGCGACCCACTTCCGACGTTGCGACACATGTCCCGAACGGCCTGATCGACCGCAACCGCCTGCGCGACGAGGGTTTTATCTTGCCCGACGCGCCCATTGGCACGCTGGCCGAGGAATTCCGGCTGGTGAAGCGCCAGCTGCTGCTCCGGGGATCAGGCGAAGATCATGAACCGACCCCAAAGGACAGGATGATCCTGATCTGTTCGGCGCAGCCGGGGGAAGGCAAGACGTTTTGCGCGGTCAATCTCGCCCTGAGCCTCGCCAGCGAGCGCGACAGCGAAGTGTTGCTGGTCGACGCCGACGTTGCCAAACCCGGCGTGTTGTCGACGCTCGGGCTGGCAGGCTCGGGTGGGCTCATCGACGCGATCGCCGATGCGTCAATCGATGTCGAACGCTTCGTGATCCAGACCGACGTGCCGAAATTGTCGGTCCTGCCGGCGGGGGCCGCGACCCACGATGCCACTGAATGGCTGTCGTCGGCGCGCGCTGCCGAAGTGATCGAGGGGCTGGCCGCGATCAATCCGCGTCGCATCGTCATATTCGACTCGGCGCCGGTCCTGGCGGCCTCGCCGGCTGCGGTGCTGGCGCACCGTGTCGGCCGGATATTGATGGTGGTGCGCGCAGACCGGACGACCGAGGCCGAAGTGCGGGATGCGATCGCGCTGCTCGACGGCTGCCCCGATATTTCGCTGCTGCTCAACGCGACCAGCTTTTTCGCGACGAACCGCACCTATGGCACCTATGGGACAGTCGAGGCGTGAAGTGGCGAAGCCTCCCGATCGCGCTGATCGCGGCGGTGCTGATCCTTGCGCCGCCGGCACACGCCAAGCGGCGGACGGAGGTTCATCCCTATCTCGAAATCGACCAGACGGTGCTGGTCGACCTCAAGAACAGCGGCCCGCTGCTGACCTACACCTCGCTGGCGGCGGGAATCGATGCCTCGACGTCCGGCCCGCGCGCCGAGGCACAAATCAGCGCGCGTTATGAATATCGCCTCGATTGGGGTCGTAACACCCGGGATTCCCACGTCATTTCCGGCCTGGCGCGCGGTCGGTTCGATGCCGTGCCGAACCTGCTGAGCATCGAGGGCGGCGCGCTCGGCACGCGGGCGCGCAGCGACAGCCGCGGCATTGCGCCGCTGGTGGGGCTCGGCAATCCGGCAAATATTGCCCAGCTGTATTCGGTTTACGCCGGACCGACGGTGGCGACGCATGTAGGCGGCGTCGACATCGGCGCCTTTTACCGTTTCGGCTATTCCAAGGTCGATACCCATATCCGCGGGTCGCTCCCGGCGGGCAGCCCGGAGATCGGCAGCTTCGATGACGACACCAACCATTCGGCCGGTGTCAGCGTCGGCATGAAGAGTGGTGTCTGGCTGCCCTTCGGCTGGACGGTGTCGGGCGGGTACACCCGTGACGACGCCAGCCAGCTCGACCAGCGTTTCGAGGGGAAATATGCGCGTGCCGATGTCGTGGTCCCGGTGACGCCCACCGTCGCGCTGACCGGCGGGGCCGGGTATGAAGATATCAAGGCAAGCCAGCGCGATGCCCGCCGTGATGCGGGCGGCAATCCCGTGGTCGACGCCAATGGCCGCTTCGTCACCGACCCGTCGTCGCCGCGATTGCTCTCGTACGATACGTCGGGATTCATCTGGGACGTCGGCGTGCTATGGCGACCCAGTCCCCGGACTTCGCTCGAGGCAAAAATCGGTCATCGCTACGGCGGAATGACCTATATCGGCGATTTTTCGTGGCGGATCGATCCTGACAACGCGGTCCAGGTCGGTGCCTATGACGGCATCACCACGTTCGGCCAGCAGATCGGCAGCGCGCTGTCGCGCATCCCGACGCAGTTCGTCGCCGCGCGCGATCCGTTCGGCGCGCAGTTCAGCGGATGCGTCTTCGGCGCGACCGGCGGATCGGCGGGGGCCTGCCTGTCGCCCGCCCTGCAGTCGATCTCGAACGGTGTTTATCGCAGTCGCGGGATCGGCGCGATCTGGCGGCACACGCGTGGCCGGATCAGCACGGGTGTCGCGCTGGGCTATGCGGAGCGCCATTTCTTTGCGCCGCCCACGGCGGGCTTCGCGATCAACGGTACCACCGACCAGAGCTTCTACGCGCAGGGCAATTTCGCCTACCGGATCGATGAACGCTCCGGCATCGACGCGACCGCCTACGCCGACTGGTATGACAGCGGCCTGCCCGGCGCATCGCGCGTCCTGGGCGTCGGGAGCACGGCCAGCTATTTCCGCAATTTCGGTCCCAAACTGACGGGGTCGGCCTCGCTCGGCCTCTATTCCACGAGCGTCGAGAATTTCGCATCGAGTCTGGTGGGGGCCGCCCAACTGGGTGCCCGCTACACATTCTGAAGGCAGCAAGGCAATGACGTATAACGATTTTTATGACCTGAGCGCAGCCCCCTTCGCGCTGACACCCGATCCGGCGTTCTGGTTTGAAAGCGACACCCACAAAAAGGCGCTGGCCTATCTCGGCTATGGTTTGCAGCAGGCGGAAGGCTTCGTCGTCGTGACCGGGGAAATCGGGGCGGGCAAGACGACGCTGATCGCGCTGCTGATGGAACGGATCGACCCGGCCCGCGTCGCGGTCGTCAAGCTCGTCAGTACCCAGGTTGAGGGCGACGACATGCTGCGCCTGGCAGCGCAGGGCTTTGGCGTGCCAACCGACGGGGTGGAAAAGGCGCAGCTGCTCGACCGGATCGAACGCTATCTGACCGATCGGGCACGCGAGGGGCGCAAGACACTGCTTATCGTCGATGAGGCACAGAATCTGCCGGTGTCGGCGATCGAAGAATTGCGCATGCTGTCCAACTTCCAGTCCGGTGGTCGCGCGCTGCTCCAGATCTTGCTGCTGGGGCAGCCGGAATTCCGCGAGCGGCTCGCATCGCCGGCGCTGGCGCAGCTCGATCAGCGGGTCATTGCGACGCATCACCTCGACGGCATGGCGGCCGACGAGACGCGCGCCTACCTCGAACACCGGCTGAAGGTCGCGGGCTGGCACGAGCGGCCGCAGTTCGACGATGCGGCCTGTCGGGCGCTGCACGAAGCCTCGGCAGGGATTCCGCGCCGGCTCAATCAATTGGCAACCCGTGCGCTGTTGCTTGGGGCGGTCGAGCAGAGCGACGTCATCGACGCAGGGATCGTCGAGCGGATCGTGGCCGACATGGCCGCCGATCACATCGACCCCCCGGTGACGCCGATCGGGCCCGACCCGAGACTTGAGGAACATGCGACCCGCATTGCGATGCTCGAGCGCCACATCGAGGAGCAGGAGGCGGCACTGCGCCGCGTGCTGACGCTGATGATCGACTGGGTGGAGCGCGACGATCGGGCTTCGGGTTCAGCCCGCGCGCGATCGGCCTGATCAAGCTAAAGGACCGACATGCTCAACGCGCTCTCGGTCGATGTCGAGGATTGGTATCAGGTCGGCGCGTTCGAGCGGACGATCGCGCGCGACGACTGGCCCTACAAGGAATCGCGGGTCGAACGGAACACCGACGCGGTGCTTGCGCTGTTTGCCGAGACGGGGGTCAAGGCGACCTTTTTCACGCTCGGTTGCGTCGCGCAGGCCCATCCCGCACTGATCCGGCGGATCGTCGGCGCGGGACATGAGATCGCCAGTCACGGCTGGGATCACCTCCGTGTGTTTACGATGACACCGGCACAATTCCGCGCCGACATCGACGGTGCACGAAAGGCGATCGAGGATGCCGCGGGTGTTGCGGTCAGCGGCTACCGCGCTCCGAGTTTTTCATTCGACGCACGCACGCCCTGGGCCCATGCGATACTGAGCGAAGCGGGCTATGCCTATTCGTCGAGCGTCGCACCGGTGCGCCACGATCATTATGGCTGGCCGGAGGCGCCGCGTTTTGCGTATCGACCGCTCGTGGACAGCGCGCTTGTCGAGATACCGGTCACGACGGTCGAAACGATCGGCAGGCGGTTTGCGGCGGGTGGCGGCGGTTTTTTTCGCCTGTTTCCCTATGCCCTGTCGAAATGGGCCGTCGGCCGGGTCAATGCCCGCGACGGGCGCCCGGCGGTGTTCTATTTTCACCCGTGGGAAATCGACCCGGAACAGCCCTTCGTCGCGCAGGCCCCACTGCGGTCGCGGTTGCGCCACTACACCAACCTCGATGCAATGGCCGATAAGCTTCGCCGCCTGCTGCGAACATTCGAATGGGGTCGTGTCGATCAGGTCGTGGAAGGTCAGCGCGGCGGTCTGGCATGACCGAGATCAGGCTTGCCGGCCCGGAGGACGAAGGGGCCGTCGCGGCCTTTGTCGACGGGCACGCCCAGGCAACGCCGTTTCACCGGCAGTCGTGGGGCAGGGCAGTGGCGGCGGGGTGTGGGCAGCGGCATCACTGCCTTGTCGCCAGACGGGCAGGGGGCGTCGTGGGTCTTGTCCCGCTGTCGGAACTCCATTCGCCGTTTTTCGGGCGGGCGCTGGTGTCGGTCGGCTTCGGCGTCGGTGGGGGAATCCTCAGCAACGACACAGCAGCTGGCGAGGCACTGGCGGCCGCGGCATGGCGTCTCGCCGTGGAACGATCCTGCCCGACGCTCGAATTGCGGGGCGGTTATCTGCCCGACGGGTGGGTGCAGGATACGTCGACCTATCTCGGCTTCGTTCGCCCGCTGGCGGTTGATGACGATGCCGAATTGCTTGCAATCCCGCGCAAGCAGCGCGCGGAGGTCCGGCGCGCCTTGGGGTTCGGGCTGACGGTCGATGTCGGGCGGTCAGAGAAAGACCGGGACGCGCATTACCGGGTCTATTCGACCAGCGTGCGCAACCTGGGGACGCCGGTATTTCCGCGAGCGTTGTTCGACGCGGTCCTCGATGCGTCGGGTGATGACGCCGACCTGCTGACCGTGCGGCGAAACGGCGTGCCGCTGTCGAGTGTCCTGTCACTGTATCACCGGGGCGTCGTCATGCCCTATTGGGGCGGCGGCACCGGTGACGCGCGGACATGGCGGGCGAACGACATGATGTATTTCGCGCTGATGCGTCACGCGCGGGAGCGGGGATGCACCTCTTTCGATTTCGGTCGGTCGAAGGCAGGAACGGGGGCCGCCGCCTTCAAGCGCAACTGGGGTTTCGAGGGAACGCCGCTGACCTATGCGTCGCGCACCGCCGAAGGGGTGGCAAAACGGAGCATCAATCCGCTCGATCCCAAATACGGCCTGCAGGTCAGGGCGTGGCAGCGCCTGCCGCTGCCCGTCGCCAATCTTTTGGGTCCCCTGATCGCGCGAGGACTGGGGTGAACCGGGAAATCCTGTTCCTCGCGCACCGGTTGCCATATCCGCCTGACCGCGGGGACCGGATCCGCTCGTGGCAGATGCTGAACGCACTGGCAGCAATCGCACCCGTCCACGTCATCACGCCGCTGGACAGCATCGACGACCGGCAGCATCTGGCGATGGTCGCCGGCGTGGCGGCAAGCGTGACCACCGCGCCGCACAGGTCGAGGCGGTCCGCTGTCCTGCGCGCGCTGGTCAGTGGTCTGCCGGCCTCGGTCGAGCTGTTTTCCGTGCCTGCGCTGCATGAGGCCGTGCTGAAGCGGATCGCCACCGGGTCGATCGGTACCGTTTTCGCTTTTTCGGGGCAGATGGCGCATTACGTGCCAGATGACCTGGCGGCTCGCTTCGTGATGGATTTCGTCGATGTGGATTCGGCGAAATTTACCAGCGATGCCGCCGCAGCGAGCGGCCTTGCGAGGCTTGCCCTGGGGCGGGAAGCGAAACACCTCGCCGCGTTCGAGATTGCCACGGCGCGTCGCGCTGATGCGACACTGTTCGTCAGCGAAGCCGAACGAAATCTGTTCAGCTCATATGCGAATACCGATGCACAAGTTATTGAAAACGGAGTTGATAATGAGTATTTCTCACCATCTTCGGTCCTCCCGGTTGCAGGCAGCCGTCCGCTGATCGTGTTCACCGGCCAGATGGACTATGCGCCGAATGTCGAGGCGGTGGTCGGGTTTGTGGATGACGTCATGCCGCTCTTGCCGGGGGTGACCTTTGCCATTGTCGGCCGCTCTCCGACGGCGGCGGTTCGTGCCCTGGCGACGGAACGGGTGATTGTGACGGGTGAGGTTGCCGATACGCGTCCCTGGCTGGCGGCCGCCGATGTGGTCGTCGCTCCGCTCAAGCGGGCGCGGGGGGTTCAGAACAAGGTGCTCGAAGCGATGGCGATGGCCAAACCGGTCGTGGCATCGTCGGCCGCCGCCGAGGGCATCGATGCGCGACGGGGCGAGGAACTGATTGTGGCCGATTCGGCGAAGGCGCAGGCCGACGCGGTTGCGGGGCTGCTCGCCGACCCCGACCACGCGAAATCAATCGCCGCCGCCGCCCGCCAGCGCGTGATCAACCGCTATTCGTGGGAAGAGTGCCTGATGCCGCTGCGTGCGCTTGTCACGGGCTGATGGCGACCGCGGTCAGGTCGGTTGTGGCGCGATCCTGGGCGCTCCCGCTGGTTGCCGTTGCGCTGGTCACCGGCGGCATCGTCACGCTGTTCGCCAGCGACGCCACCGACATGGTGCGACTGTGGTGGTCGGTCTCGACCTATCAGCACTGCCTGTTCGTCCTGCCGATCATCGCCTGGCTGATCTGGCAGCGGCGCGGGGAAGTGAAGGCTGTCGAGCCTGCGGGCTGGCCGCCGGCACTGATCCTTGTCATTGGCGCTGGTCTCGTCTGGCTGATTGGCGAGGCGGGCGGCGTTGCGCTGTTGCGCCATGCCGGACTCGTGCTGATGATCCAGGCGGGCATTATCGCGGTCCTTGGTCCTGCCGTCGCAAGAGCGATTGCTTTCCCGTTGTTCTATCTCGTTTTCCTTGTCCCGTTCGGTGATGAATTCGTGGCCCCGATGCAGGTCGTGACCGCACGGATGACCATGGCATTGCTGACCGCCAGCGGCGTCCCCGCTACACTCGACGGTGTTTTCATCACGACCCATGCGGGATGGTTCGAGATCGCCGAGGCCTGCGCCGGCGTGAAGTTCCTGATCGCGCTGGTCGCCTATGGCGCGCTGGTCGCCAATATCTGTTTCAGGAGCGCGTGGCGGCGGGCGCTGTTCATGGTCGCGGCGATCATCATCCCCGTCCTCGCCAATGGGGTCCGCGCGTGGGGGACGATCTATGCCGCCGAGCTGACTTCTGCGACATTCGCCGGAGGGTTCGATCACATCATCTACGGCTGGGTCTTTTTCGGGCTGGTGATGGCCTTGCTCATGGCCGGCGCATGGCCCTTCTTTGACCGTCACATCGGCGAGAAATGGCTGCCGGAAGGGGTCATCAGGGTCTGGCGGCCGATAGCGCCGGTCATGGCGATGGCCCCACTCGCAGTGATGGCGGCGGCGACTCCCATCGTCTGGGACCGGGCGGTCAGCCAGGCCGGGCGGATCAACCTGCCAAACCCTGTCGAATTGCCCGATGTTGCCGGGTGGACCCGCGTCGGTGATGGCGCGCGCCTCCCCTGGATGCCCCGGTTCGATGGGGCCGACCATGTCCTGCTCGGCCACTATGCCGATGCACGCGGTCGCCAGGCAGATGTCGCGGTCGCCCTCTATGGCTGGCAGGACCGCGGGCGCGAGATCGTCGCCTTCGGACAGGGAGCAGCCGACCCCGACGGACCGTGGAAACGGGCGGCAGAACTGCCCCCGCTGGCGGGTGGCGCTGCCGAGCGGCTGCTGGGGACGGGCCGTGTCGAGCGCGAGGCGGTGACGTTCCGTCAAGTCGGGGAACAGGCGGTCACGGGGACCGCCCGGGTCAAGCTGGCCACTCTGCAGGCGCGGCTGTTCGGCAGGGACCAGTCGGCCGGGGTCCTGATCGTGTCCGCGCCCGGGGCCGAGGCGCCGGAAGTGATCGCGGCATTCCTCCACGACCTGGGCGATCCGCAGCGGCGGTTGTCGGCGTTGTTGAAACAGGCACGGGGTCAACGCTGATGTGCGGTATCGCCGGCCTGTTCCACCTGGGCGTTGCCAAGCCCGTCGATCCGGCCCGGCTGGTCGCGATGACGGACGTCATGGCCCACCGGGGTCCCGACGGTGCGGGCGTGTGGACGGCGCGGGGCGTCGGCCTTGCCCATCGTCGCCTCGCGATCATCGATATCGGCGGCGGCGCCCAGCCGATGGCGTCGGCCGATGGCGAAATCGTCGTCACCTACAATGGTGAAATCTATAATTTCGCCGAGGTCCGCCGCGAACTGCAGCTCAAGGGAGCGATGTTTCGGACTGACGGCGATACCGAGGTGCTGATCCATGCCTGGCGGGCATGGGGACCGGACATGCTGCCGCGGCTGAACGGCATGTTTGCGTTTGGCCTGTTCGATGCGCGCCGGCAATGCCTGTTCCTGGCGCGCGACCGGCTGGGCGTAAAGCCGCTGCACTATGCGCGACTGCCGGATGGCAGCGTGGCATTCGCGTCGGAACTGAAGGGGTTGCTGGCGCATCCTGCCGTGCGTCGTGAGGTCAGTCCGCAAGCGATCGAAGATTATTTCGCGCTCGGTTATGTTCCCGACGATGCGTCCTTCGTCGAAGGCGTGGCGAAACTGCCCGCGGGCACGTACCTGACGCTGGAGCGGAACAAGCCTTTGCCGGCGCCGGTCGTCTGGTGGGACGTGGATTTCTCGACGCGCTCGACCCGGTCGCCGCGTGCGCTCGAGGAAGAGATGCGCGAGCGGCTGGGAGAGGCGGTGCGGTCGCGGATGGTTGCCGATGTGCCGCTGGGTGCGTTCCTATCGGGCGGCGTCGATTCCTCGACGGTGGTCGCCTTCATGGCGGCGGCGGACGCGCGACCGGTCGAGACCTGTGCGATCGGTTTTGACAGCGCGGCACATGACGAGACCCGCTATGCCGCGCAGATTGCCGCTCGTTTTGCCACGCATCACCGCAGCCGGTCCGTCGCGTCCGACGACTATGCCGCGGCCGATACGGTCGCGCGGATGTTCGATGAACCCTTTGCCGATGCATCGGCGCTGGCGACCTGGCGGGTAAGCCAGCTGGCGCGCGAGACGGTGACCGTTGCGCTGTCGGGTGACGGAGCCGACGAGATATTTGCCGGTTATCGGCGGTACGCCTTTCAGGCTGGGGAGGAACGCGTCCGATCGATGATCCCCGCAAACTGGCGGGAGCCGGTGTTCGGGCAGCTCGCGCGGTACTATCCCAAGGCCGATTGGGCACCGCAGCCGTTGCGCGCGCGGTCGACGTTCGAGGCGCTGGCACGGGGCGGAAGCGAGGCCTATGCCCGCTCGGTCGGAGTGACGCCGCCCGAAATGCGTGACGCCCTGTTTACCAACGGCCTGAAACGGAGCCTGGCCGGGCACCGTGCCGAGGATCGTTATGTCGCGGCGATGACCGGCGCGCTGGCGCGCGGCGGTGCCGAGGGTGCGCTCGACCGCGCGCAATATGCCGACCTGAAGATCTGGCTGCCCGGCGACATCCTGACCAAGGTCGATCGCACCAGCATGGCGACGAGCCTGGAGGCGCGGGAGCCGATGCTCGACCACCGGCTGGTCGAGTTTGCGGCGACGCTGCCCGCGTCGATGCGTCTGCGCCGGGGGACGGGCAAATGGCTGATGAAGCGGGCGATGCGTGGGGTCTTGCCCGACGAAATCCTCTACCGGCGCAAAATGGGCTTCGTCACCCCGGTGTCCGCCTGGTTCCGGGGGTCATTGAGCGGCGAGGCCCGGCGGCTGGTGAGTCTTGCCGACACGGATTGGTTCGACCGCGCGACGCTGGCGCGGATCGCCGACGAGCATATCGCCGGACGTCGCGATCACGGGCGCCTGCTGTGGCAATTGGCGATGTTCGAAAAGGCCTTGCACAACCTTTAGCTGTCCTCGGCGTCACGGATAGTCGGCGCGGACGAAATAGAGGCCGTCGGGCGGCGCGTTCAGGCCGAGCGCGGCGCGATCGGCGGCGGCCAGCGCCGTGCCCAGGTCGTCCGCCGACCATTTGTCACGACCGACGAGTGCGAGACAGCCGACCATCGAACGGACCTGATGATGGAGGAAGGACCGCGCACTTGCGGTGATGGTGATTGTCTCGCCCTCGCGTATGACGTCGAGCCGGTCGAGCGTGCGGACCGGACTGTCGGCCTGGCAATGCGCCGAGCGGAACGTCGTGAAATCATGGCGGCCGACGAGGAGCCTGGCGGCGGCATGCATCGCCTCAGCGTCGAGCGACGTCGCCATCCGCCAGGCGCGCCCCGCCTCAAGCGCGAGCGGCGCGCGACGATTGATGATCCGATATTCATAGTGGCGCGCAAGGCACGAGAAACGCGCATGAAAGTCACTGGCGACGACTTCGCAGGCGAGGATCGCGACGGGATCGGGGCGCAGTCGCGCATTGATGCCCTCCATCAGGCGGAAGGCAGTGATCGGGCGATCGACGTCGAGATGCGCAACCATGCCGGTCGCATGGACACCGGCGTCGGTGCGCCCGGCGGCGTGGACCGCGACCGGCTGGCCGAGAATAGGGACCGCTGCTTCCTCGATCGCGGCCTGTACCGTCCGCCCGTGCGGCTGCCGCTGCCAACCCATGAACGGCCGTCCATCATATTCGACAGTCAAGCGAAAGCGTGTTGTCACAGGCGCGTGCCCTGCTGGACGGGAAAGCCGCGCAGGACCTCCGCCGCGCGCATCACGCCGCGACCGGCACGCTGCATCCGGGTGATCGCCACAGCGCCGCTGCCACAGGCGACCAGCAAGTCTTCGGCGGCGGCGAGGACGGTGCCCGGCGGGCCATCGTCAGCGGTGACATCGGCCGCGAGGGCGCGGATGCGTTCGCCAGCATGTTCGAACCAGGCACCGGGCACCGGGGCAAAGGCCCTGATCTGCCGCTCGACCCCTTCGGCAGATTGCGTGAAGTCCAGCCGCGCCTCGGCCTTGTCGATCTTGCCGGCATAGGTCGCGCCGTCTGCTGGCTGGGCCACGGCAAGGAGGGGCGCTGACAGTGTTTCGACGAGCAGGTTTGCGCCAACTCTTGCTAGCTCTTCAGTTAGTTCTCCCGCATTCTTGCGACCGATTGTGATCACCGACCTGGCGAGCATCGGTCCGGTATCGAGCCCGGCCTCCATCTGCATGATCGTCACTCCGGTCCGGGTGTCGCCGGCAAGGATCGAGCGTTGGACAGGGGCCGCGCCGCGCCAGCGCGGCAGGAGCGAGGCATGGACGTTGATGCAGCCGAGGCGCGGCGCGTCGAGCACGGGCCGGGGGAGGATGAGACCATAGGCGGCGACCACCGCGACGTCGGCGGCAAGGGCGGTAAACGCCGCCTGGATTGCGGGGTCGCGCAACCGTTCCGGACTGCGCACCGGGATGCCCAATGCCTCGGCGCGGCGCTGGACCGGCGACGGCGACAACGCCTTGCCGCGCCCGGCGGGCCGGGGTGGCTGGGTATAAGCCACCATGACGTCATGTCCGGCGACGACCAGCGCATCGAGCGTCGGCACAGCGAAATCCGGCGTACCCATGAAAATAATCCGCATGGCGTGCAGGTAGCGCGTCGTTGCTTTTCCGTCACCCCGCACCGGCTTTGGCGCGCGCCGGGGTGACGGGCGGCACCGGCGGCGCTATCGCCGCGTCATGGCTTCTGCCGAAATCGATGCGCTGGCCCAGGCGCTTGCCCGATTGCCGGGGCTCGGCCCGCGTTCGGCGCGGCGGGCGGTGCTGCACCTCCTCAAAAAGCGGGAGAGCGCGCTCGTACCCCTGATGCGGGCGCTGGAGACCGTCGACGCGCGACTGGCGCAGTGTTCGGTGTGCGGCAACATCGATACGTCGGACCCCTGCGCGATCTGCGCCGACCCGCGCCGCGACGACCGGTCGATCGCGGTCGTCGAGGAGGTCGCCGACCTGTGGGCGCTCGAACGTTCGCGGCTGTTCCCCGGGCGGTTCCACGTCCTCGGCGGGCGGCTGTCGGCGCTCGACGGCGTGCGACCCGAGGACCTGACGATCGATCGCCTCGTCGCCCGGATCGAGCGCGGCGGCGTCGACGAGGTCGTGCTGGCGATGAACGCGACGCTCGAGGGGCAGACGACGGCGCATTACATCGCCGACCGGCTGGAGGGGTTCCCCGTTCGCCTCACCCAGCTGGCGCATGGCCTGCCGGTCGGGGGCGAACTCGATTATCTGGACGACGGTACGCTGGCCCAGGCGCTGAGGGCGCGGCGCCCGGTGAGCTGAGCAGGAGGCGGGCATGGGCGTTACCGGTATCGGCGGCATATTTTTCAGGGCGCGTGACCCAAAGGCACTTTCGCAGTGGTATGCCACGCATCTGGGGGTCGGCGACGGCGAATGGGGGCTGTGGCAGCAATGCGCCGGAACGACCGTATTCTCGCCCTTTGCGGCTGACACCGACTATTTCGCGACCGATCGCCAGTGGATGCTCAATCTGCGGGTCGACGGACTGGACTCGCTGCTCGACGCGCTGCGCGAAGCCGGGATCGAGGTTACGACCAATGCCGAATGGGACGACCCGACCACGGGGCGTTTCGCACGGATTCATGACCCGGAGGGCAATCCGGTCGAGCTGTGGGAGCCACCCTCAGCTTGACCCTCGCGGCCGCATTTCCTACCTGAGCGTCATGGCCATCCGCCCGATCATCGAAGCGCCCGATCCCCGGCTGCGCGTCATTTCCAAGCCCGTCGAAACGATCGACGACGGCATTCGCACCCTTGTCACCGACATGTTCGAGACGATGTACGCCGCGCCCGGCATTGGCCTGGCCGCCATTCAGGTCGGCGAGCCGCTGCGCTTGCTGGTCATCGACCTGCAGGAACGCGAAGAGCCGGTCGAGGAGGGTGTGGAGCCGAAGACGGTCAACGACCCGCGCGTGTTCATCAATCCCGAGATTCTGGAGCCCGACGCCGCGCACAACATCTACAACGAGGGGTGCCTGTCGGTCCCCGATCAATATGCCGATGTCGAGCGCCCGGCGTCCTGCCGTGCGCGCTGGCTCGATCTCGACGGTGTTCAGCATGACGAGCGCATCGACGGATTACTCGCGACCTGCCTCCAGCACGAGATGGACCACCTCGAGGGGATATTGTTCATCGATCACCTAAGCCGGTTGAAGCGCGAGATGATCCTCAGGAAACTGGCCAAGCTGAAAAAGGCGGCCTGAGCAAAATAACCCTGTCCTACGACGGCAGGTTCCGTCTATGTTCCCGGCGATGACCGTCGAATCCCTTGTCTTTGGCCTGGCCGCACTGGCGATCGGTCTTCTTATCGGCTGGCTGCTCGGCGGGCGGTCGGCGGCGCAGGTACGTGCGGAACTGGGCGCGGCGAACGAGCGGGCGGGCAATGCCGAGCTGCTGCGCAAGACGCTCGATCAGGTCGAACGCGAGCGTGAGGAGGCCAATCTGACGATCGCGACGCTGCGCGCCGACCATGCGGCGCGCACCGAAGCGTTCGAGGCGCAGCTGAAACAGCTGACCGAGGCGAAAGAGGCGCTGGGCGCGCAATTTGCGGAGACGGCGGCAAAACTGCTCGACGAGGCGCAGACGAAGTTCCTGAAACGCGCCGACGAGCGGTTCAAGGAATCCGAGGAAACCACGGGGCAGGGGCTGAAGGCGCTGCTCGCCCCGGTAAACGAACGGCTTCAGCGGTACGAGGAGGGCGTCGCCAGGGTAGAGGCCGAACGGCGCGACGCCTTTGGCGACCTGAAGGGGCAGATCGAGGCGATGCGGATCGGGACCGAACGCGTCTCGGGCGAGGCGGCCAAGCTGGTCAACGCGCTGCGCAATGCGCCCAAGGCACGGGGGCGCTGGGGCGAGCAGCAGCTGAAGAACGTCCTCGAAAGCTGCGGCCTGTCCGAATATGCCGATTTCCAGACCGAGGTCAGCGTCGGTGCCGACGATGGCGGGCGGTTGCGTCCCGATGTCATCATTCGCGTACCCGGCGGGCAGAGCCTGGTCATCGATGCCAAAGTCTCCCTCAATGCCTACCAGGACGCGTTCGGTGCGGTCGACGAGGGCGAGCGGGCGACGCACCTGACGGCGCACGCGCTGTCGATGCGGACCCATGTCAATTCGCTGGGCAACAAAAGCTATTGGAGCCAGTTCGCCGACGCACCCGATTATGTGGTGATGTTCGTGCCGGGCGAGCATTTCCTGTCGGCGGCACTTGAGCATGATCCCACTCTTTGGGATTTCGCGTTCGACAAGAAGGTGCTGCTGGCAACGCCCACGAACCTGATCGCGATCGCGCGGACGGTGGCGGCGGTGTGGCGGCAGGAAAAGCTGGCCAAGGAAGCCCGCCAGATCGGCGAGCTGGGCAAGGAATTGTACGACCGGCTGGCGGTCGCGGCGGGGCACCTCAAGACGATGGGCGGCGGCTTGTCGACTGCGGTCAATAATTACAACAAGTTTGTCGGAAGTTTTGAGCGTAACGTGTTGAGTACGGGGCGGAAGTTCAAGGAGCTGAACATCGAGGCAGGCGCGCGCGAGATCGACGAAGTCCCCGCGCTGGAGGAGCTGGCACGGTACGGCGATGCCAATGATGTTGTGGTGCCGCTGTTGCGCGGCGACACCGAGGCTGCTGAGTAGCGCGTGGCGAAGTACCGGCACACCACGCTGCCGCCGCCCTATCTCAAGCGGGTCTGGCTCGACGACGAAGCGCCGATCGATTTCCAGGCCTATCCCTTTTGCCTGCCGCTCTTTCGGAGCGAAAGCTTCTCGCTGTCGTTCGATACCGCCATCACGGTGATCGCCGGTGAGAACGGAGTGGGAAAATCGACCCTGCTCGAGGGAATCGCGGTGCTTGCGGGGTTCGACGAGAGCGGCGGCGGTCCCGGCTATCGCGCGGTTGACAGCTCACGCGCCGAGGAGGTGGGGGGCGGCGTGCTCTCCGACCGGCTGAAGGCGAGCTGGCTGCCGAAAGTGGGGCAGGGCTGGTTCTTCCTCGCCGAAAGCTTCTTCTCGGTTGCACGCTACCTCGACGTTGCGGCCAGAGACGCGGGAGCCGCGGGACCTGACTTTCTCTCGCATTCGCATGGCGAAGGCTTCATCCGGTTCTTCGAGGAACGCTGCACCCGCCCCGGCATCTTCATCTTCGACGAACCCGAATCGGCGCTGTCGCCGACGCGGCAGTTCGAATTCCTCAAGCTGCTGCGGCGGATGAACGTGGGCGGCATGAGCCAGATCATCATGGCGACGCACTCGCCGATTCTGATGGCGCTGCCCGAGGCGCGGTTGTTGCGCATGCGCAAGTACGGGCTTGAGCCGGCGGCTCTCGAAGATACCGATCACTTCCGGATTTATCGTGAATTCATTTATGATCATCGTGGCATGGTCGAAACTATGCTCGACGAATGAGCCGATTTTATCGCCGCTGGTTCAACACTTCATACGCCATTACAGCCGTCGCCACCGCCGCATTGAGGCTGTCGGCCTTGCCGCGCATCGGCATTTTGACCAGCAGGTCGCACGCGGCCTCATAGGCGGGTGGCAGTCCCTGCGCCTCGTTGCCGACCAGGATAAACGTCGGGGTGGTGTAACGCGCCGCCTGATAATCGGTCGCCGCATTGAGGCTGGTGCCGACGAGCTGGCCCGTCCCTTGCCGCAGCCAGGCGATGAAGTCGGCCCAGCTCGCCTGTGTCACGCTCTGGGTAAAGATCGCGCCCATGCTCGCGCGCACCGCCTCGACCGAGAAGGGATCGGTGCACTCGTCGATCAGGATCAGCCCGCCCGCGCCGACCGCATCGCCGGTACGCAGGATCGTCCCGAGATTGCCGGGATCTCGCAGTCGCTCGGCGACGATCCAGATGTCGGCACCGGCGCGGTCGAGCTGCGCCAGGGGCGTCGGTCGTTCGGCATAGACACCGATGACGCTCCCGGGGTTGTCCTTGCCGCTCAGCTTTGCCAGGATTTCGGGGCTGGTGACGAACACTTCGCCCGCCACCGCCTCGAGCCGCTGCACCAACGGGTGGCCGGCGCTTTCGGGTGTTCGCCAAAGCATGTCGGGGGCGACCCCGGCATCGAGTGCTTCGGTCAGGATGCGCAGGCCCTCGGCGAGGAAGCGCCCTTCGGCGCGCCTGAATTTCTTGTCGCGGAGCGCGCGGACCTGTTTGACGAGCGGGTTCGAAAAGCCGGTGATCTCGCGAACGATCATTCTTCTCCGAATTTCGCTTCGACGAGGTCCGCCAGCGCGGTGACGGCCTGCTCGGCACCTTCGCCCGACGCGCTGATGGTTACCGTGTCGCCGATCGCGGCACCCAGCATCATCAGCCCCATGATCGAGGTGCCGACGACGCGCGCACCGTCCTTTTCGACCTCGACCTTGGCCGGGAGCGTACTCGCGAGCGTGACGAACCGCGCGCTGGCGCGGGCGTGGAGACCGCGCCGGTTGACGATTTCGACAGATCGCGAGACCCGCACTTCCGCCGGGTCGGGCGCGGTCATGCCGCCTGCTCGCCCAGCACTTCCGAGGCGACGGTGATGTATTTGCGCCCCGCCTCACGCGCGGCGGCGACCGCATCACGGACCGACATGGTACGGCGCGCACCCTCCAGCCGGATCAGCATCGGCAGGTTGATCCCGGCGATGACTTCAACACGGCCGGGCTGCATCAGCGATATCGCCATGTTCGAGGGGGTGCCGCCAAACAGGTCCGTCAGGACGACGACGCCGCGCCCGCTGTCGACCGCCCCGATCGCGCGGGCGATGTCGGCGCGGCGCACCTCCATATCGTCATCGGGGCCGATCGCGATGGCCGCCACCGCCGATTGTGGCCCGACGACATGTTCCATGGCAGTGATGAATTCGGTGGCAAGACCGCCATGCGTCACCAGCACAAGTCCGATCATTGCTGCTCCACCGTCTCTTCGCTGCCCCCGTGCGTCTGCAGGCCCTCTTTTGACTTGGGTGAACGGGCACCTTCAGTCGATTCGTCGGGGCGACTGCTGAGATCGCGATGGGCAACCGTGGGCGAAAATCCCGCGCCGTGCAACCGCCGAGCCATGCGTTCGGCGATGTGCACGCTGCGATGCCGCCCGCCGGTACAGCCAAAGGCAATGGTAACATAGGATTTTCCTTCCTGCCGATAGCGGGGAAGGAGCGTGATCAGCAATTCCTCGATCCGTGTCACGACGTCTTCATAGGCCGGATCGCCCGCGACATAGTCGGCGACGGGGGCATCGAGGCCGCTGAGCGGGCGCAGCGCATCGACCCAGTGAGGATTGCGCAGGAACCGAACGTCGAACATCAGGTCGGCAGTGCGGGGCACGCCGCGGGCAAAGCCGAACGACATGATCGTCAGCGTCGGTGCGGCCGCCCCGTCGCCGCCGATCCGCGCGCGAATATCCGCTTTCAGGTCGTTCGACGTGAACGAGGTCGTATCGACGATATGATCGGCCCAGTGGCGCAACGGGCCGAGCAATTCGCGCTCCTGGGAAATGCCGTCGGTTGCGGGCCGGTCGAGCGCGAGAGGGTGGCGCCGCCGGGTTTCGGAATAGCGCCGGTCGAGTTCGGCACCACTACAGTCGAGGAACAACGTCGCGACATCGGCACCCGCGTCGCGCATGGCCTTGATCTGGCGGACGATGGCCGTCGCATCAAAGCCGCGCGTGCGGCTGTCGATACCGAAGGCCAGCGGCCGGGCGTCGCTGGTCCCGACGGGCAGATCGGTGCCCAGCAGGCGGCTGAGCAGGACCAGCGGCAGATTGTCGACAACCTCCCACCCCAGATCCTCGAGCGTATCGAGGACGGTCGACTTGCCGGCACCCGACATCCCGGTGACGAGCAGGATCCGGGTGGGCGCGGGCGTGTTCATGCTGCGAGAATGTGCCGGCTGAGCGCGAGTTCGACCTTGATCGGGGTGGACGGCAGGCGGGGATCCAGTACCGCCTGCGGAATATCGATACCGAGGAATTGCCGGACAATTGCGGGTTCGGGCATGCGGGGGGGCGCTTCGCTCAGCGTGACCACCAGATCCACCGGGATTTCATGCCGGTGGACGACGGACACGATACCGATGCCGCGAACTTCGATCCGCCCGGCAATCGTCGATGGCGGGCGGGCGATCAGCCGTTCTCCGGTCACCGCCAGTTCGGTATAATCATCGCTGACCAACGTCGCGCCGCGATCGATCATGCGCAGGGCAAGGTCGGACTTGCCGCTGCCCGATTCGCCCTCGATCAGGACGCCCTTGTCGCCAATCGCGATGCAGGTGGCGTGGATCGTCATGCTCATGGCGATCATGTAGGCGTTGCTTACAGAACCGGCAATCGGATCGCGAACCGGGCACCCCCGGACACGGGCGAGTCGCCAACCTCGATCGTCCCGTTATGGGCCGCGACGATCGTGCTGGCGATCGCCAGGCCGAGCCCGGAATGCCGGGCGAAATCGCCATCGGGACGGTCGCTGTGGAACCTGCCGAAGATGGCTGCGCGCTGGTCAGGGGGGACGCCGGGCCCGTCATCGTCGACCGTAATTTCGATCATGTCGTTCGGACGCGACAGACCGATGCGCACCGAACCGTCGAGGGGCGTGAAGGACAGGGCATTGTCGACCAGATTTTCAACCGCGCGGACCAGCCTGGGCTCGTCGCCCAGGACGCGGAACCGGCCGCGCGGTGCCGCAAATGTGACCGTCGGCGCGTCGCCCCCCCGACGCCGTTCGCGGCCCGCGACGATCGAGGTCAGCATGGCGGCGATATCGACGGTCTCGAACCGCGTGCGCGACAGCTCGCCGTCGATCCGCGACAGTTCGGCGATATCGGTAATCGACCGGTCGAGGCGGCGCACGTCCTCGGCCAGGATCGCGTGCAGCTGGGCCGTGACTTCGGGGTCGCTCGTACGACCGAGGCTCTCCACAGCCGAGGCCATCGACGCGAGCGGATTTTTGAGCTCGTGCGCGACGTCGGCGGCAAAGGTTTCGGTCGCGTCGATCCGTTCGCGCAACGCCTGGCTCATGTCCGAAACGGCGCGCGCCAGCATGCCGATCTCGTCACTGCGTTCCGGCAGACGCGGCACGATGACCTCGCGCGCGCGGCCGAGGCGTACCCGGACCGCGGCGAGCGCGAGGCGGCGCAGCGGACGGACGATCGTGCGGGCAAGAAACAGCGACAGCAGGATCGAGATGAACAGGGTCGAGAGCACGATCATCGCTAGGCGAAAGCGTTCGGCCCGCACCAGCCGGGTGACGTCGCGGGCATTGCCGACGCTCAGCACGAAGCGGGTACGCTCCTTGTTCACCGCCGTCGCGGCGGTCAGCATCAACGTCCGGTCGGGCGCCAAACGGACGCGTGACGCCACGGTCGCGCCGTCCATGACCGTCACCAGTTCGGGCCAGCGCCGGGCCTTGTCACCGGCATCGACGAAGGGTGACGGGTCATTCGCGCCGACAATACGCTCGGCAATGCGGTCGATGAGGCGGGCGGCATCGGTGTCCCAGGGTTCGCTTGCCCTGCCGTCGAAGCCATAGGTCCGGGGGCCATTGTCCCAGCTGTCGAGCAGCTGGTCGCCGTCCTCGTCGAAAAGCCGGAGGCGATTGCCCGAGCGCCGTCCGAGCGTTTCGATCAGTGCGGCGCGCGCCCGCCGCGGTGCCGCGTTCAGGGCGGCGGCGGCGATCTGCGCCTCCCCTTCGGCCTGGGCGCGGCGCTCCTCGATCAGGCGGACGCGAAAATTGTCGAGATAGAACAGGCTGCCCCCGAGCAGGACGAGCGCGACGAGGTTCACGGCCAGAATCCTGCGGGTCAGTGAACCGCGCTGAGTCCACCGGTCAGTCGCCATCGGAACCGGCGTTGCGATCAGACATCGTTGAAGCGATAGCCGGCGCCGTAGAGCGTCTCGATCGCGTCGAAATCGGGGTCGACGGCCTTGAACTTGCGCCGCAACCGCTTGATATGGCTGTCGATCGTGCGATCGTCGACATAGACGTCGTCCTGATAGGCGACGTCGAGCAGCTGGTTGCGGCTCTTGACCACATCGGGTCGGGTCGCCAGCGCCTCCAGGATCAGGAATTCGGTGACCGTAAGCGCGACCTCGCGGGCGTCCCAGTGAACGCGGTGACGCTGCGAATCCATCGTCAGGCGCCCACGGACGATCGGTTCACCGACTTCCGTTTCGCTCGACGAGGCATCCCGGCGAGTCAGCTCTACCCGCCGCAGGATCGCGCGGATGCGCGCGATCAGCAGCCGCTGGGAAAAAGGTTTTGCGATGTAATCGTCTGCCCCGGTCGCGAGGCCGATCGCTTCGTCGCTTTCCTGGTCCTTGGATGTCAGCAAGATCACCGGGAGAGTCGACGTCATGCGCAGCCGACGCAAAAGTTCGAGCCCGTCGAGTTTGGGCATTTTGATATCGCAAACCGCCAGGTCCGGCGGATTGTCGATCAGCGCCTTCAGCGCGAGTTCGCCGTCGGTATAGACGCGAGTGGTAAAGCCCTCCGCCTGCAGCGCGACGGCAACCGACGTCAGAATGTTGCGATCATCGTCGACGAGAGCGATCGTGGCGGCCATGCAGTCCAGGCGATAGGCGATCGCGCCACACGCTTCAACGCGGCAGATATGTTTGACGACAGCGACCACCGATGCCTATGCGCGAGCCGCGTAGTTTGTCGCATACGAATGCAAGGATTCAGCCGATGTCGCTACCGGTCGCTCGATTCGACCTCGCCGCCCAGGGTATCGCGACCAAGGCACAGGTTCACTGGAACCTGCTTACCGCGCCGCTGGTCGAACATGCGATCCGCCGGGGCGAGGGTGTGCTGGCCAAGGACGGTCCGCTCGTCGTTGCCACCGGCACGCACACCGGTCGGTCGGCGCAGGACAAGTTCATCGTGTGCGATGCGACCACCGAGGCGACGATCTGGTGGGGCAAGACGAACAAGGAAATGACGAGCGGCCATTTCGACGCATTGAAGGCCGATTTCCTGGCGGCGGTCGCGGCCAAGGACACATTGTTCGTGCAGGACCTGTTCGGCGGGTCGCAGCCCGAACACCGCGTCAACGTTCGGGTCATTACCGAATTTGCGTGGCACAGCCTGTTCATCCGCACTCTGCTGGTGCGTCCGGAAGTGACCGAGCTTGCGGAGTTCCTGCCTGAATTCACGATCATCGACCTGCCGAGCTTTCGGGCAGACCCGGCCCGGCACGGCTGCCGCAGCGAGACGGTCGTCGCGGTCAATTTCACCGAGAAGCTGATCCTGATCGGCGGCACCGCCTATGCCGGTGAAATGAAGAAGTCGGTATTCGGCATTCTGAACTACAAGCTGCCGGTCGAGGGCATCATGCCGATGCACTGTTCGGCGAACATCGGGCCTGACGGGCATACGGCGGTTTTCTTTGGCTTGTCCGGTACCGGCAAGACCACGCTGAGCGCCGATGCCAGTCGCACGCTGATCGGCGACGACGAGCATGGCTGGTCGGACACCGCCGTCTTCAATTTCGAGGGCGGATGCTATGCGAAAATGATCCGGTTGTCGGCCGAGGCCGAGCCTGAGATCTTCGCCACGACAAAGCGGTTCGGCACTGTCCTCGAAAATGTGGTTGTCGACCCGGTGACGCGCGAACTCGACCTCGACGACGCGACGCTCGCCGAGAACAGCCGGGGCTCATACCCGATCGATTTCATCCCCAATGCGAGCAAGGACAATCTGGGTCCGGTCCCGAGGACCGTGATCATGCTGACGGCGGATGCCTACGGCGTTTTGCCGCCGATCGCGCGGCTGACGCCGGACCAGGCGATGTACCATTTCCTGTCCGGCTACACCGCACGGGTCGCCGGGACCGAGATCGGCGTAACCGAGCCCGAAGCGACGTTTTCAACCTGTTTCGGTGCACCGTTCATGCCGCGCCATCCAAGCGTCTATGGCAATCTGCTGAAGACGCGGATTGCCGAGGGAGGCGTGACGTGCTGGCTGGTCAATACCGGCTGGACGGGCGGCAAATATGGTGTCGGCCGCCGGATGCCGATCAAGGCGACACGCGCGCTGCTGAATGCCGCGCTCGACGGCAGTTTGAACGACGCGTCCTTTCGCACCGACCCTCATTTCGGATTTGCCGTGCCCGTCGCGGTCTCCGGCGTGGACGATGCCATCCTCGATCCGCGCGCGACCTGGGCGGACAAGGCCGACTATGACCAGACCGCCAAAAAGCTCGTCGGTCAGTTCATCGCCAATTTCGCGCAATTCGAGGCGCACGTCGACGATGGGGTGCGCCGTTCGGCGCCGGTTGCGGCGTAACATTTTGTCACCTGTGCTTTTGCCCGCGATGCGCTATCGTCGTCCGGTAATTCGAAAGGACGCGCGATGAGCATTCTCGACACGGTCATGAGCCAGTTTGGTGGACAGATGGGGCAAGAGGTCGAGGCGCAGGTCGCCGGCATGATTGCGTCGAAGCTGGGAATCGACCCCGCGACGGCGCAGACGGCAATCACCGCGCTGACGGCGGCGCACACCGCGCCGACCGATACCGTCGAAACCGCGGCGGCACAGACAGGCATGTCGACCGATGTGCTCAGCCAGATCATGCATCATATCGGTGGCGAAGGGGCGCTGGGCTCGCTGGCGAGCGTGATCGGTCAGCAGCAGCAGGGCGAAGGCGAAGGCGGCGGTATTGCCGGTGCCCTGACCGGAATGCTCGGCGGACTGATGGGCGGAAACAAAGCCAGCTAGGTTCGCTCGACGAGCAAAACCTGGCCTTCCGTGCCGGTCACCCTCAGTCGATCGCCCGGCTGCGCGGCCGCGCCCTTCGCTGACCACACGCTGTCGCCGACCTTGACCCTGCCGCCGAGCGAATCGACGGGCTCGACTGCCGTCACGACACTGCCCACCAGTCGCGCGCCCCTGTCGTTGAGCAGGGGGTCCGTCGAGACAATCGGGTTCCTCGTCAGGAAATCGCGTCCCGCGTAGATTGCCGCCACGCTGGACGTCGCGAAAATCAGCGCCTCCGCCGTCGTGCCGATCGGCAGGACCAGAGCCGCGATGCCGGTCAGTGCCGCGGCGGCCCCGATCCAGATCAGGAACACGCCCGGCGCGATCATCTCGGCAATGGCGAGTACGGCTCCCGCGATCAGCCACAGCCAATAGTCGGGGAGGGCGAGAAGCGCGGTCATTGCTGTGGCGGCAGGTCGAACGGGCCGGGACGACGTGGCGGCGCCGGCGGTGCGGCAGGCGGACCGTCACCGCCGAGTGCCTCCCGCGCGAGGGCGCCAATGCCGCCCAATGTTCCGATCAACTGCGTCGCCTCAACCGGGAACAGGATGGTCTTGGCATTGGGGCTGGTCGCGAACTGGCTGACGGCCTCGACATATTTTTGCGCAATGAAATAGTTGAGCGACTGGCTGCTGCCTTTTTCCACCGCTTCGCTGACCATGCGAGTCGCTTCCGCTTCGGCCTGGGCAGAGCGTTCGCGCGCCTCTGCGTCGCGAAAGGCGGCTTCCTTGCGGCCCTCGGCCTCGAGGATCTGGGCCTGTTTCGCGCCCTCTGCGCGGTTGATGTCGTTCTGTCGCGCGCCCTCCGATTCGAGGATCGAGGCGCGTTTCTCGCGTTCGGCCTTCATCTGGCGCGTCATCGCATTGACGATGTCGGCAGGCGGCCGGATATCCTTCAGCTCGACCCGGGTGATCTTGACGCCCCACGCTTCGGTGGCGAGATCGACGATGGCGAGCAGCCGCCCGTTGATCTCATCCCGCTTCGACAGCGTTTCGTCGAGGTCCATGCTGCCCATGACCGTGCGCAGATTGGTCGTCGTCAGCTGCATGATCGCCAGATAGAGGTCGCTGACCTCATAGGCCGCCTTGGCGGCGTCGAGCACCTGGAAGAACACGACGCCGTCGACCGCGACCATCGCATTGTCCTTGGTGATGATTTCCTGGCCCGGAATGTCGAGTACTTGCTCCATCATGTTCACCTTGCGCCCGACGCGGTCGATGAACGGAAAGATCAGCGTCAGGCCCGGCTGCGCGACGGCGGTGAATTTGCCGAAGCGTTCGATGGTGTATTGATAGCCCTGCCGGACCATCTTCACGGCCATCATGACATAGACGACGCCAAGCAAGGCGATAATGACGACAAGGGTTTCCATGCGGCAGCGGCCTTTTTGAAGCTGACAGGTGTATCGCGGCTTATTGAGCGCGCTCCAAGGAGATTCGGTTAACGGGCGCCTCGTCTGGCGCATTCGGGGCGGCGCGGTTACATGGACCGCCACGACTCGCTCCACAGTCAATTACAGGTGCATCGCTTGGCCCTCGACATCCCGCTCGGTCTGACATTCGACGACGTTCTGTTGCAGCCGGGCGAGTCCGAAGTCCTGCCCAGCCAGGCCGATACGCGGACGCGGCTGACGCGCGACATCGCGCTCAATATCCCCGTCCTGTCGGCGGCGATGGATACCGTGACCGAAGCCGATATGGCGATCGTCATGGCGCAACTGGGCGGCATCGGGGTGCTCCACCGCAATCTGTCGATCGAAGAACAGTGCGAGGCGGTGCGGCAGGTCAAACGGTTCGAAAGCGGCATGGTCGTCAATCCGATCACGATCTTTCCCGACCAGACGCTCGCCGATGCGCGCGCGATGATGGCGCGACACCGGATCTCTGGCATCCCGGTCGTTGAGGCGTCGGGTCGGCTGGTCGGCATCCTGACCAACCGCGACGTCCGCTTTGCGGAAAATCCCGACCAGCCGGTGAGCGAACTGATGACGCGCGACAATCTGGCGACGGTCAGCGCGGGCGTGAGCCAGGAGGAGGCACGGCGGCTGCTTCACCAGCGGCGTATCGAAAAACTGCTGGTGGTCGACGGGGATTATCGCTGTGTCGGTTTGATCACGGTCAAGGACATCGAAAAGGCCGTCACCTATCCCAGTGCGACCAAGGACGGGTCCGGACGGCTGCGCGTGGCGGCCGCGACGACGGTCGGCGATGCCGGGTTCGAGCGGACAGAGGCGCTGATCGACGCCGAATGCGACCTGATCGTCATCGACACCGCGCACGGCCATTCGAAGATGGTGGCGATTGCGGTCGAACGGGTCCGCAAATTGTCGAACCGGGTCCAGATCGTCGCGGGGAACGTCGCGACCGGTGCCGCCACCCGTGCGCTGATCGACGCGGGGGCGGATGCGATCAAGGTCGGCATCGGGCCGGGAAGCATCTGTACGACGCGGATCATCGCGGGCGTGGGCGTGCCGCAGCTGACGGCGATCATGGAGAGTGCAGAGGAAGCCGCGAAGTCGGGCGTGCCGGTGATTGCCGATGGCGGCCTGCGCACGTCGGGCGATGTGGCCAAGGCACTGGCGGCGGGCGCATCGTGCGTGATGGTCGGGTCACTCCTCGCCGGTACGATCGAGGCACCGGGCGAGACGTTCCTCTATCAGGGCCGCGCCTATAAATCCTATCGCGGGATGGGGTCGGTCGGCGCGATGGCGCGGGGATCGGCCGACCGCTATTTTCAGCAGGATATCAAGGACCAGCTGAAACTCGTGCCTGAGGGGATCGAGGGCCAGGTTGCGTTCAAGGGGCCGGCAAAGGACGTCATTCATCAGCTGGTCGGCGGCGTGAAGGCGGCGATGGGCTATACCGGTGCGGCGACGATCGCCGATCTGCAAAAGCGCGCACGGTTCGTGCGGATCACCAATGCGGGCCTGCGCGAAAGCCACGTCCACGACGTGTCGATCACGCGTGAAGCACCGAATTATCCGACGCAATGATTTTCGGAAAGTGACGCCCGCCGCCCGGCTGCAAACCGCGATCGAGATGCTCGACGAGATCATCCTGGCCGCTGGTAACAATGGCGCCGCAGCCGACACGATCATCGCACGGGGCTTTGCCGCGAGGCGCTATGCCGGGTCGAAGGACCGTGCGGCGGTACGCGAGCTGGTCTATCGCGCCATTCGCAGTTTTGGCGAGCCGCCGGTCAGTGGTCGTGCGGCGTTTGCCCGGATCGCCGACGAAGACGAGGCGATCGCGTCGGCGTTCGACGGGTCGTCCTATGGCCCGGCGGTATTGTCGCCCGACGAGCCACGTGCCGAAGCGGGCGTGATGCCTGCCTGGCTCGCGCGGCAGATCAATCCGGCGGATCATGCCGCGTTGCTCGAGCGCGCGCCACTCGACCTTCGTGTGAACCGGTTGAAGACAACGCGTGAGGCGATGCTGGCCCTGTGGCCCGACGCACAGCCGATCGAGGGTCTGGATGACGGTCTGCGCTTCGACACCGCTTTCCCGGTGGAGCAAAGCGATGCCTGGCAGGACGGGCTCGTCGAGATTCAGGATGCGGGCAGCCAGCGCGTCGTCGCGGCGTGCCGCGTCCTGCCGGAAATGGTCGTGGTCGATCTGTGTGCCGGCGGCGGGGGCAAGACGCTCGCGCTGGCTGCGGCGATGAACAATGACGGGAGGCTGGTCGCTTGTGATACCGATCGCCGCCGCCTGTCCGCGCTCGAACCGCGGGCGCGAAAAGCCGGAGCGGCGGTTGCCGTCCGTCTGCTCGATGGCGGGCACGAGGCGGCCGGGGTCAGCGATCTCGCGGGTCTCGCCAATGTTGTGCTGGTCGATGCGCCCTGTTCGGGGAGCGGCACTTTGCGACGCAATCCCGAGGCGCGGTGGCGGCTCCACCCCGCTCGTCTCGACAAGCTGGTGGCGCAACAGGTCCAGGTCCTCGACCAGGCCGTGCCGCTGGTCAAACCGGGTGGCGCGATCGTCTATGCCGTCTGCTCGCTGATCACGCGCGAGGGGGCGGGGCAAGTCGACCGGTTCCTGGCGCGAAATCCGGCCTGGCGTGCCGAGCCACCGTTCGCCGAAGGGCGGCCCTCGGGGCACGGCCGTGTCCTCACTCCCGCGCATGACGGCACCGACGGCTTTTTTGTCGCGCGGCTCATTTTGTCGTGCTAGCCTCGACGTTTGAAATGCTTGCGGAGCTCTTCATGCGCATAACTCTCCCTGCGATCGGCCTCGCGCTCGCGCTGGCGATGGTATCGAGCGTCGGGCACAGTCAACATGCCAGCGGGGCGATCGACGCGCGCTCGGTCGCGCTGGTGGCGCAGGCCAGGGCCGATGTGACCGCGGGAAAGCTCGATGCCGCCAATGACGCGCTTGAAACCGCGCTTGCGGTCGATCCGCGCAACCGGGGAGCCTTTTTGCTCATGGCGGAAGTGGCGTCGCGTCAGGGGCTGCCGGGCAAGGCCATCCGGCTCTACCGCGAATCGCTGCTGATCGAGCCCAATGACGTCATCGCCCTCGCGGGGCAGGGTGAGGCGATGGTGCAAAAGGGAGCGGTGACCAAGGCTCGCGAAAATCTGGCGCGGATCAGGACATTGTGCGTCGGCGCGTGTCCCGACGGCGCGCGGCTGGCAGCGACGATCGACAAGGGTCCGCCGCCGGTGGTCCAGTCGGCTCAGGCGACGCTTCCCGCGACGACGCAACCCTGAGCAGCGTCCATTGCGGCCGCGACCGCGATGAATTCCTGAACCGAAAGGGTTTCGGCCCGGCGCGCGGAATCAATGCCTAGGTTTTCAAGCGCGGCGAGCGCTCTCGCCAGCCCCTTGAGCGATGCACGCAGCATCTTGCGGCGCTGACCAAAAGCGGCAGCCGTCAATCGTTCGAGCGTGGCGAAGCGAACGCCGCCTAGCGGAGCTGACGGGATGATATGAACAACCGCCGACATGACTTTCGGCGGCGGCGTGAAGGCGGAGCGGTGGACGCGCATCGCGATACTGGGCTGCGCACGCCACTGGGCAAGGATACTCAGCCGGCCATAGGCGTCGCTGCCGGGCGCGGCGACCAGGCGCTCGGCGACTTCGGCCTGGAACATGAGGGTCAGCGACGCCCAGCGCGGCGGCCACGCTTCGCCCGACAGCCATGCCACCAGCAGCGCGGTGCCCACATTATAGGGCAAGTTGGCGACGATATGGCCCCCGACGGGCAGCAGGTCGGCCAGCGGCATCGCCAGCGCGTCGCCTTCTATGACGCGCAACTGCCCCGGATGGCTGTCGCTCAGCTCGAGGAGCGCCGGAAGGCAGCGCCGGTCACGCTCGACAGCGGTCACGATGGCGCCGGCATCGATCAATGCCCGGGTAAGACCACCGGGGCCGGGACCGACCTCGAAAACCGGCTTGCCGTGCAGGTCGCCGGGGATATGGGCGATGCGGTCGAGCAGCTGGGCATCCAGCAGGAAATTCTGGCCGAGCGCCTTCGATGCCGAAAGGCCGTGTCGGGCGATGACCTCCCGCAGGGGAGGGCGGCCCGTGTCGCTCAAGCGAGCCGCATCCGGACGGCCTCTGCCGCGAGCTGGATGGCGCTGATCATCGCGCCCGGATTGGCGAGGTTGCGTCCGGCCAGCGGGAAAGCGGTGCCGTGATCGGGCGATGTCCGCACGATGGGCAGGCCAAGGGTGATGTTGACGCCCTCGTCGAAGTGCAGGGCCTTGAGGGGGATGAGCGCCTGATCATGATACATGCAAAGCGCCACGTCATAGGTGGCGCGGGCGCGGGCGTGGAACACCGCATCGGGCGCGAGGGGCCCGAACGCGTCAATCCCCTCCGCCACCAGCACCTCGATGGCAGGGGCGATGATGTCGATCTCTTCCCGACCGATCATCCCGCTCTCTCCGGCATGGGGATTGAGTGCGGCAACCGCGATCCGCGGGTTGTCGATGCCGAAGTCGCGGGTCAGCGCGCGTGTCGTAATCCGGGCCTTGGACACGATAAGGTCGATCGAAAGATGGGACGGGACGTCGGCGAGGGGAATGTGAGTCGTCACCGGAACCACCCTCAGGGTCGGGCCGGCGAGCATCATTACCGCGTTTTCTGCCGCAACGCCGCAGCGTTCGGCGACAAATTCGGTCTGCCCCGGATAGGTGAAACCGATGCCGTAGAGCTGAGCCTTCGACACCGGGGCCGTCACCAGCGCGGCGGCGGGCCCGGACCGCGTCAGTCCCGTGGCAAGTTCGAGCGACATCAGCGAACAGCGTGCACCCTCGGCACTCGGCTCCCCCAACCGGATTGGTCCGCAATCCATGACGTGCATAACCGGAAGGGCGTGGTCAAAGACGCTCGCGGCTTCCTCGGCGGAGGTGATCCGCGCAACGGGGCCGGTCCAGCCGTGACCGATCGAACCGCTGTCACCTACGGCGAAGAAGGGAGAGAGGCCGGCCTCCTGACGCATCGCCCAGGCCTTGCCGACGATCTCCGGGCCGATCCCGGCCGGGTCACCGAGCGCAATCGCGATTGGCGCCACAAGATCAGCGATAATCGATCACCGCATCACGGCGAAGATCGCGCAGATAGCGTTGCGCGCGCTGGTTGACGCGCGTTTCCTCCATCTGTGACCGGATGGCGTCGGGGGCAGGACCGCTTGCGGCCTGCGCCTCGTCCCGTCCGCAAAGCACGAGCACCCGCACCCCGTCCGTGCGCGAACCGAACGGTGGCGTGGCCTGTCCGACACTGAGTTTGAGCAACATGTCTTGCAGGAGCGGGGGCAGGTCACGCACCTTCACCGCGGCGTTGTCGACGACCTCTGCGCCAACCGTGCGCGCCACTTCATCGACCTTGCCGCAGCCGCCCATCGATTGCGTCGCCTTGGCCAGCGCTTCGGCCTTGGCCGTCGCCTCCGGCTCAGGCATTCCTGGTGCGAACTTGAGCGACATCTGGCGCAGATTGAGCACCGCATCGCGCGGATCGGCGGTCAGCACCTGGCGGCTGTCGACGAGGTAGAGCACCGAAAAGCCGCCGGGCGTCTGGATCGGGCCCGCAATCTGCCCGACGGTCAGGTCCTGAACGGCCGTCGCCAGACTGTCGGGCAGCTGGGGCGCGCGTACCCAGCCAAGATCGCCACCGACCGACGCGGTCGATGCCTCGGAAAACTGGCGGGCATAGGCGGCGAACGATCCGCCCCCTCTGATCTGGTCGATGATCTTGCGGGCATTCGCCGCGACCTCCGCCTGATTGTCCGGCGTCGACGACAGGTAGATTTCGCCGACGTGATATTCGCGCGTGCCTTTCGATGCCTGCAGGCGGGCGATGACCGATTGCACCTCTTCGTCGCTCACGTTCACGAAGGGTTCGACCCGCCGCCTGAGCAGACGGCTCCACGCGAGTTCCCCTTCGATCTGGCGCTTGATCGATTTGTCCGCCGATCCCTGCTGGCGCAGATATTTGGTCATTTCCTGGGGCGACCGTTTGAAATTCCGCGACACCCGGTCGTAGCTCTGCTCGATCTCCTCTTTGGTGATCGTAATGTCGTGGGCCTTGGCCTCCTGAATCTCGAGCGTCTCGTCGATCAGGTTGCGCAGGACCTGCAGGCGGAGGCGCTCGCGTTCGTCGTCGGCAACCTTGCCGCCATTGGCGAGGATGATCAGGGCCAGGCGCTGGTCGATGTCGGTCCCGGTGATAATCTCACCGTTGATGATCGCCGTTGCCTTGCGAATGTGCGGGTCCGACTTGCCGAACGTCGTTATGTCGGTCGGCAGGTTGAGGTTCGCGCTGCTGGGCACCTCGTTCGTATCGGAAACCGCCTGAGCAGATGTTAAGCCTGGCGCGATGACCATCGCCGCCAGCGCGGCAACGACCGCGCCCTTCGAATATCGGTTCACGCTCAGTGGTCCATTCCTTGACACGAGTAGATGGTGCGCCTGTGGGGCGCGCATAGTGAACCGGACGTTAGCGGCCCAGGTTGCGGAATGCCAGCCTGAGCAAAAACGAGTTCCCGCGCCGGGCATCGCCGCTGGTATCGTAATCGCGCCGCCAGGTCAGGCCGATGTCGAGGCAGTTGTCGGTATAGGAAATGCCAAGGCGGTGGCGGACGGGCTGATAACCATCGGCCAGCGACAGCGGATCCTCCGCCTTGTCGGTCAGGTCGATCGTGGTCGATCCGAAAACGGACCAATATTTGCCCAGCTGGACCCGGCCGCCAAGCCGAACCTCTTCGCGGTCGCGCAAATCCTCAAGAATTGGGTCGATGTTGCGGTTGAGCCTGAGGTAGCCGACCAGAAAATAGGTGCGGCTGTTGCCGAGCGTCGCGTCGATTTCGTTGCGGCGGAGGGCGAGACCGTTCTTGTCGAGGCGGTAGCGGTGCGTCAGACTGACGATGTCGCGGTATTTGATCGTGGTGCGACCGACGATGTCGGACAGGCGGTCACCAAGCCCGGTACCAGCGGGGAACAATGTCGGGCTGGCACTGAGCCGGTAGCTCTGACCAATATTAGCCGCGATCGAAACGCGCGGTGCATCGAACGCCCAGTCGAGGCCGTAGGTGACCCGCGTGCCGTCCTCCCACCGGTCGTACCCCGGAAAGCGGTTGAGCGCGAACAGGTTGCTGTCCTCGAGATCCACCGACCGCGCGTCTTCATTGGGAATATCGAGGTTGGCGGTCGGCGGCGACGCCACGACCTGCAATCGGGGCGTCAGCCGCTGCGTCCCGCCCCAGAGCTGCCCGACCAGCGGCCAGCGTATTTCGGCCGCGAGCGCGGCGATGGCTCGCGTCTGCCATCCGGGCGTGCCGCGATAGAGATCGATCGTCGTCAGCGCATTCTGGCTGCTGTGATAGACGTCGCCGCGCGCGTAGGCAGTGAAAACGATTTCCTGTCCCAGGCTGGTCAGCCGACGCAAATCCCAGCGCAATCCGGCAAATGCCCGCTGGGTGTCCTGACCGGCCGTGCGCGCGAGCGCCAGCGAGTTGAGCTGCAACTCGAACCGTCCGCCAACGACCGGATCAGCGAAGCGTCGGCGATAGTCGATCTCGGGCAAGGCAATCGGAATGGTGCCCTGAACATCGGTGGCGCGGAGCGACTGGACCGCCCAGCCGGTGAGCGAGAAATAAGTGTTGTCCCCGATCCGCTCCGCCGAGATCGTCGAGCGAAGCCGGTCGTCGAATGAAATATCATAGCGTCGGAGGAGCGTTCGGTCGGTGACGCGCCGGATCGAACCCGTAATGCTCCAATAGGGATCGAGCTGGAACTTGCCGCTGGCATCGAGGTAGCCCCGGAAATCCGACGTACCGATCGGATCGGTCGTTCCCGCCGGAAGGCGACGGCTGGAAGTTGCAAAACCACCGATCCGATAGGCACCGTTGCTGGTCAGCGCACGATAGGTACCCTCAATGGCAGGAGGGGCTGCCGTGTAGATATGCGGTATGACCTCCAGATCGCGATTGGGACCGATGCGCAGATAATAGGGAATGGCGATCTCGGCGCCGTTGGCGCGGGTGTATTCGATATTCGGCACAAGCAGCCCGGATCCGCCCTCACCCCCTGTACGAACCGAAAGGCCGGGGATCAGCGCGATGGGGACGCCGAACAGATCGAGGCGCGCGCCTTTGAATCGCAACCGCTTCTGACCGGCATCATAGATCACCCGGACCGCCGAAATCTGCCACGACGGCTTTTTGGGGCACCCATCGCTGTCGATGACGGGGCAGGGCGAATAAGCAGCATTTTCGAGCGTCGAGATGTCGCCGACCTTCGTGCCGTGCCGCGCCGCGAGGCGGCCGCCATCGGCAAGGACGATCAGCAGGTTTTCGACCATGCCATCCTTCAGCGTGTCGGTCAGGACGACGGTGTCGCCGTAGGCAATGTCGCCGCCGGGGTTGGTGATGCTGACATTGCCGGTCGCCCGAACCTCGCCGGTCTTGCGGTTCCATATGACGGTGTCGGCGCGGACGCGGTTGCCTTCGCGTGCCATCTGGACGTCACCGCGCGCAGTGACGATATCCCGATCGCTCTGATATTCCAGAGCGTCCGCCGCGAAGTCCACCTGCGGCGCGACATCGTTCGGCGATGCGATCGGATCGGTCTTGGTCGTCTGGGCATGGAGCGCCCCCGACAAGGCGAGCAACAGCCCCGTCGTCAAGATCAGTCCGACGGCTCCGGTCGTTCGCTTGGCCAACTTGATCCTCGCACTCGCAATCGCCCGAATGCGGCGACCGCCACCCGTTCGGCAAAGCGCCTATCGCACCGTGATGCGTACCAAGGCAATCGCGCTTTTGCCTGTCGTGCCATGCCCGGCTAACAGATTCCCAACGCCGACTCGTTTCCAGGGTCAGCCATTTTCGAGGATTGCCCGTTTTTATGAAGGTCGAATTCACCAGCAATGTTCCCACCGACGCCGCGAGCGTCGCCATCGTCGTGGCCAAGGGCGCGCTTGCCGACCGGCTCGCGGGCCGGGCGAATGCCGATGGTTTGCGGGCCGCAGCAACGCTGTCGCGGTTCGAGGGAGAAGCGGGGAGCATCGCCGAGCTGATCGAGCCGACTTCGGGTGGGCGACGGACATTGCTGGTCGGGATTGGCGAGGGCAGCGGGTCGGACGCGGTCAAGGCGGGTGCCGCGCTGACCGCAAGGCTGCTGACGTCGGGTGAGACGCGGCTGGTGATCGAAGCAGGCGGGGTGGAGCAGCCGGCGCTGATCAGGCTGATCGAGGGCGCGGTGCTGCGCGGATGGCGATATGATCGCTATCGCACCAAACTCAGCGACAATCAGAAGCCGACGCTCGATACACTCGTGATCGCCGGGGCCGAAACCGGTGTCGAGACGGCATGGCCGCGCGCCGCGGCGGTTGTCGCCGGGGTCGGCTTTACCCGCGAACTGGTGACCGAGCCGGCAAACGTCATTTATCCCGAGACCTTCGTCGAGCGGTGCCAGCCGCTGACGGACCTCGGCATCGACGTCCAGGTGCTCGACGAAGACGCGATGCGCGCGGCGGGCATGGGATCGCTGCTCGGCGTGTCCCAGGGCTCGGCCCGTCCGGCACGGCTGCTCGTTCTGCGCTGGGACGGCACCGGCGGCACCGAGTCCACGCCCGTCGCCTTCATCGGCAAGGGCGTGACGTTCGACACTGGCGGCATTTCGCTGAAGCCGCCCCCTGGCATGGAAGACATGAAGTGGGACATGGGCGGGGCCGGTGCGGTCGTCGGCGCGATGATGGCGCTCGCCGGACGCAAGGCGAGGGCGCATGTCGTCGGCGTCTGCGCGCTGGTCGAGAACATGCCGGACGGCAATGCCCAGCGGCCCGGTGATGTCGTGACCAGCATGTCCGGCCAGACGATCGAGGTGATCAACACCGATGCCGAGGGGCGGCTGGTGCTGTGCGATGCGATGACCTGGGTCCAGAAACATTATTCGCCAAAGGTGATGATCGACCTGGCCACGCTGACGGGTGCGATGATCGTCGCACTCGGCAATGAACATGGCGGTATGTTTTCGAACAACGATGCGCTGGCGGGCCAGCTGATCGCGGCGGGCAATGCGGTCGGCGACCGGCTGTGGCGAATGCCGCTGGGCGAGGCGTATAACAAGCTCATCGACAGCCCCATTGCCGACATGAAGAACGTGGGGCCGCGTGAGGCCGGGTCGATCACCGCCGCGCAATTCCTCCAGCGCTTCGTTGATGAGGGCGTCGCGTGGGCGCATCTCGACATTGCCGGGATGGTCTGGGCGGCGAAGCCCGGGCCCGGCTGGGACAAGGGCGCGACGGGCTATGGCGTTCGCCTGCTGGACCGGTTCGTGGCCGACGTGTGCGAGAAGTAGCGCCGGTTGCGAAATCGGGCCGGCACCGCTAGAGGCGCCGCGACCCAATTCACTACTGACCCTGGAGCCTCGACCGTCATGGCCGCGACACGCACATTTTCGATCATCAAGCCCGACGCCACGCGGCGTAATCTGACGGGTGCCGTCACCAAGATGCTCGAGGACGGCGGCCTCCGCGTCGTCGCGTCGAAGCGTATCCAGATGACGAAGGATCAGGCCGAGGGCTTTTACGCCGTCCACCGCGAGCGGCCGTTCTTCAACGATCTGGTCGCCTTCATGATTTCGGGCCCCGTCGTCGTGCAGGTCCTCGAGGGCGAAAACGCCATGCAGCGCAACCGCGACATCATGGGCGCGACCAACCCCGCCAATGCCGAGCCGGGTACCATCCGCAAGGAACTGGCCGAAAGCATCGAAGCGAACTCGGTCCACGGGTCGGACAGCGACGAGAATGCGGCGATCGAGATTGCTTACTTCTTCAAGCCGGAAGAGATTGTGGGGTAGTTAGCCTTTACGGTTAAATGTATCGACGCGGCTGTTGCTCGGAATTTCGATTGTCGGGGGCGGGTTGCCGTCCCCCAAGTATATCTTGAGCGGAAACTGGCGGTCTCCAATCGCAAGTCTGCCGTCTGGTTCAACGTCAATTGACTGGCTCGGCAAGATGTACCTCCCGACTTTATCACTCTCGATTACGTAAGAAACATAGCGCTTGCCAATCTGCATCGTGCCCGACTTTAGGGCCAGCGAGAGGCAGCATGGATTCTCGTAAATGCCATCGGCTTCGTTGATTGGGCGACGAGGGATGTCGCCGACACAACCGACCATACTCATCGAGAGCATTGTCGCCGCCAGAGTACGGAGTCTCGCGGAGAGCAGTCGCTTTGTAGCATCCACAGCTAAAACTCGTCCGCCACGTTTATCAGTTTAGTCAGCCTTGGCGGCGCCACCGCGCGCCAGCTCTTGCCCAGCCACTCGCCGATGTGGTCCCAGTCGGTATCGCCGAGGTCGAGTCTGATCCCCACCCAGCCGTCGCCGAAATAGGCGGGGCGATAATAGCGGTCGGGGTTGCTTTCGATCAGCATCGCCTGTTCCTCGACGCCGCTGATCTTGACCAGCAGCGCGACCTTGCCATCGCCGTGGTGATCGTTCGAGACATAGGCGAATTTCTTGCCCTTGATGATGCCCCAGCAGGGCATGCCGTGCGACAGGACTTCGTCGGCCTCGGGCAGCGCCATCGCGCGCGCGCGGACCTGAGCGATAAGGTGATCAGGGCCGCTTTCGCGCGACACGAACGCGGCGAGGGTTCGCCCGTAAAGCTGATGTTCGGCAATCAGAACGCGGGCGGCCAGCGTGTCGGGCGTATCGCCGGGCAGGATCGCAACCTCCGTCTGGGCGAGCACCGGGCCGTCGTCGAGTTCGGCGGTGACGAGGTGAACGCTGCATCCGGCGCAGGTGTCGCCGGCCTCGATCGCGCGGGCATGGGTATGGAGGCCTTTGTACCTCGGCAGGAGCGACGGGTGGACGTTGAGCATCCGGCCGGTCCATTGTGCAACGAAGCCCGCCGACAGAACGCGCATATAACCGGCGAGCGCGACATAGTGTGTGTTCGCCTCGACCAGTGCCGCGTGGATCAGATCGTCGTGCGCCTCACGCGTAATCCCTTTATGTGGGTGGGCGAAGGTCGCGATGCCCTCTGCGGCGGCGAGCGCAAGGCCCGGCGCATCGGGATTGTTCGACGCAACGAGGACGATCTCGAACGGGCAATCTTCGGCTTTTGCGGCGTAGAGTAGCGCGGCCATGTTGGTGCCGGTGCCCGAGATCAGGACAGCGATGCGCGCCCTAGCCATGGAAAGTCGCGGACCAGTCTTCCCGCGCGCTCCACGTCTCGACACTTCCGCGCACGGTGCAGCCCCTGTCGCCGGAACCGATCGTGCCGATCCGGTGGACGTTCTCTCCCGCCGCCGCAAGTTCGGTGGCCACGGCGGCGGCGTCGGTTTCGGCGACGACGACCGCCATCCCGATGCCGCAGTTGAAGGTGCGCGCCATTTCGGCCGCCTCGATGGTACCCTGTGCCTGGAGGAAGGCCATCAGGCGCGGCTGTTCCCACAGGTCGGCGTCGATCAAGGCATGCAGTCCCGGCGGCAGAACACGCGGTATGTTTTCGAGCAGGCCGCCGCCGGTGATGTGCGCCATCGCGCGCACCTTGCCCGCCCGGACAAGCGGCAGGAGCGACCGCACATAAATGCGCGTCGGTGCCATCAGTGCGTCGATCAGCAGCACATCGATGTCGAAGGGTGCAGGCCGGTCGAGCTTCCATCCGCGATCGGCGGCCAGCCTGCGCACCAGCGAGAACCCGTTCGAGTGCACACCCGACGAGGCGAGGCCGAGAATGATGTCGCCCGCGGCAACGCGGTCGCCGGTCAGGAGTTGGCTGCGCTCAACCGCCCCGACACAGAACCCGGCGAGATCATAGTCGCCGGTCGCATACATCCCCGGCATTTCCGCCGTCTCGCCACCGATCAGTGCGCAACCCGCCTGTTTGCAGCCCTCGGCAATGCTGGCGACCACGCGGGTAGCGACGTCGAGGTCGAGTTTTGCGCTGGCAAAATAGTCGAGGAAGAACAGCGGCTCGGCCCCCTGCACGATCAGGTCGTTGGCACACATCGCGACAAGGTCGATGCCGACGCCGTCATGGCGGTCATGGCCGATCGCGAGTTTCAGCTTGGTGCCCACACCGTCGTTGGCGGCGACCAGCAGCGGGTCGGTGAAACCTGCCGCCTTCAGGTCGAAAAGTCCCCCGAATCCGCCAAGTTCGGCGTCCGCGCCGGACCGCCGTGTCGCCTTCGCCAGCGGCCCGATCGCGCGGACGAGAGCATTGCCTGCGGCGATCGAAACGCCCGCCTGTTCATATGTGTATCCACCCATGGCGATGCGATTAGCGACATCGCGCTTGGTTTTCCAACCGCAACTCGCCAAAAGCGGCTCCGTGAAGTTCCGGGCCGCACCAGTCATCGCCATTGTCGGCGCCATCGGCCTGGCCGCGGCCGTCATTGCCCAGATCGACGGCGGCGACCGCGGTGTCGCGCCGCTCGATAGCTCGAGCAGTTTCGAGGTTGCCGGCGTGGCGGTCGACGTGCGCGCCAAGACGGCCGAGGCGGCGCGCCTGGGTGGCTGGCGGATCGCGCAGCGGAAGGGCTGGCAGATGCTGTGGGCAAAGATGCATGGCGGCAGCCTTGAGGGTGCGCCGGCGCTTGGCGATTCGGCGCTCGACGGGATCGTGGCCGGGATCGTCGTCGAAAATGAGCAGATCGGCCCCAATCGCTATGTGGCGAAGCTGGGCGTGCTGTTCGACCGCGCGCGCGCCGGGCAGATTCTCGGCGTGACCGGTCAGATGTCACGCTCCGCGCCGATGCTGGTCGTGCCGGTGATGTGGTCGGGCGGGGCGGCGACGGTTTTTGAACAGCGCAACGAGTGGCAGAAGGCATGGGCACGATTTCGATCAGGCTCCAGCCCGATCGACTATGTCCGGCCGAGCGGCACGGGTTCCGATCCGCTGTTGCTGAATTACGGCCAGACCGAGCGGCCAGGGCGCAATTGGTGGCGGATGATCCTCGACCAATATGGTGCTGCCGACGTACTGGTGCCGCAAGTGCATATCGAGCGGTCCTACCCGGGTGGACCGGTGACGGCGACGTTCGTCGCGCGCCACGGTCCGGCATCGGACATCCTCGGCTCATTCGCGCTGCGCGTTGAATCGAGCGACAAGATACCCGCAATGCTCGATGAGGGGGTGCGGCGGATCGACCAGATTTATGCAAGCGCGCTGGCGACGGGGATGCTGCAGCCTGATCCGTCGCTGATCGAGGCTCCGGTGGTCGATCCGGGCTTACTGACCGGCAACGAGACCGACCTTGGCAATGTGACGTCGGCCATCGACAATGGGACCCAGGCGGCTCCTGCGCAAACCGGCACGTCGTCGACGATCACCGTCCAGTACGACAGTCCGGACGTCGGGTCGGTGGGGGCGACCGAAGCGGGCGTCCGCGGCGTCGCCGGCGTGAAGTCACTGAACACCACCAGTCTGGCGCTTGGGGGAACGTCGGTGATGACGGTCGTTTTTGCGGGCGACCTGGCGACCCTGAAAGCCGGGCTGGAAGCGCGTGGCTACCGGGTTGAAGAGGGCGGCGGCGTCCTGCGTATCCGCAAGCAATGAGTGTCGGCCGATGATCCAGGCCGCCCTGCCGCTCGACTGGCCGGCGGACGACGCCGACGACAGTTTCATCGTCAGCAGCTCGAATGCGGCGGCGGTGCGCCATCTGGAAGCAATCGGTACCTGGCCGGTGTGGGCGACGGTGCTGGTCGGTCCCCGCAAATCGGGCCGGAGCCTGCTCGGCCGGATTTTCGTGCGCCGGACTGGTGGGCGCCTGATCGACGGCGCCGACCGGGCCGACGAGCACGCGATATTCACGGCCTGGAACGAGGCGCAGGTCACGCGTCACCCGCTGTTGATGACCGCCGATTGTGCGCCCTCCGATTGGGGCGTGGCGCTTCCCGACCTGCGATCGAGGCTGGCAGCGACGCCGGTCATTACCCTCGGCGAACCCGATGATGAGTTGATCCAGGGCATATTGACGATGATCGTGCAGCGGCGCGGGCTGCTCCTGACCCCGGAGGCCGAGGCGTATATCCTGCCGCGCGCGCCGCGCACGCATCGCGGCGTCATCGCCCTCGCCGATGCGCTCGATGCGGCATCATTCGAACGCAGGGGCGGCAGGATCACCGTGCCGCTGGCGCGGGCAATCCTGGAACCGGTGATCGACGACAGCGGCGAAGGGCGGTAGGAAGCCGACGATGCTAGATACCGTGGACGCCCCTCTCGAAGCCGATCAGTCGACCGCGCGCTATTTCAATCGCGAGCTGAGCTGGCTGGCATTCAATCGCCGGGTCCTGGAGGAATCGGAAAACCGTTCGCACCCGCTGCTCGAGCGCCTTCGTTTTCTGTCGATTTCGGGGAACAACCTCGACGAATTCTTCATGGTGCGGGTTGCGGGGCTGAAGGGGCAGCAACTGCAGGGGGTCGAGGAAATGTCGGCGGACGGCATGACCGTCGCCCAGCAACTTGCCGCCGTCAGCGCCGATGCCGACCTGCTGACCGATACGCAGGATCTGGTCTGGGCGACGATTTCGCAGGAGCTTGCCGACGCAGGAATTCGCGTTCTCGGCACGCGGGACGTTCCCGAGCGGGACGTGGCGTGGCTGGAAAAACATTTCCGCGACCAGATTTTTCCGGTGCTGACTCCGCAGGCGCTCGACCCGGCGCATCCTTTCCCCTTCATCCCCAATCAGGGCCTCAGCCTGATCTTCGACCTGAAGCGGCGCTCCGATGGCGAGCCGGTGCGCGAACTCGTCATGATCCCGCCGACAGTCGCGCGATTTGTCCGCCTGCCCGGAGAGCAGGCGAACTATATGCCGATCGAGGCCGTGCTGCGCCGATTTTCGGGCATCTTGTTCAACGGCTATGACGTGCTCGGTGCCGGTGCCTTCCGGATCATCCGCGACAGCGACATCGAGGTCGAGGAGGAGGCCGAAGATCTGGTCCGCTATTTCCGTACGGCCATCATGCGACGGCGACGTGGGCGCGTTATCCGGCTGGAGCTCGAAGCAGGCATCCCGGACGAGCTCGAGGCACTGCTGAAGCGTGAACTGGGCGGGACCGACGGACTGATCTCAGAGGCGACCGGGTTCCTCGGCATCGGAGCGCTCGAGGCGCTGGTTGACGAAGACCGTCCCGACCTGAAATTTACGCCCTACACGCCGCGCTTTCCCGAACGGATCCGTGAATATGACGGCGATTGTTTCGCCGCGATTCGCGCCAAGGACCTGATCGTCCACCACCCCTATGAGACGTTCGACGTCGTGCTGACCTTTCTGCGCCAGGCGGCAGCGGACCCAGACGTCGTCGCGATCAAGCAGACACTATATCGCGCCGGCAAGCAGCCGACGGTGATCCGGGCGCTGTGCGATGCGGCCGAAGCGGGCAAGTCGGTGACGGCGGTCGTCGAGCTGAAAGCGCGGTTCGACGAGGAACAGAATTTGCTGTGGGCGTCGCAGCTGGAACGATCGGGCGTGCAGGTCGTATATGGTTTCATCGACTGGAAAACGCACGCAAAGGTGTCGATGGTCGTGCGTCGCGAGGGCGGGCTCAACCGTACTTACTGCCATTTCGGGACAGGAAATTATCACCCGATCACCGCCCGCATTTACACCGACCTCAGCTTTTTCACGGCTGACCCTCGTGCCGGGCGGGATGCGGCGCAGATGTTCAATTACATCACGGGCTATGTCGAGCCGGCTGCCCTTGAACTGCTGACCCTGTCGCCCCTCGGTCTCAGGGCAAAGCTGACCGCGCTCATCGATGCCGAGATCGCGCATGCGCGGGCAGGGCGAAGATCGGGTATCTGGGCAAAGATGAATTCGCTCGTCGATCCCGCGATCATCGATAAACTCTACGAGGCGAGTGGGGCGGGCGTGCCGATCGAGCTGGTCGTGCGCGGCATCTGTTGCCTGCGTCCGCAGGTCGCGGGCCTGTCGGAGACGATCCGCGTAAAGTCCGTTGTCGGTCGATTCCTCGAACACAGCCGCATCTGGGCCTTCGGTTCGGGCAAGGCGCTGCCCAATGACAAGGCGCAGGTGTTTATCTCGTCGGCGGACTGGATGCCGCGCAATTTCGACCGGCGCGTCGAATATATGCTGCCGATCGAAACGCCGACGGTGCATGATCAGGTTCTCGATCAGGTGATGGTTGCCAATCTAATCGACACCGAACAGAGCTGGGAACTGGACGCCGACGGCAACTATACCCGCCTGGGCCGGGGCTCTAAGCCGTTCAATCTGCACCGTTATTTCATGACCAATCCCTCGCTCTCCGGACGTGGCGCGGCGCTCGACCAGGGCGGGTCGGTGCCGACGCTGAGCCTGGGCGCGCGCTGAGTGAACGAAACCGCGCGCAAGGCGATTATCGATATCGGATCGAATTCGGTGCGCCTGGTGGTCTACAATGGCCCCGCGCGGGCACCCGCGACGGTGTTCAATGAAAAAGTGTCTGCAGGGCTCGGCCAGGGTCTGGGGGACGGCGGCAAGCTGAATGCGAAGGCGGTGCGCCAGGCCTTGCGCGCGTTGGAGCGCTTCCGGGCGGTGACGAGCGCGATGGGTCTGACCGATATTCGCACCGTCGCGACAGCCGCCGTGCGCGACGCAAGCGATGGCAGCGAGTTTCTGGCGCGCATCCGCGAAATCGGGCTGGACGTCGAGTTGCTGACCGGTGAAGCCGAGGCGACGGCATCGGGACTGGGCGTCGCCTCGGCCTTTCCCCATGCCGATGGCATTGTCGGCGACCTGGGCGGGGGCAGCCTTGAGCTGGTCCGGATCAGGGAGGGCGAGGTTTCGGCGCCCGTCTCGCTGCCGCTGGGCGTCCTGCGCCTGCCAGCGGTCAGGACCAAGGCGCGCGGCGCGCTCGACCGGCATGTGGGCAAGCTGATTGCCAGGTCGGGCTGGGCGGGCGGCGAGCGTGGCCTGCCCTTTTACCTCGTCGGGGGGTCGTGGCGGGCGCTGGCGCGGTTGCACATGTATCTGACGGACTATCCGCTGCCGGTGCTGCACAATTACGCGATGCCGCCAGAGGCCGCCGTCCGCCTTTCGCGGGCACTCGGGAGAATGGACCGAAAGCGGCTGAAGGCAATCGATGTTCTTCCGACCGGGCGGATCCCCGCGCTGGGCGATGCGGCGGCGCTGCTCACCACCCTGACGCGACGGCTTCAGTCCCGCGCCTTGATCGTCTCGGCGTTCGGACTACGCGAAGGGCTGCTCCACGCCGACCTTGATCATGCCACGCGGGCACAGGACCCCCTGATTGCGGCGGCGCGCGAAGCAGGGGCGTTGCTCGGTCGCTTTCCCGAACACGGCGACCTGCTGTCCAACTGGATTGCGCCGCTGTTTCCCCACGAAGATTCCCGGCTGACCCGCTTGCGGCACGCCGCCTGTCTGTTGAGCGACGTCGCCTGGACGGCCAGTCCCGAATTGCGTGCGGAGCGTGGGCTGGACATCGCCCTTTACGGCAACTGGGTAGGGATCGACGCCCCTGAGCGTGCCATGATCGCCCAGGCATTGTTCACCAGTTTCGGCGGCGGAACGTCGACGTCTGCGGTGATTGCTCAGCTCTCGTCGTCCGAAGAGCGTGCGATCGCAACGACCTGGGGGCTGGCAATGCGACTGGGTCAGAGGTTGAGCGGGGGTGCCGCAGGTCCGTTGTCGATCAGCAAATTGTCGCTGACCGGCGAAAGCGTCGTCCTGACGCTCTCGTCTGCCGACCGCGCGCTGGCGGGCGAAGCAGTCGACCGGCGTCACCGGCAGCTGGCGACCGCACTGGGCCGTGCCGCCATTCTCGGCTGATCAGCCGCAATCGATGCCCGTCACGAAATTGCGCAGATCGAGGCGGATGTTCAGCCGGTCGCGGCGGTAATCCATCGTGACCGCCGTGCCCGGCGTGATCCAGCGGATCGTTCGTGCGCCGGACCGGTGGAGCGCCGCCCGCCCGAGGTCGGCGGTCCCCAGCGCACCGACGAACACGCGGACTTTGGCGACGTCGCATTGTCCGGCGCTCTCAGCCGGAACCGTCGCGCAGCCAACAAGCATCAGCGCCGGGCACAGGAGGGCCTTGTTCACTGCGCCTCCTCCGTCCGGGTCATTTTCAGCCGTCCGCCCTTCACGGCAAAGGCAAGTCGTCCCTCGACGAGATCGAGCGCGTCACGTCCGAATTGCTCGAATCGCCAGCCCATAAGCATCGGCAGATCGTCACGGACCCCGGCGGCGAGCGAGTCGAGTTCCTCGCTACGCGCCAGCAGGCGCGCGGCGACATTTGCTTCCTTCGCCCGGATTTTAAGGAGGAGTTTCAACAAGTCCGCGACGAGCGCACCATCCTTGCCGAGGCCGGGCTTGCGGTCGTCCCGGGGCGGCATCAGCTCGGGCGGCATCGGACCGGCATTGGCCAGCGCCGTCAGCAATCGCCCGCCGATGTCATTGCCGGCCCACGACGTCGACAATCCCCTGACCTTGGCCAGATCGCCCTGGGTCCGTGGCGGGTGCATCGCGAGATCGGCGAGCGTTTCATCCTTGACGATGCGGCCGCGCGGCAGGTTCTTGGTCCGCGCCTCATGTTCGCGCCAGGCGGCGAGCGCGCGCAACCGTCCGAGAACCTCGGGCTTGCGGCTGGCGATTTTCACGCGTTTCCAGGCATCTGCGGGTTCCTGGGCATAGTTGGCGGGGTCGGAAATGCGCTCCATCTCCTGATCGAGCCATTCCCCGCGTCCGGTCTTCATCAGCTTGTCGAGCATCATCGGAAAAATCTTCGCCAGATGCGTGACATCGCCGATGGCATAGTCGATCTGGCGCTTGTCGAGCGGGCGGCGCGCCCAGTCGGTGAAGCGCGCGCCCTTGTCGAGGTTCAGACCCAGCCATTGTTCGACCAGGTTCGAATAACCGACCTGTTCGCCCTGGCCGAGCGCCATCGCCGCGACCTGCGTATCGAACAGCGGCTGCGGCGTTCGGCCGGTAAGATTGTGCACGATTTCAATGTCCTGACCCCCGGCGTGGACCACTTTCAGCACGGCGTCATTGTCGGTCATCAGGTCGAGCAGCGGCTTCAGGTCGAGACCGTCGGCCTTGGGATCGATCGCCGCCGCCTCGTTGGCGTCGGCGACCTGGATCAGGCAGAGATCCGGCCAGAAGGTGTTCTCCCGCATGAATTCGGTATCCACCGCAATGAACGGGCTTCGGGCAATGCGTGCGCAGAAATCGGCGAGGGTTGCGGTGTCCTCGATCATGGAGTGAATCTTCATCGCTTATCCATAGCGATGCCGCGCGCCTTGACAAACGGCAGGTGCACCGGTGTTAGCCGGGCGCATGACCCTACATGCTTATCGCACTCACACTTGCGCCGCACTGCGCGCAACCGACGTCGGCACGACGGCTCGCCTTTCGGGATGGATTCACCGGAAACGCGACCACGGCAATCTGATGTTCGTCGATATCCGCGACCATTACGGCATCACCCAGATCGTGACAGATACCGATTCCGTGGCACATGCGATATTCGAAAGATTGCGAGCGGAATCAGTGGTTACGGTCACGGGTGAAGTGGTTGCCCGGTCGCCGGAAACGGTCAATCCCGGGCTCGCGACCGGCGGCATCGAGGTGCGTGCAGCCGAAGTCGTCGTGCAATCATCGGCGGCGGAATTGCCGATGCCGGTGTTCGGCGACGCCGAATATCCTGAGGAAACCCGGCTGAAATACCGCTATCTCGATTTGCGGCGGGAGCGGCTTCACGCCAATATCGTGCTGCGGTCCAACGTCATCGCATCGATCCGCAAGCGCATGATTGCGCAGGGTTTTACCGAGTTCCAGACGCCGATCCTGACCGCGTCGAGCCCCGAGGGCGCCCGCGATTACCTGGTGCCGAGCCGCGTCCACCCCGGCAAATTCTACGCGCTGCCGCAGGCACCGCAGATGTTCAAGCAGCTGCTGATGGTCGCCGGATTCGACCGTTATTTCCAGATCGCGCCATGTTTCCGCGACGAGGATGCGCGGGCCGATCGCAGCCCCGGCGAGTTCTATCAGCTCGATTTCGAAATGAGCTTCGTCACGCAAGACGATGTTTTTGCAGCCGTCGAACCCGTACTGCACGGTGTGTTCGAGGAGTTTGCAGACGGGCGAACGGTGTCCCCGGCGCCATTTCCTCGCATTCCGTATAAGGAGGCGCTGCTAAAATACGGCTCCGACAAGCCCGATTTGCGCAATCCGCTCATCATTACAGATGTTTCCGAGCATTTCGCCGGTTCGGGCTTCGGTCGTTTTTCGACGATTGTCGCCGAAGGCGGACGGGTCAGGGCCATCCCCGCCCCAAACACCGCGGAAAAGAGCCGCAAGTTCTTCGACGACATGAATAATTGGGCACAGACTGAGGGGTTCGCAGGCCTCGGCTATATTACCCAGAAAAACGGTGAGGCGGGCGGACCCATTGCCAAGAACCACGGCGAGGACGCGACCCGCAAATTGATCGCCGAGCTGGGCCTGGGGCCCGACGACGGCATGTTCTTTGCCGCCGGTCCGGAAGCGCAGGCGGCGAAACTTGCTGGTGCCGCCCGCACGCGCGTCGGGCAGGAACTCGGCCTTATTCCGGAAGGCGAGTTCAGGTTCTGCTGGATCGTCGATTTCCCGATGTACGAATATGACGAGGACGCGAAAAAGATCGATTTCAGCCACAATCCGTTTTCGATGCCACAGGGCGAGCTCGAGGCGCTGGAGACGAAGGACCCGCTCGACATCCTCGCCTATCAATATGACATCGTCTGCAACGGCGTGGAGCTGTCGTCGGGGGCGATCCGCAACCACCGGCCCGACATCATGTACAAGGCATTTGAGATTGCCGGTTACAGCCAGGCCGATGTCGACACCAATTTCGCGGGCATGATCAACGCGTTCAAACTGGGCGCGCCGCCGCACGGGGGGTCTGCCCCGGGCATCGACCGCATCGTCATGCTGCTGGCCGACGAGCCGAACATCCGCGAAGTCATCGTGTTCCCGATGAACCAGAAGGCGGAGGACCTGATGATGAACGCACCGGCGCCGGTCACGGCAAAACAGCTGCGCGAGCTCGGGATCAGGATTGTTGCTTGAAATTTCGTGAAACTGTGATACTGTGGTCGGCATGAAGAATGTGACGATCGCACTCGACGACGAGGTGTTCCGCGCCGCGCGTATCAAGGCGGCCGAACGGGGTACGTCGCTGTCGGCGATGGTCAGGGATTATTTCAATCAGCTCGCCGATGAACCGTCGGCGACGGGAGTGCGCGAAATGCCGATGACATTTGCCGGACCGCCGCAGCAGCTGGCCCCCGACCCGGCGCAGTTGCCACCCGGTGCTTACGGTTTTTCCGCCGACGGCAAGCCCTATTACACGCACGATGGCAAGCCGCGGAAGCCCGGCGCGATGCGGGGGGTGCTGGGCTGGACCGAGGATTTCGACAGCTGGCCTGAGGGCTTTCTCGATGCCGTCTATGGTGACGATACGCCCGCGGCGAACAGCTGGTGGCTGAGTGCCAACGACGTGCTGAAATCGTCGAAGGGCGGATGAAGATCCTGCTCGACACCAATGCGCTGATCTGGTGGATGGAAGATAACCCCATGCTCGGGTCGAAAGCCCGGGCCTTGCTTGCCAATCCGGCGAATATCATCGTCGCGAGCGTGGTATCGATCTGGGAAATCACGATGAAACGGCGCGTCGGCAAGCACCCCCAGCCCGGCGCGTCCTATGCCGAATTTCTGGCGACCGAAGGGATCGGGTTGTTACCGGTGACGGCCGAGCACATCGGCGCGGTCGAATCGCTGGCGTTTCATCACCGGGACCCGTTCGATCACCTGATCCTGGCCCAGGCAATTGTCGAACGCGCCGCCGTGATGACCGGCGATGCGGCCATGATCAATTACGGAGTCCGCTGCCTTTCCGTTTGAGGAGACCGACATGAACGCCAAGGATTTCACCGTGAAGCGCGCCGACGGCAGTTCGATGCCGCTGTCAGAGATCGAGGGGCCGATCCTGGTCGTCAACGTCGCGTCGAAATGCGGGTTCACGCCGCAATACGCCGGGCTGGAGGCACTGGCCCGCGACTATGGCCCGCGCGGGCTGAGGGTGCTGGGTTTTCCGTGCAACCAGTTCGGCGGACAGGAACCGGGCGACGCGGATGAGATCGCGAATTTCTGTTCGCTGACCTATGATGTGACCTTTCCCGTGCTGGCCAAGGTCGAAGTCAATGGCGACGGCGCGGACCCGTTCTACAAATTCATCAAAAAGGCCAAGCCCGGCCTGCTCGGCAGCCAGGCGATCAAGTGGAATTTCACGAAATTCCTGATCGACCGGAAAGGTGAAGTCGTCGCTCGCTTTGCCCCGACCGACAAGCCGGAGAGTTTGAAACCGGCAATCGAACAGGCGCTCTAGCGCGCGAGGCCAACCGCCGCGAAAATCCCGCGCCGCGTGGCGGCCGGCTGCCCCGTTTGCGAATCATCCTGCACTCGCCCACAGTGCGCCATGTCCCACGCGCAGTTCGTTCCGCTCCGTATCTTTTCGTCCTACACGATGCTCGAAGGGGCGATCGAGCCGAAGGATATTGCGGCGAAGGCGCGCGATATGGGATTTCCGGCGGCGGCGATCTGCGACCGCAATGGCCTGTACGGCGTGATGCCGTTTTCCGACAGCGCGATGAAGAAGGGCGTGCAGCCGGTCATCGGCACGTTCCTGTGCGTTGCGCGACCCGACCGGCCGCAGGGCGCGCCGGCCCAGTTCGACTGGCTGGCGCTCTATGCGCAGGACGAGCGGGGCTATGACAATCTGTGCGCGCTGGTGTCGGCGGCGCACCTCGACCGGCCGGTCGAGGAGGAGGCGCATGTCGGTTTCGACAAGCTGGCGCGCCATGCCGACGGGCTGATCGTGCTGACGGCGGGCGGCGAGGGCGCACTGGCGCGGATGCTCGCCGATCGCCAGCAGGCGGCGGCCGATGCCTATGTCGACCGGCTGCTGACGCTGTTCCCCGGCCGGGTCTATGTCGAGATTTCGCGGCGGTCGGACGCGATCGAAAAGGCCGCCGAGCCGCATCTGATCGCGATGGCCGACGGGCGCGGGCTGCCGCTCGTCGCGACCAACCCCGCCTGCTATGCCGATGCCGATTTCCACAAGGCGCACGATGCGATGCTGTGCATTGCCGCCTCGACCTATGTCGACAGCGACGACCGCGAAAAATCCTCTCCCGATGCGTGGATCAAGCCGGCGCACGACATGCGCGCGCTGTTTGCGGATTTGCCCGACGCGCTGGCGAATACGCTGGTCGTGGCGCAGCGCTGTGCGGTCGCCGCCCCGTCGCGCAAACCGATCCTGCCGAGCCTGGCGGGCGACCCCGAGGCAGAGGCGGCGCAGCTGCGCGTCGATGCCCACGCCGGGCTGGCGCTGCGGCTGGAAAAAGTGCCGGTCGCGGACCCCGGGGTTTATCGCGCGCGCCTCGATTTCGAACTCGACGTCATCACGGGGATGGGGTTTCCGGGCTATTTCCTGATCGTCGCCGATTTCATCAAATGGGCCAAGGCGCAGGGCATTCCGGTGGGCCCGGGGCGCGGATCGGGCGCGGGGTCTGTGGTCGCCTGGGCGCTGACCATCACCGACCTCGACCCGCTGAAGCTCGGCCTGCTGTTCGAACGCTTTCTCAATCCCGACCGCGTGTCGATGCCCGATTTCGACATCGATTTCTGCGAAACCCGGCGTGAGGAAGTCATCCGCTACGTCCAAGCCAAATATGGCCGCGATCACGTCGCGCAGATCATCACGTTCGGCCGTCTCAAGGCGCGCGCCGTGCTGAAGGATACGGGCCGCGTGCTCCAGATGAGCTATGGCCAGATCGACCGGCTGGCCAAGTTGGTGCCGAACCATCCGACCGATCCGTGGACGTTGCAACGATCGCTGAACGGCATTGCCGAGCTGGCGAACGAGTACAAATCCGATCCCGACGTCCGGCGGCTGTTCGACCTGGCGCTGAAGCTCGAGGGGTTGCCGCGCCACAGCTCGACCCATGCCGCCGGTGTCGTGATCGGCGACCGCCCGCTCGACCAGCTGGTGCCGCTCTATCGCGATCCGCGTTCCGACATGCCGGTGACGCAGTTCGACATGAAATATGCCGAAGCCGCGGGTCTGGTGAAATTCGATTTCCTGGGGCTGAAGACGCTGTCGGTGCTGCAACGCGCGCTCGACCTGATCGAGGCGCGCGAGGGGCACCGCCCCGACCTCGACACGCTCGGCTGGGATGACGAGGCGGTCTATGCCCTGTTGCAGCGCGGCGACACGGTCGGCGTGTTCCAGCTCGAATCCGACGGGATGCGGCGGACGCTGGCGGCGGTGAAGCCGACGGCATTCGGTGACATCATCGCGCTCGTTTCACTCTACCGGCCCGGGCCGATGGACAATATCCCGATGTTCGGCGACCGCAAGAACGGCCGCGCAGAACTGGCCTATCCCCACCCGTTGCTCGAAGGAATCCTCGCCGAAACCTACGGCATTTTCGTCTATCAGGAACAGGTGATGCAGGCCGCGCAGGTACTGGCGGGCTATTCGCTGGGCGAGGCCGACCTGCTGCGGCGGGCGATGGGCAAGAAGATCAAGTCGGAGATGGACGCGCAGCGCAGCCGTTTCGTCGAGGGGTGCAAGGCCAATGACATCGGGCCGAAACACGCCAACGAGCTGTTCGACCTGATCGACAAGTTCGCCGGCTATGGGTTCAACAAGAGCCATGCGGCGGCCTATGCGCTGCTCGCTTATCAGACCGCGTGGCTGAAGACGCATTACCCGCATGATTTCTTTGCGGCGTCGATGGCGTTCGACCTGGGCAACACCGACAAGCTGGCGATCTTCGTCGACGACATGCGGCGGATGCGGGTCCGGTGTCTGCCGCCGTGCATCAATGCGAGCAGCGCCGATTTCGTTGTCGAGGAGACCGAGGACGGCCTGGCGGTACGCTATGCACTCGGCGCGCTGAAAGGTGTCGGCGAGGGGGCGATGGCGCAGCTGTGCGACGAGCGCGCCGATGGCGGCGCGTTCGCGACACTCGACGATTTCGCCAATCGCATTTCGGCGCGGCTGATCAACCGTCGCCAGCTGGAAAGCCTGGCGGGAAGCGGCGCGCTCGACGCGCTGACCGAAAACCGCGCGGGGGCGTTCGCGGTGGCGGAGACGATGCTCGCGGTTGCCGGACGGGCGGAGGAGAGCCGCACCAGCGGGCAGGGCGGGTTGTTCGGCGTGGGCGAGGCGAAGGTCGTTGCGATCCAGTTGCCGGCCAGCGCCACATGGTCGCTGGCGGAGCGGATGAATGCCGAGAAGGAGGCGTTCGGATTCTATTTCTCGGCGCATCCGGTCGATCGCTACCGCCACCTCGCCAATGTCCACGGCGCGCGCAGCTTTGCGGCGGTGGCGGGGATGGGGGGCGAGGGACGCGAGGGGCGGGTCAGCGCGACGATGGCCGCGCTGATCGAGGAAGCGCGCTGGCGGACGTCGAAAAAGGGCAACCGCTTCGTCTCGGCGACGCTGTCGGACGAAAGCGGCCAGTTCCAGGCGAATTGTTTCGACGAGGAGGCGGGCGTCGACCTGGAGGCGCTGAGCCGCGACGGGGGCTGCGCGCTGCTGAACGTGGAGCTGGAAAGGGCGCCGGGCGAGGACGTGCCACGCGTGACCGTCAGGCGTGCCCAGCGGCTCGATGCGCTGGCGGGGCATGTCCGGCTGCGTGCGGTGGTGCATGTCGAGGGCGTTGCCGCAATCGGCGCGCTGGGCACGATGCTGCCGCGGGGAGGCAAGAGCGAAGTGGTGCTGCGCATCGCGCTCGCGGCGGGCGGGCATGCCGATGTGCGGATCGGTCGCGATTTCCTGCTCGACGGCGAGCTGGCAAGCGCGCTCGGCCGCATCGAGGGCGTCACCGACGTCAGCCTGAGCGCGCAGGAAACACCGCGGCTGGCACTGGTTTCTTGAAGGAGGGGGGCAGGTGACCGACAAGGTGATCGGCGGCATGCAGGACTGGTCGCTGCGGGTGTCGCACCTGATCGACCATGCCGCACGCGAATGCGGCAAGCGTGAGATCGTGACCCGCTGGGCCGACGGACGGATCGAGCGGACCGACTGGGCCGGGATCGCGCACGACGCGCGGCGGCTGGCCGGGGCGCTGGTCGCGCTGGGCATGACGCCCGGCGACCGGATCGCAACGCTGGCGATGAACCACCACCGCCATCTGGTCGCCTGGTACGGCGCGATCGGGATGGGCGGGATCATCCACACGCTGAACGTACGGCTGTTCGACGAGCAGCTGATCTATATCATCAACCATGCCGAGGACCGGGTGCTGATGTACGATGCAGCGTTTGCCGGCGTCGTCGAGCGGCTGAAGCCGCACCTGACCAGCGTCGAGCATTATGTCTGTTTCGAGACCGGTTACGCGCCACTGCTCGCGCCGCAGGACGGCAGTTATGACTGGCATGTCGGCGACGAGCGCGACCCGTGCATGCTGTGCTATACCAGCGGCACGACCGGCAATCCCAAGGGCGTGCTCTACACCCACCGGTCGACGCTGCTGCACGCGATGGCGGAAATCGCGCCGAGCGTGTTCGACCTGTCCCCGCAGGCCGCGCTGCTGCCGGTGGTGCCGATGTTCCATGCCGCCAGCTGGGGCCTGCCGTTTGCGGGAGCGGCGGCGGGCGTGAAGTTCGTGTTCAGCGTGACGAACGACGCGGCGGTGCTGCATGAGCTGTTCCTCGCCGAGGGGATCACCCATTCGGCGGGCGTGCCGACGGTATGGCTGGCGATGTTCCAGCACCTCGACGCGCTGGCGGCGCGGGGCGAGAGGGCGGACCTGGGCAAGATGCGCATCGTCACGATCGGGGGTTCGGCCTGCCCGCGCGCGATCGTCGAGCGGATCATGGCAATGGGCATCCGGCTGAACCACGCATGGGGGATGACCGAGACGTCGCCGATCGGGACGATGGGCGCACCGTCGGCCGATTGGGACGAGCTGGATTTTGCCGGACAGGTAGATGTGACCTGCAAACAGGGACGCGTGCCGTTCGGCGTCGAACTGCGCATCGTCGACGAGGAGGGACGGGCGCTGCCGCGCGATGGCATGACGTCAGGGCAGTTGCAGATCAGGGGACCGTGGGTCGTCAAACGCTATTTCAAGGCGGAGGCCGATGCGGTCGGCGACGATAACTGGTTCGACACGGGCGATGTCGCGGTGCTGCATCCCGACGGCACGATGCAGATCACCGACCGCGCCAAGGACGTGATCAAGTCGGGCGGCGAATGGATTTCTTCCGTCGAGCTGGAAAACGCCGCTGTCGGCTGTCCCGGAGTGGCCGAGGCGGCGGCGATCGGCGTCGCCCATCCCAAATGGGACGAACGCCCGATCCTGCTGGTCGTGCGCAAGGACGGTCACGAGGTGTGCGCCGAGAAGATCACCGCGCACCTGACCGAAAAGGTTGCGAAATGGTGGCTGCCCGACGAAATCCTGTTCGTCGATGCGCTGCCGCACACGGGCACGGGCAAGATAATGAAGGCGGAACTGCGCCAGGCGTATCGGAATTACCAGCTGCCGTGAGCAGCACATTTGCAAACGGGAGGAAGCGCGATGACCAAGGCAGGGGTGCTGGCGACAATTCTGGCGACGTTCGCGGCGGGCGGGGCACTGGCGGCCGACATGCTGCCCTTGAAACAGGGCATCTACGTGCCCGCGGGGCGCGCCTGCAAAGGGGCGTCGAATGCGGAAATGGTCAATTACTGGGGCGGCAAAAGCTCGATCGGTGCAGCGCAGGGTGAGTGCACGATCAGGCGCATGACGAAAAAGGGCAAGGTCTACACGCTGTTCGACCGCTGCCACGACATCCAGAGCGGAGGTGCCATAGCCGGCGGGCCGACGGTCGTCACTATCGACAGCCCCGTCGCCTTTCGCATGGCCGGCATCGCCTATCATTATTGCGGGACCACAGTGCAGTTCTGACGACGGCGGAAAGCGGGCAATCAGCCCGGTACGATCTCCCGCAGGATGGCGTCGAGTACCGGGAAGCCGGCTTCGGTTATGGTGAGGCGGGGCGGGTCGGCCCGGATGAGGCCGAGCGCGCCGAGCCGTGCCACCGCGTCGCGATCGACCGGGTCGGCGATGCCGCTTTTTGCGGTGATGCGGTCGAGATCGACCCCTTCGGCGAGGCGAAGGCCCATCAGCAACGCCTCGGTCGCGAGGTCGCGGGGGGTGAGCGCGTCCTCCACCGCCAGGCCGTCGCCGCGCCGGGTGACGGCGGCGAGCCAGTTTTCGGGCTTTTTGTGGCGGACCGTGGCGAGGCGTCCGCGCCGACCGTGCGCGCCGGGGCCGATGCCGACATAATCGCCATAGCGCCAGTAGGTCAGATTGTGACGGCTTTCGGCGCCGGGCCGGGCGTGGTTCGAGATTTCATAGGCGGGCAGGCCCGCCGCCGTCGCCATGACCCGGGTCGCCTCGAAAATGTCGGCGGCGAGGTCGGGATCGAGCGGTGTCAGCCTGCCCTCTCGCACCAGCGTCGCAAAGCGCGTGCCCGGCTCGATCGTCAGCTGGTAGAGCGACAGATGCTCGGTCCCGAAGCTCAGCGCCTGCGTCAGTTCGGCCTGCCAGCCCGCGAGATCCTGGCCGGGCCGGGCGTAGATCAGGTCGATGCTCGACCGGGCGAAGTGCGCCTGCGCGGTATCGAGTGCCGCCAGCCCTTCGCGGACGTCATGCGCGCGGCCCAGAAAAACGAGGGTGGCATCGTCCAGCGCCTGCAAGCCGAGCGAGACGCGATTGACGCCGGCGGCGGCGAGATCGGCGAAGCGTGCCGCCTCGACCGAGGAGGGGTTGGCCTCCAGCGTGATTTCCAGGTCGGGGGCGATGCGCCAGTGCCGGGCGGCCGCGTCGATCAGCGCGGCGACCGTCGCCGGCGGCATCAGCGAGGGCGTGCCGCCGCCGAAGAAGATCGAGCCCAGCGTCCGGCCGGGCGTGAGCGCCGCCTCATGCGCCAGGTCGGCGAGCAGCGCCGCCGCCCATGCCCCCTGGTCGACAGACGCGCGAACATGGCTATTAAAGTCGCAATAGGGGCATTTGGACACGCAAAACGGCCAATGGATGTAAAGCGCGAGGGGATCCGAAGTTGAGGTTTCGTTAAGCGTGCTCGGGGAGGGAGCGCTAACCACCGCGTCGATAGGGGGCAGGGAGATGTTCATCCGCCTCGCCCTTATCGTGCTGGTCGCGCTTTCGCCAATCGAGGCGGTGGCACAGACCGAGGCGACGAGCGGTCCCTGGTCCGGCGAGGCGCAGCCGCGCGGCGACCTGTTGCTGAAGGCGACGATGCTTGCCACCCATGCCAGTGTCCGCCAGCCCTATGAATCGCCCAATCTGACGTGGAGCGACGATCTGGCCGCCGATGCGCTGGCTTATGCCCGGACGCTGGCGACGACCCGCGTGTTCGCCCATGATCCGCAGACGGGCAATCCGCGCCGCGAGGGCGAGAACCTGTCGATGGGCACGCGCGGTGCGTACAGCTACGCCGAGCTGGCCGGGTTCTGGACCGATGAGCGCACCGATTACCACCCCGGCGTGTTTCCCGAAATCAGCCGGTCGGGAAACTGGCACAAGGTTGGCCATTATACCCAGATGGTATGGCCATCGACGCGCGAAATCGGGTGCGCGATCGCCTCGAACGACAGCGACGACTATCTCGTCTGCCGCTATTTGCCGGCGGGTAATGTCGTCGGCGTGGCGATGCGATAAAAAGCGAGCGCGTTACAGGACCGCGGCGACCAGTTTCCGGAAGGCATCGGCACGGTGGCTGATCGCGTGTTTGGCGTCGGGGTCCATTTCGCCGAAGGTCGCATCGCCGCCCAGCGGCACGAACATGGGATCATAGCCGAACCCGCGTGCGCCGCGCGGCGGCCAGACCAGTGACCCCTCGACCCGCCCCTCGAACAGGGCGTCGCTGCCATCGGGCCAGACGAGCGCGAGCGTGCAGGTGAAATGGGCCGACCGCGAGATGCCGGGGCCGAGCGCCGCGAGGCGCGCCTCGACCCGGCCCATCGCCATCATCCAGTCGCGGCCACCGGCGGTTTCGGCCCAGTTCGCGGTGTAAACGCCGGGCTCGCCGTTCAGCGCCTCGACGCACAGGCCGCTGTCGTCGGCGAGCGCGGGCAGGCCCGACAAGTCGCAGGCCGACACCGCCTTGATCAGCGCATTGGCGGCAAAGCTGGTGCCGGTCTCCTCCGGCTCGGGCAGGTCGAGCGCGGCGGCGGACACGGGCTCGATGCCATAGGGTTCGAGCAGCGCGCGAATCTCGCGGACCTTGCCCTCGTTATGGCTGGCGATGACGAGTTTGCCGGGCGCGAGCTTCGTCACCGCCCGACTGCCGTCTTTTGTGCGGCAAAAATCTCGGTGCAGCCGATGCGGGCAAGGCGCAGCAGGCGGAGCAGCGCCTCCTCGTCATAGGTCGCGCCCTCGGCGGTTGCCTGTGCCTCGGCGATATTGCCGTCGTCGAGCAGGACAAAGTTCGCATCGGCATGGGCATTGGAATCCTCGATATAGTCGAGGTCGAGGACCGGCGTGCCTTCGTAGATGCCGCAGCTGACTGCCGCGACCTGCGCCCTGATCGGGTCGGTCGTGAGCTTGCCGTCGGCGAGCAGCTTGTCGATGGCGATGCGCAGCGCGACCCACGCGCCCGAGATCGAGGCGGTGCGCGTGCCGCCGTCGGCCTGGATCACGTCGCAGTCGAGCGTGATCTGGCGTTCGCCGAGCAGTTTCATGTCCATCACCGTGCGCAGCGAGCGCCCGATCAGCCGCTGGATTTCCTGGGTGCGGCCCGACTGCTTGCCCTTGGCCGCCTCCCGGCTGCCGCGGGTATGGGTGGCGCGGGGCAGCATTCCGTATTCGGCGGTGACCCAGCCCTCTCCCTTGCCGCGAAGGAACGGCGGCACGCGCTCTTCGACCGAGGCGGTGACGAGGACACGCGTCTCGCCAAAGCCGATCAGGCACGAGCCCTCGGCGTGTTTGGTATAGCCGGGTTCGATCGTGATCGTGCGCATGGCGTCGGGGGCGCGGCCGGATGGGCGCATAGGGGACTGTCCTTCGAGAGTAAAAGCGGGCATCTAGCTCGCCAATCGGGGACAGGCCAGCCAAATGGCGAACCCTGCGGGAGGCAAAATGCGATTGTTGATGAGCATCGTCGGCGTACTGGCCGTGTTGATGGGATTGCTGTGGATCGGGCAGGGCAGCGGGCTGGTCCACTGGCCGGCATCGAGCTTCATGCTCGACCAGCGCATCTGGGCGATGTGGGGTGTCCTGCTCGCGACGGTCGGCGTCGGCCTGATCGTGTTGTCACGGCGGCGCTGAGCCCTACATCGAGGTCATGTCCGCCCCTGTCCAGGAACTGACCAGCCGCGCGCGCGACGTGTTTCGCGTGGTCGTGGAGACGTATCTCGACTCGGGCACGCCGGTCGGGTCGCGAACGATCTCGAAACTGTCGGGCCTCAACCTGTCACCCGCCTCGATCCGCAATGTCATGCAGGATCTGGAGGAGGCGGGACTGCTTGCCCACCCGCACACCTCGGCCGGGCGGATGCCGACCGAAATCGGCCTGCGCCTGTTCGTCGACGGCATGATGCAGGCGAGCGACCCGACGGCCGAGGAACGCGCCGTCATCGAATCGCGACTGGCAACCAGCGGACCGGTTGAGGATGCGCTGGCCGCCGCGACATCGGCCCTGTCGGGCCTGTCGGCCTGCGCGGGGCTGGTCCTGGTGCCACCGCGCGAATTGCGGGTGCGCCAGTTCGCCTTTGTCGCGTTGTCACCCGGGCAGGCGCTGGCGGTGCTGGTCGGCGAGGACGGTTCGGTCGAGAACCGCGTCATCGCGTTGCCCGACGGATTGAGCAGCGACGCGCTGAACGAGGCGTGCAACTACATGTCGGCGCGGCTGGCCGGTCTGACGCTGGCCGAGGCGCAGGCGCGGATCGCGACGGAGTTGCGGTCGGAAAAGGCGGCCCTCGATTCGGCGTCGCGTGAACTGGTCTCGCGCGGGCTCGCCATCTGGTCGCAGGACGGCGCTGCACGGCCGGTACTGATCGTGCGCGGGGCGGCCAACCTGATCGACGATCTCGCGATGGCCGACCTCGACCGGGTGCGGCAATTGCTCGACGAGATCGAGGGCAAGGAAGCGATCGCCGGTCTGCTGGGCTCGGCGCGTGACGCGGCGGCGGCCAAGGTGTTCATCGGCGCCGAGAACAAGCTGTTTGCGCTGTCGGGTTCGTCGGTGATAGCGGCGCCCTATCATGGCCGGGACGGCCGGGTCGTCGGCGTGGTCGGCGTCATCGGACCGACGCGGTTGAACTATGCGCGGGTGGTTCCCATGGTGGATTTCACCGCGCAAACACTAACGAGATTGATGGGATGACCGACGAAGAATTCGAAGCCGAAGAGACGATGATCGCCGAGGGCGCACCTGCCCAGCCTGAGCCGCTGGACGCTGTCGCCGCGCTCGAAGCCGAGCTTGCCGAGGCGAAACAGGCGGTGCTTTATGCGCAGGCCGAGACGCAGAACGTCCGCCGCCGCATGGAAAAGGACGCGGCCGATGCGCGCGCCTATGCCGCCACCAACTTCGCGCGCGACATTCTGTCGGTCGCCGACAATCTGAGCCGTGCGCTCGACACGATTCCGGCCGAGCTCCGCGAGGACGACAAGTTCAAGGGGCTGGTCGCCGGGCTCGAGGCGACTGGCCGCGAGCTGGCGAAGGTGTTCGAGCGGCACGGGATCACGCGCATTGCCGCCGTCGGCGAAAAGCTCGACCCCAACCGGCACCAGGCGATGCTCGAAGTGCCGAGCGACCAGGAACCGGGCACGATCGTGCAGGAAATGCAGGCCGGCTACATGATCAAGGATCGCCTGCTGCGCGCGGCAATGGTCGGCGTGGCGAAGGCGGGGTAGGGTCGCCACTGACGGAGGCGCTGAGGGGCGAGGAACATGCCCTCTCTAGCGCCCGATGCTCACGGGGTGAAGGGGAGCAGACTGTCGTACTGATCGAGCGACGGCGCGCCGCGCACGACCTGCCCCGCGCGCAAAAGGAACGCGTGGCGGACGATTTCCGCCTGCTGCTCAATGCCGTAGCGAACAAGCGGCCAGCCGGGCCGCAGCGCATAATCATAGCGGCAGAAGGGATGGCGGCGGAGCGGCAGGAACAGGCCGCGCTGGCGCTGCCACACATGGGTCATTTCGTGAATGAACAGCCCCTGCGCATCGACGGTGCGGCGACAGAAATCGTCGCAATAGAGGTCACCCTTCGGGTTGAACCAGATATTGCCATCGGGCGCCATCACCACCTGGCGTGGCTGGAAAAAGGCCCATTTCCGGTGATGGATGCGCACTGCCGCGTAATCGATGGCGTCGCCGAACACGCTTCGCGCCAGAGTGACCTCGGCGCCGGTCAGCGCGCGACCGGCCATTTCCGGCTAAAGCAGCTGCCCGGCCGATTTGACCGGCGCGAATGCCTGCATCGTCGTGCCGCTGGCGAAGGTGAAGTTCATCTGGACGGTGTCCCCGGCCTTGATGCTGGGGTTGAGGTTGAAGAGCATGACATGCTTGCCGCCCGGCTCGAACCTGACCTCACCGTTGGCCGGAATGTCGACGCCCGTCAGGGGTTTCATGCCGGTCATGTTGCCCGTCGTCATCGTTTCATGAAGTTCGGCGCGGATGATGAGCGGGGAGGAGACCATCAGCAGCCGGTCGGGTGTCGGGCCACCCTTCACATCGAAATAGGCGACGGCGGGGGCCTGGGGATTGGCGGCGAGGCGGATGACGGGATTGGCCACCGTCAGTTCGCGTGGCTTTTCGCAGCCCGCGGCCATCGCCACGCAAACCAGCGAGACTGCGCCAGCAATTGTCCGAAACGCGCGCACCTTTCGTTCTCCAGATCAATTTCGGTACGGTAACTAGGGGTGTGCGCTTCTTGCGGCAAGGCGACGCCCCCCTATATCGCATCTGACACTTCACCGGGCTCGGCGCGTACCACTTGTTCGGGGGCGCTGTCCCACAACACACAGGGCGTTGATACATATGGCAAAAGTAATCGGGATCGACCTCGGCACGACCAATTCGTGCGTGTCGGTGATGGAAGGCGGCAAACCCAAGGTCATCGAGAATGCCGAGGGCGCGCGGACCACGCCGTCGATCGTCGCGTTTTCGAAGGACGGCGAGCGGCTGATCGGTCAGCCGGCCAAGCGCCAGGCGGTTACCAACGGTGACAACACGATCTTTGCCGTCAAGCGGCTGATCGGTCGCCGGTACGACGATCCGATCACCAAGAAGGACACCGAACTGGTCCCCTACACCATCGCCAAGGGGCCCAATGGCGACGCGTGGGTCAAGGCGGGAGGCGAAGACTATTCGCCGGCGCAGATCAGCGCGTTCATCCTGCAGAAGATGAAGGAGACCGCCGAGAGCTATCTGGGCGAGACCGTGACGCAGGCGGTGGTGACCGTGCCAGCCTATTTCAACGATGCCCAGCGCCAGGCAACCAAGGACGCGGGCAAGATCGCCGGCCTCGATGTGCTGCGCATCATCAACGAGCCGACGGCGGCGGCGCTGGCTTACGGCCTCGAAAAGCAGGACGGCAAGACGATCGCGGTTTATGACCTCGGTGGCGGCACGTTCGACATTTCGATCCTGGAGATCGGCGACGGCGTGTTCGAGGTGAAGTCGACCAACGGCGACACGTTCCTGGGCGGTGAGGATTTCGATAACAAGATTGTCGAATTCCTGGCGGACCAGTTCAAGAAGAAGGAAGGCCTCGACCTGCGCACCGACAAGCTCGCTCTCCAGCGGCTGAAGGAAGCGGGCGAAAAGGCCAAGATCGAGCTGTCCTCGGCGGCGTCGACCGAAATCAACCTGCCGTTCATCACGGCGCGGATGGAGGGCGGCACGACGACGCCGCTGCATCTGGTCGAGACGATCACGCGCGCCGACCTGGAGCGGATGGTCGAGGCACTGATCAACCGCACGCTCGAGCCGTGCAAGAAGGCGCTGGCCGATGCGGGCCTGAAGGCAGATGCGATCAGCGAAGTCGTCCTCGTCGGCGGCATGACGCGGATGCCGCGGGTGCGCGAAGTCGTGAAGAACTTCTTCGGCAAGGAGCCGCACACCGGCGTGAACCCCGATGAAGTCGTGGCGATGGGTGCGGCGATCCAGGCGGGCGTGCTGCAGGGCGACGTCAAGGACGTGCTGCTACTCGACGTGACGCCGCTGTCGCTCGGCATCGAAACGCTGGGCGGCGTGTTCACGCGGATGATCGACCGCAACACGACCATCCCGACCAAGAAGTCGCAGACCTACTCGACCGCCGACGACAATCAGGGTGCGGTCACCATCCGCGTGTTCCAGGGCGAACGCGAGATGGCGGCGGACAACAAGCTGCTCGGCCAGTTCGACCTGGTCGGTATTCCGCCGGCCCCGCGCGGCGTGCCGCAGATCGAGGTGACGTTCGACATCGATGCGAACGGCATCGTCAACGTCAGTGCCAAGGACAAGGGCACCGGCAAGGAGCAGCAGATCAAGATCCAGGCGTCGGGCGGGCTCAGCGACGCCGACATCGACCAGATGGTCAAGGACGCGGAGCAGTTCGCCGAAGAAGACAAGAAGCGTCGTGCAGCGGCCGAGGCGAAGAACAATGCCGAAAGCCTGATTCATACGACCGAGCGTCAGCTGGCCGACAATGGCGATAAGATCGACGAGAGCCTGAAGACCGAGATCGAGGCTGCGGTTGCCGCCGCCAAGACCGCGGTTGAGGGCGGTGACGTCGATGCGATGACCGAAAAGACCAACGCGCTGACGCAGGTCGCGATGAAGATGGGGCAGGCGATCTACGAGAAGGAGCAGGCCGCTGCTGCATCGCCGGGTCCCGAGACGGCAAGTGCCGCCGACGAGGGTGTCGTCGATGCCGAATTTTCGGAAGTCGATGAGACCAAATAGGCGGCAATGCATGGCCCGGCGTCATTCTCGCGAAAATCGGGAATCCAGCCTCTTCCGGGTAAATTTGCGTGAGAAGAAATGCTGGACCCCCGCTTCGGCGGGGGTGACGGGCGTGCGGTGGGGATTCTCCGATGTCTGACGACTATTACGAACTGCTCGAAATCGAGCGTACCGCCGACGACGGTACGATCAAGTCATCGTACCGCAAGCTCGCGATGAAGTTTCACCCCGACAGGAACCCGGGGTGCCACGAGTCCGAAGCGAGGTTCAAGGCGATTTCGGAAGCCTATGACTGTCTGAAGGATCCGCAGAAGCGCGCGGCCTACGACCGCTATGGCAAGGCCGCGTTCGAGAATGGCGGCGGCGGTGCCCAGGACTTCGGCGGCTTTGCCGACATCTTCGACAACATCTTCGGAGAGTTCACCGGCCGGTCGCGCCAGTCCGGACCGCGTCGCGGGGCCGATTTGCGATATGATCTGGAGATCACGCTCGAGGACGCCTTTCATGGCAAGGCAACCGAGATTTCGGTCGAGGTATCCGCCCTGTGCGAGCCGTGCGGCGGGTCGGGGGCCAAGCCCGGCAGCGTGGCACGGGCATGCGTGACCTGTAACGGACACGGCAAGGTGCGGGCGCAGCAGGGGTTTTTCGTCGTCGAGCGGGCGTGCCCGACGTGCCACGGCGCGGGCAAGGTCATTGCCGATCCGTGCACGGCGTGTCGCGGCGAAGGCCGGGTGGACCGCGCCAAGACGCTTGAGGTCAACATTCCCGCAGGCGTCGATGAGGGAACCCGGATCCGCCTGTCGGGCGAGGGCGAGGCGGGCGCGCGCGGCGCCCCGGCGGGCGATCTGTATATTTTCCTGCATGTCGGACGCCACGCGATCTTCGAGCGGGACGGCACGACCCTGTTCTGCCGCGCGCCGATCAGCTTTACGACGGCGGCACTCGGCGGGACGATTACCGTGCCCGGCCTCGACAAGACGGCGCATGAGATCCGCATCCCGGCGGGTATCCAGTCGGGCAAGCAGCTGCGCCAGCGCGGGGCGGGGATGCCGGTGCTCAACGGGCGCGGCACGGGCGACCTGGTCATCCAGGTCGAGGTCGAGACACCGACCCGGCTGTCGCCGAAGCAAAAGGAATTGCTCGAGGCGTTCCGCGCCACCGAAACCGGCGACGAATGTCCGAAATCGAGTGGTTTTTTCGATAAACTGCGGACGGTGTTCGACGACATCGTCTAGGGGATGTGGTCCGGGGATTAGCCGCACGTCCGGGCGACTGCCCGGCGTGCGGCTGACCCGGAAAGCTGGTTCAGGCGGCGAACATGGCCCCTGCCACCAGCATTTCTGCGGCGATCGCGACAACGGCGAGAACCGCCATTTCGAACCTCTGCATGTCATTGCTCCTGCTTACCCGGACGTTGCCGGACGGCACAGTTTATGCTGCGCCGCAGCAATATCTAGTGATCGGGTATGATATCGCAAGCGCAACGATTGCGTGTCCAGTTGCAGTAATTGCAATCGTCAGGTCAGATAGGCGGCAAGTCCCGCGGTCAATGCCGCCATCGCGCGATCCACGCGCAGCGTCGCGCGGACGTCGGGCTGGACCGCCAGCCAGACCGGCAGGGGGTATTCGAATTCAGGAATGATACGCTGAAGCCCGGAGCTCCGGCTGGCCAGTGGCACCTGACACACACCGACGCCGGCGCCGGCGCGCAGGCAGGCAAGCTGAACAAGGCCGCTGTCCGAGCGGACATGGAAATCGGTACGGAGTGCCGACAGCCCGATCGATCGCAACGCGCCCAGGATGCCATCGTCGCGGTCGTTGCCGATCAGGACGCCGCTTCCAATCAAATCTTCCGGCGTTGTCGGCACAGGGTTCGACGCGAGCCATTTTTCATGCGCGAACAGGCCGAGCGGGATCGTGCCGATGTTCCGGACGACAAGATCGTTCTGAACGGGTCTGACCATGCGGATCGCGATGTCGGCGTCGAGGCGGAGGATGTCCGCAATCAGGTCGGACGCGACGATTTCGACGTGCAGCCCTGGGTGACGTCGGCGCAAGTCCGCAATGATGGGGGGTAACACCTCCACTGCCATGACCTCACTCGCGGTAATGCGCACCGCGCCGCGCGGCTCACTGGCGGATGGCGTTGCCGTCCGCATCAACGATCCAGCGGCTCCCTCCATTGCTTCGGCGGCGGGGCGCAGCTCGATCGCAAGGGGTGTCGGTACGAGGCCCGACGGCGCACGCGCGAACAGCGGGGCGCCGAGGACTTTTTCAAGTTCGTCCAAGTGACGGCGAACGGTCGGCTGGGCGACGTGCAGCGAGCGCGCGGCCGCAGACAAGCTGCCCTGACGCAAAATCGCGAGAAAGGAACGCGCCAACGTCCAATCGAAATCACTGCTCATCGATTTTCGTTTAGCAGATCAACCAATATACTCAATTTCGTATAGCAGCGTGCGACGCTAATCCACTCCAGCTTTCGAGGAGAACAGCGATGACGAACGCGGCGACAACAGCCCACAGGGAGCAGCCGACCGGTGACGTGCGTGGAGGCTTGCGAGTCATCCTTCGTCTGGAGGGTCTGCTGCTGCTGGGCGTATCGGTCCTTGTCTATCGTCACCTAGGCGGATCGCTGGCGCTGTTCGCGCTGCTGTGCCTGGTGCCTGACCTCGGAATGCTGGGCTATTTCGCGGGGCCGCGCTGGGGGGCGGCGGCGTACAACGCTTCACACAGCGTCATGTCACCGGCCCTGCTCGTGTTCGCCGGGTGGAGCGGGCATTGGCCGCCATTGTTCGCGGTGGCGGCGATCTGGACAGCACATATCGGCTTCGATCGCGCCGTCGGTTACGGATTGAAATACTCGACGGCATTCGGGGCGACGCATCTCGGCTGGAAGGGCAAGCCCGCCTAACCGAAGACGCGGGCGAATATCGTGTCGATGTGGCCGAAGTGGTAATCGAGATTGAATTTGTCCTCGATCTCCGCGGGGGAAAGATGGGCGGCGACGTCGGCGTCGGCCTTCAGCAAGGTCATCAGCGACAGCGCGCCGTCGGATTCCCAGACCCGCATCGCGTTGCGCTGTACGGCCTGGTAGGCGGCCTCGCGGCTCATTCCGGCCTGGGTCAGGGCAAGCAGGATGCGCTGCGAATGGACGAGGCCACCCATCCGATCGAGGTTGCGCTGCATCCGGGCCGGATAAATCAGCAGCTTGTCCATCACCCCCGTCAGCCGGGCGAGGGCGAAGTCGAGGGTGATGGTCGCGTCGGGGCCGATATAGCGTTCGACCGAGGAATGGCTGATATCGCGTTCGTGCCACAGCGCGACATTTTCCAGCGCGGGGGTCACGTAGCCACGAACCATGCGGGCAAGGCCCGTCAGGTTTTCGGTCAGCACCGGGTTGCGCTTGTGCGGCATGGCCGACGACCCTTTCTGACCGGGCGCGAAATATTCCTCCGCCTCAAGCACCTCGGTGCGCTGCAGGTGGCGGACCTCAATGGCGAGGCGTTCGATCGACGAGGCGATGACGCCAAGCGTCGCAAAGAACATCGCATGGCGGTCGCGCGGAATGACCTGGGTCGAGACCGGCTCGACAATGAGCCCCATGCGGGCAGCGACATGCGCTTCGACGCGGGGGTCGATATTGGCGAAGGTTCCGACCGCGCCCGAAATGGCGCAGGTGGCGATGTCGGCGCGCGCCGCCACCAGCCGCGCCCGGTTGCGCGCAAATTCGGCATGGGCCTGTGCCAGTTTCAGGCCGAAGGTGACCGGCTCGGCATGGATGCCGTGGCTGCGGCCGATCGTCGGCGTCAGCTTGTGTTCGAAGGCGCGGCGCTTGAGGACGGCGAGGAGCGCGTCGATGTCGGCGATCAGCAGGTCGGCGGCGCGGGAGAGCTGGACCGCCAGACAGGTGTCGAGCACGTCCGAGCTGGTCATGCCCTGGTGCAGGAAGCGGGCCTCGTCCCCGACCTGATCGGCGACCCAGGTCAGAAAGGCGATGACATCGTGTTTCGTCACCGCCTCGATCGCGTCGATGGCCGCCACGTCGATCGCCGGGTCGGTCGCCCACCAGTCCCACACCGCGCGCGCCGCCGAAGCCGGGACGACGCCAAGGTCGGCCATGGCGTCGAGGGCGTGAGCCTCGATCTCGAACCAGATGCGGAAACGGGTTTCCGCGCTCCACAGCGCGGTCATGTCGGGGCGGGAATAGCGTTCGATCATGGCGCGCCGCCTAGCAGGGCCGGACCGAGCCGACAACGCGGCAACCCGAGCAACCCAAAACCGGAGCGAGCCGTTGAGGGTGCGGAACGGTAGACTGCCGTTTCGCAGTTTTATCAGAGACCCAGGAGAATGACCATGAAAACCCTTTTGATAGCGGCCAGTGCGCTGGCGTTTGCATCGCCGGCCCTCGCGCAGATGGGTGCCAGCCCGGCAACGACGACCCCGTCATCCACGACGACCGCCCCGGCCACGACTGACGCGATGTCGACGACTTATGCCGACGATACGACCACATCGACCACGGTCACGACGCCGATGGACCCCAAAGCACTGATCGCAAGCGAATTTCCGACGTACGACAAGGACGGCAATGGCATGCTCGACAAGGCCGAGTTCGCCACCTGGATGGAAGCGCTGAAAGCGAAGTCGGGTCAGCCGCCGCTTAGAGCGTCGAGCGTTTAATCTGCAACATAGCCTGCGGCTTTGAGATAGTTCCAGCATTCATCCGGGGAGTAGAGGTCGCAGATCGACCCGACGGCTTTCCAGAGGTCATTGATGGTTCTGGCTTCGGCTTTGCGCAGGT
>JBBRRC010000006.1:0-110587 GCA_038225385.1 Sphingomonadales bacterium | reverse complement strand
CGCGCTCGATCTCTCCCACAATCCGGTCCCGCAAATCCGAGGAACTGCTCTTGCCCATGATCCACCTCCAAACACGGTGAATCACACATCGTCATCTAAAGGAATCCCTCGATTCACATTTCAGGCGCGACGCTCTAGGCGAACACCGCGTCATATGCGGCGAGCAGCTTCGGCCGTTCGTGTTCCCAGCCCAGATGCTGGTGCACCCGCTCGAACCCGAATTTGCCCATCGCCGCGCGTTTCGCCTCGTCGTCGAGCAATTCGGCAATTTTCCTTGCGAAGTCGACCGGGTCGTTGGCCAGCGCATAGAGCGAGGCATCCTGTGCCGAAAATCGCCCTTCCTTGACGTCGAACTGAACGATCGGCTTGCCCAGCGCCATATATTCCATGATCTTGTTCATCGTGCTCAGGTCGTTCATCGGGTCGACCCGGTCGGGGTTAACACAAACGTCGGCGGTGTTCAGCATGTCCATTAGCACGTCGTCGGGTGCGCGACCGGTGAAGGTGAACAGGTCACCCACGTTCTTTTCCGCGGCATAGGCCCTGATCGCCTCCAGCTCGGGGCCGCCGCCGACGATTCCGTAATGCACGTCGTCGCGCCCTTCGGCGCGCAGCCACGCGGCCGATTCGACCAGCAGGTCCAGTCCCTCCTGCCGCCCGATCACGCCGACGTAACCGATCAGGAAGCGCTTGCCCTGCTTCAGCGCGGGTTTGGGCGGTCCCGGCCTGATCTTGTCGAGATTGGGTCCCGACCGCACCACGAACACCTTGTCCGGGTCCATGTGCCCGCGCGCGACCGCGATCGCCTTGTAGCTTTCGTTGGTCGCGATCGACACCTTCGCAAGGGCAAAGGTCGCCCGCTCGGCGATCAGCATCGCGTTATACTGGGCGCCCCTTTTGCCGAACTTGGTCTCGAACAGCTCGGGACACAGGTCGTGATGGTCGAACAGGAAACGCTTGCCGAACGGGCGGAACAGCGCGGCGACCAGAAAGATCAGGTCGGGGGGGTTGCACGCGTGGATGACGTCGAACCCACGCCCGAACGCGATGCGTAACGACAGCCAAGTCTGCCAGAACAACGCCGCGCCATATTCGGCGATATAGCCGACCAGCCCATTGGCATCGACCGGCAGCGGGTGCCGCCAGATATCGATGCCGTCGATGACCTCGCGCCGCTGTTCATAACCCTTGCCGGTCGGGCAGATAACCGACACCTGATAGCCCGCCGCCGCCAGCGTCGTCGCCTCCATCCACACGCGCCGGTCAAACGGCACGGGCAGGTTTTCGACAATGATGAGGACGCGTCGGGGTCGCCCGCGATATTGCTGCTGCGCCATGTCGAACTCCCGTCGGTTGGCCCGTGCCGCGCTGCAGCATGTTTTGCAAGCGGACAATCACGCCGCGACCAGCGGCACGAACACCGGCCGCAATGGCACGCCCTGCACGGCCCCTGCCAGCGGCCGCTCGGCATTGGCATAGCTTTCGTAGAGCATCCCGTCGCCCAGCGCCGCCTCCGCGGCAAAGGATGCGCTGCCGACCGCCGCCGGATAGCCGTAGAGATAGCGGACCTGTGTATTCGCGGCCCAATTTCCCGCGGCTCGGGTCAGGGTCACGCTGTTCCCCGACAGCGCCGGGGTAAAGGGGGTGGGCCCGCCGGCCGCGCTCCATGTCGCGCCCCCGTTCTCGCTTACCTCAAAGCCGGTCGGAATGGTGCCCCCGACCGCAACGATCAGCGCGCCGGCGTGCTTCAGCGTCGGCGATAAGGTGATGACGGGGCCGCTGCGCAGCGCACCGGTAAAGGTGACATCGGGGTCATAGGGTTCGATCTTCGCCGCCCGCGCGATGGCGTGCGCCCACCGCTGTGCATAGCGGATGTTGCCGCGCGGGTCGGTACGGTCCTGGTGCGCGGTTTCCGTCGCCCCGCCGAGCAGCGTGTCGGTGTGATACGCCCCCAGCGTCGCGTCGATCCCGGCACTCAGCCCGACACCCGACAACGCCCAGTCGTGCTGTGCTTTGCGGAACGCATCGAATTTGCCGGCATTGGTCGCGTCCGCCACCGCATTGGTCGCATCGCGGTGGCGGCTAACCGGGCACATCACGACCCACGGCCGGCCGACCAGCCCCAGCTTCTGGTAATTCTGGCGTTCGGCGATTTCAGTAGCCAAATCGGCGACTTCGGTCGCCTTTGCCTGCCCCGATTTCGCCACGCCGGCATAGAATTCGGCGATCCGGTCGCTCCAGCCCATCTCGGTCGTCGTCCGGCTGCCGTAAGCGGTGGCAAGCGTGCCCAGCGTGTTGCCCGCCGCCAGCATCCCGTTCTCGCGCGTCGACAGATCGTGCAGGAACTGGGTGATGCGCTTGCGCTTGGCGAGCATCACCGTTGTCACCAGTCCTGACCCGCTGGTGACATTATCCCCCCACAAGTCGAACCCGTCGGCGTTCGAACGGTACATGAACTCGGTCATGCCGCGACCGACCTTGGCCTGATGGACGATCTCGACCGGCACACCCTGACCGACGACCTCCCATAACTGGGCAAAGGCAACCATCGCGTCGGACAGCTGGTTGCGCACGGCCAGCGGTCCACCGTCGACCGGCGTATATTTCGCCCCCGACCCGCGCATCATGCAAAAGGATACGGTGCGGCTCGCGGGTGGATCGAGCGTGACGCTGGTCGGGTCGCAGAACGCGATGTCGGCCTGGCTCTGCGCGCTCGTCGCGACGACCAGCCCCATACGCGCGTTGTCGCGCGCGACCGCAATACAGGCCGGATCGTCCGCACGGCGGAATTCCTCGCGCAATCCGGCGGCAGTCGACGTGCCCACATTGGGCAGCACCGCCCAGTTCCGGCCGGTCACCGGCGCGGTCGTGATCCGCGTCCAGTCCTGGACGACGGCATCGTCGCTCATCCGGATCAGGCGCATGTCGACATGCGTGGCCGCCCCGCCGACGTGATAGGGTCGCTCCAGCGTGCCGGACGCATTCCAGATATCGGCCGCGTTCGCCGCCCCCCGCACCCGAGCGGGCGACAAGGCATGGGTATAACCGTTCCAGAGCGGCCAGGCATGCAGGCCGTTGGCTGCCGTGACCGTGCCGGGGGTCGGGCGCAGCGAGGTCCCCCAGCCGTGTCCGCTGCCGATGAGTGTCGTCGGGCCAAAGCCGCGGCTGCCCGCCGTCTTGGTCAGGTCGATGGGTCCGCCGAGCCGGTAGTGCGCGGCGAGCGTTGCGGGCCACACATTCGCTGGGGGCTCGCCATTGGCAACGCGGACCCATTCGGCATCGGTCCCTCCGGAGCCGTCGAGCTGGATGAAATCGGCAATGTCGCCGGGGAAATACTGACCCCAGGCAGCGGTCGCGCCGGCATAGCTCCCGAACGTGATCGCACTGGTCATCGCCGACAGGCCCTTCCACCCGGCGGGAGCAAAGCTGTCGCCGGCCAGCGGGGAGGCATCACCCGGCCGGCACGTCTTCGCGGTAAAGTTGGTGCCGTCGAAAGTCAGAATGACCAGGCCGTGCCACACGCCGCTGTCGTCGGTCACGATCGGGGCCGAGCGCAGGCCGCGTGACGATCCCGTCGCGCCGCCCACGCCCGTCGCGGGGTCGCGGTCGCCCATTTGGACGGCATTGTAATCCTTGGCATAAAACGCAAACCGGTTGCGAAACCCCGCCTGCGATCCGACTTGCCCGGGGTAGAAGGAACAGGACACCGCACGGCTGGCGCTCGGGCTGCCTGTCCCCAGTACCGGGACGGCGGTCGCCATGTCCTGCGCTCCTGCATTGGCCATCAGCGCGCCCGGCTGCAATCGTACCCGGATGGCGATCGCGCCGGCGGCGGCGGTTCCGGTGTTGCCCGCTGCGCCATTGCCGAACACATTGGTCAGCGCCGGTCCCTGGATTGCACGCTGGGCCAGTTCGCCATTGCGCGGCCCCAGTCCGATCGACAGCGGGGTCGCGGCATCGAGTGGCACCGTGACCGGCGGGGGCGGGGGGACGACGATCGACAACCGCCGCCGCACCGCGCGCTCTGACCCGAAACCAAACCCCGGCATTAGGCGAGGCCGACGATATCGGCGGCGGTGGTGCCCGTCGCCCGGACATAGGCGGCACGGATGTCGAGCACTTGGCCCGACGACACGTTCTTGAATACGACGTCGGCGGCCCCGTTGACCCCGCGGAGCACGACGATCCCCGCGGTGCCGACATACAGCGCCTTTGGCACGACCGGCAGGGCGACCGCGTCGCTCGGCGTGATTGTAAAGGGGGCGGTCGATGGCGCTGCGGTACTGTCGGCGGTCGCGCTGAAATTGTCGCTGGGCATTATCGGTCCTTCGCTTGATTCGTTCGTGATATGTTCCGGATGCGTAATGTAGGACAGCGATAATTCGCCGATATGGTTCGTGGTCACCGGCGATGCGTTGACGGGCGGCGAACGCCATGCTCTTGCGCGTGCCGGGCAAACGGGAGTCGCGCACATGGCCGGGATGCTCGGCGAACTCGCCCTTCGGCTGCGACTGAAGTGGCTCGGTCGGCACCAGTTCGACAGCCTTGTCCTTCGCAACCTCTATCGCGAGCGGTTCCGGATCGACGTCGGCCTCTATTCCTATGGCTGTTTCGACCGCTGGCGGATGCCGGGACCGATCGTTGTCGGCCGTTATTGCTCGATCGCGAATTCGGTGCGATCGGCGCCGATCAATCATCCGTTCGATGCGATGACGACCAATCCGGTCCTGTATGAGGCGAAGTTCGGGGTCGTCGACCGCGATATCCATTACGACGCCCCGCTCGTCATTCAGGACGACGTCTGGATCGCTCACAATGTAATGATCCTGCCGGCCTGCAAGTTCATCGGGCGTGGCGCGATCATCGGGGCGGGGTCGGTCGTGACGCGCGACGTCCCCCCTTATGCAGTCGTCGCGGGCAATCCCGCCAAAAAACTGAGGGATCGTTTCACGGCAGAGCTTGCCGCCGCCCTCGATGCCAGCCGCTGGTGGGAGATGAACCCGCCGGAACTGCGCGAACTGGTCCGGCGCGACCCCGATCTTGTCTTTCATCCGACTGTCGCGTCGCTGGGGCGCTGGACGACGGAGCGGGCGACATGACCGGACTGATCAGCGTCATCGTCCCGCATTATCAGGATCTCGCCCGGCTTGAGCTCTGCCTCGCGGCGCTTGAGGCGCAGACCGTGGCACGCGACCGCTTCGAAATCATCGTCGCGGACAATATGTCGCCGGTCGGCGAAGCGGCGGTCGCCGGGGCCATCGCCGGTCGCGCGCGGCTGGTCCTCGTTCGCGAACGCGGTGCCGGCCCGGCGCGCAATGGGGGTGTCGCGGCGGCGGCGGGCAATTTGCTCGCCTTCACCGATGCCGACTGCGTGCCCGCGCCCGGCTGGCTGGCGGCTGGCATCGCCGCGCTCGACCGGTTCGACCTCGTCGGCGGGGCCATGACCGTCGGCGTCGATCGCAGCCGGCCACTGACCGGCGCCGAGGCGTTCGAGCTCGTCTTCGCCTTCAACAACCGCGCTTATGTTGAGGACAAGGGGTTCACCGTCACCGCCAACCTCTTCACCTCGCGCGCTATTTTCGACCGGGTAGGGCCATTCCGCGTCGGCCTGTCGGAAGATGTCGACTGGTGCCTCCGCGCGCGGTCGCTGGGTCTGCGCATCGGCTATGCCGCTGACGCGCTCGTCGAACATCCGGCACGCGCGGACTGGCCGTCGCTGCGCAAGAAATGGCAGCGGATGAGTGCCGAACAATTCGCGCTGCTGCGTGCCGCCCGCTTCGGTCGTCTGAAATGGGGCGCGCGCAGCCTGGCCCTGCCGGCCTCGGTCCTTGCTCATGCGCCACGCGTCATGACCAGCGGGGCGCTGATCTCGCCCGGCGAACGGCTGCGCGCGCTCGGCACGCTCGCGCGCCTGCGCTGGTGGCGGTTCGTCGATGCCCAGCGCCTGCTCTTCGGTGGAAAGGGCTGAAATGCGCGTCACCGCCTGCATCGTCGGGTTTCGCAACGTCGACGATATCCTGCAATGCGTCGCCGCGCTCGGACGGTCGTTGCATCCCGCGCTCGACGTCGTCATTTGCGAAAACGGCGGCGGTGATGTGGCGGCTCGCCTCGTTGCGCAGCTGCCACCGACGTTGCCGAATGGCGGCACGGTAACGGTCGTCGATGCCGGCGAAAATCTTGGCTATGCAGGCGGCTTCAACCGCTGCCTGGACGCTGCGCCCGACGCCGATGCCTGGTGGCTGGTCAATCCCGATGCCGAGCCAGAGAGCGACGCCCTGGCACTGATGCTGGCCCGGCTTGCGCGCGGCGACTGCAACGCCGTCGGCGCGACACTGTTGCTCGGCGATGGCCGGGTCCAGGCCTTCGGCGGACGCTTCAACAGCTGGATGGCGCGTGCCGTATCGATCGGCCACGGCGCGCCAGGCTCGTCGGTACCTGACCCGGCCGGCATCGAGGGGCGGATGAACTATCTGCTGGGGGCATCGATGCTCGTCGACCGCATGTTCGTCGAGCGTGCAGGGCGGATGCGCGACGATTACTTCCTCTATGCAGAGGAAATCGAATGGTGCCTGCGCGCGCTTGCCCGCGGCCTCCGACTGGGCTTTGCGCCTGGCGCGCGGGTTGTCCACCGGCAGGGGACGACGACCGGTTCTGACCGTTCACCCGGCCGACGTCCCTGGCTGCCGGTCTATCTCGACGAACGCAACCGGCTGAACGTCGTGCGTGATACGGTGCCCGGCCGGCTACCGGTCGCGGCGCTTGGCGCGCTGGCGATTATCGCATGGCGCTATGTCCGCCGGGGCGCCTGGCAACAGACGGGCTATGCTTTGTCGGGCTGGTCGGCGGGGATCAGGAACGAACGCGGCATCCCGGAAAAACTGCTCCGGGGAACTGGCGCTCAATAGGCCTGCGAATGGACCAGCACTTTCACGGTGCGGAACACGATCACGAAATCGCGCCACAATTGCCAGTCGTTGATATATTCCAGGTCCGCCTGCAGCCGCCGCTCGAGATCCTCTTTCGCGTTGGTCGCGCCGCGCAGCCCGCGCACCTGGGCAAGACCGGTCATGCCGGGTTTCAGCGAATGGCGCAGCCAGTAACGCTCGGTCACTTCCCAGAACAGCTGGTCACCGGCCAGCGATCCCAGCGCATGCGGTCGCGGCCCGACGACACTCATGTCGCCATTCAGGACATTGATCAGCTGGGGCAGTTCGTCGATGCTCGTGCTGCGGATGAACTTGCCGACCCGCGTGATCCGGTCGTCGTCGCGTGAGGTCGAGCGATCGCCGTTCGCATCGCAGGTCTCGACCTTCATGCTGCGAAATTTCAGGATGTCGAACAGCCGGTTGTCGCGCCCGACCCGCTTTTGCCGGAAGAACACGGGCCCCGGGCTTTCCAGCTTGATGGCGATCGCCACGATGATCAGCAGCGGTGACAGCGCGATCAGCGCGGCGACTGCAAAGGCGACGTCCACTGTCCGTTTTTTTGCGCGGTTGGAGACGTCGAGCGGTCCGCGTGAGACGACGACCGTGTGCTGACCGTTGAACCGGTTGACGCCGATCGCACCGATCGAATTGCCTTCGAGCAGAACGATTTCGCCGATGATGTTCATGCCTTTCAGCAGCAGTGACCAGTCGTGCTGCCGGTCGGGCACGCTTGCAATGACGACCCGGTCAGCATCGGCGAAATAGTCGGCAAGCCGCCCGAGCATCACCGGATCGCGCAGGTCAGGGCGGAGGTTGAGCGCCGCCGCGTCGATGACCCGCGCAGTCGGGCTGTACGGCGTATGGACGCCGTCGATCACGAGGACCTCGTCGAGCAGATCGTCGATCCGCTGGCTGACGACAAGGATATGGAACAGATAGCGGCCAAGGACGATCAGCACGGCGCTTCCCGCCATTGCGATCAGGAAAGCCACGCGCGAAATCTCGTCTCCGAGCTGACCGAAGAAGGTGAAGAACAACAGGACCATCATCGTCGTGCCGAGCGCACCGAGGCTGCTGCGGACGCTCTCGCCGACGTTGCGCAAGGCCCGCATCGAAAAGGCCTGGCCCTTGAACGCCATCAGCTCGTAGAGCGGCACGATTGCGATGCCCAGGCCGATGCCGCCGGGTGCCAGCCATTCCGCGCCGCGAATACGCCCCGCGAACCCGGCCGCGACAATCAGCGCGACGCCGTCAAGGATCATCAGCGCAATGTATAATGAAAGGCGAATGGCGTGCTTGTTGGACCGCACGACGCCTCGTGACGCGGGCATGGCTTCCTGGTCCGATGCAACCCAACGGTCGTTCACGTCATGCCCCTTTGACGATGTCTCGCAGAACGACTCACGCCGCTGCTAATCTATCGTTCAAACTTATTTAACATATGTGACGTGAGTCCGCCATCGGCCGTCTATTCGGGACGCGATGGTGCGGTGCACAAAAGCGGTCGGTTGAACGACCGGCTATTTGAGGTAGGCGATGACTGAGATGAGGATCGCGAGAGCGGCCAGAACCAGCACGACATAGCCTGCCATTGACGAAGCCTGGGTCAGTAAATCGTCGAATTTCCGCCGTCCTGAGCGGATTTCCGGCGCCGGCAACGGCAGCGCTCCCCATTTATTTCCGGTATCGATCATCCCGCAGACCCTCTCCAGGCTAACCCATGACATTGCATGGCGCGCAGTCCCCTCCCCATGAGCCGCTGCTTCATTTCGGTACATAGAGCCGATTCATGAAAATGCAATACACCCCTAATCTAGTAGAGTATTAAAAAATGTGATTTTTTGGAGGATCCGCGAATAAGTGCTTCAATCGCCTGGCTATTTTACTTGCGCAGGGGGTGCCACCAGGCTGCATTGGCCAGATACCAGCTAAGCGTCTCGCGCAGGCCTTCATCGAACGTCCGCGACGGCACATAACCGAGCTCGGCGCGTGCCTTGCGTTCGTCGATTGCATAGCGGTTGTCGTGGCCGGCCCGATCGGTGACGTAAGTCTTCAGGGTTGCCGTGGCTTTTCCCGCAGCGGCCGGTGCACCGGGATAGGACCGGCCTAGCGTCTCGTCAGCGGCAAATGCGCGATCGGTTTCGGCGCAGATCGCCTCGATCACGGCAATATTCGGCAGCTCTTGCCCACCACCGATATTGTAGGTTTCGCCCGCTTTGCCCCTATGGATGACCGCCTCGATTCCGCGGCAATGATCCTGGACGTGAAGCCAGTCGCGGACGTTCATGCCATCGCCGTAGATCGGCAGGGGAATGCCGTGCAGGGCATTGATCAGGAACAGCGGAATCAGCTTTTCGGGAAACTGATAAGGACCGTAATTGTTCGAGCAATTGCTCGTCGTCACGTCGAGACCGAACGTGTGATGATAAGCGCGCACGAGGTGATCGGCCCCGGCTTTCGACGCCGAATAGGGCGAATTCGGCGCATAGGGCGTCGTCTCGCTGAACGCCGCGTCGTCGGGGCCTAGCGAGCCATAGACTTCGTCGGTCGAGACGTTGTGGAAACGGTGCGGACGCCCTGTTCCAGTATCGATCCAGATCTTCCGCGCTGCTTTCAGCAGGCTGTGCGTACCGACGACATTGGTCGTCACGAACGCATCGGGACCGCTGATCGAACGGTCGACATGGCTTTCCGCCGCGAAATGCACGATCGTGTCGATGGCGCGGTCGCCGAGCAGCGTTTCGACCAGCGCCGTGTCGTTGATGTCGCCGACGATCAGGTCGATTTCGGCGATGCCGTCGAGGCTGGCCCGGTTGCCGGCATAGGTCAGCGCGTCTAGGACGGTGATCGTGTCGCCGGCATGGGCGTCGCGCCAGTACCGGACAAAATTGGACCCGATGAAGCCCGCGCCGCCGGTGACGAGGAGATGTGCCATGATTATGCGGCCTTTCGCTGGAGCATCGCGCGAAGGTTGACGCGCCAGTGCGGGGCAGGGGCACCCAGTGCCGCCCATGTCTCGCGTTTGTCGAGCACCGAATAGGCCGGGCGCGCGGCGGGCGTCGGATAATCCGCGGTCGCGATCGGCATGATGGGCACTGCCGTCGCCAGCAGGCCGGCGACGATCGCCTCCTCCTGGATGGCGACCGCGAAATCATACCAGCTGGCGACGCCGCTGTCGGTGTAATGATAGATACCCCGGACATCGCGGTCGGCCAACGCCCAGATCGCCGAAGCGAGGCTCAGCGCGTGCGTCGGTGTTCCGATCTGGTCGTCGACCACCCGGACTTCGGGCCGCTCGCGCATCAGGCGCAGCATCGTCGCGACGAAATTCGCGCCTTCATCGGCATAGACCCACGCCGTCCGGACGATCAGCGCGTCGTCGCCAACTTGCCGCTCACCGGCGAGCTTGCTCTGGCCATAGACGGACAGTGGTGCACACGCGTCCGTCGTCCGCCACGGGCGCGACGATGACCCGTCGAACACGAAATCGGTCGAAATATGAACGAGCTTCACCCCTGCCGCCCGCGCGGCATCGCTTATGATGCCGGGACCAGCACCATTGACCGCATGTGCTCGTTCGGCCTCGCTCTCTGCGCGATCGACAGCGGTATAGGCCGCTGCATTGATAATCACCGTCGGGGCATGGCGGTTGATCGCGTCCCCGACCGCCGCGGCGTCGGTAATGTCGAGATCGCTGGAGACGAGCCCAACCGCCTGAACGCCCGCTGGCGCGGTATCGATCAGCGCGCGGCCGACCTGGCCGCCGGCCCCGGTAATCAACGCGATCATGCGAACGCCGTCAGGTCGCCGAGCTTCAGACCGGCGCTGTCCTTTGCCGACAGGCGTGGCTCGATGCCTGCCAGCGGCCAGTCGATCGCCACTTCGGGGTCGTCCCAGGCAAGACAGGTTTCGACCGACGGGTCATAATAGCTGGTGCATTTGTAAAGGAAATCGGTGCCGTCGGCGAGGCAGAGGAAGCCATGGGCAAAGCCCGGCGGCACCCAGAACATGCGGCGGTTGGCGGCCGACAGTTCGACGCCGGTCCACTGGCCGAACGTGGGTGACGACCGGCGAATGTCGACCGCGACGTCCCATACCGCACCGGCCACGACCCGCACCAGCTTGCCCTGCGGATTGGGGTTCTGGAAATGGAGGCCGCGAAGCACGCCGCGCTGCGAACGGCTGTGGTTGTCCTGGACGAACTCGACGTCCAGCCCAGCCTCCTGAAAGACCCGCGCGTTCCAGCTCTCGAGGAAAAAGCCGCGCTCGTCGCCGAATACCTTGGGCTCGATGATCAGCGGCCCCGCGATCGGCATCGTGACGATTGTCACCACTGGCCCGACCCATTCTGCAACAGCTTCATCAGATACTCGCCGTAACCGCTCTTGCGCAGCGGTGCAGCCAGCGCTTCGAGCCCGGCATCGTCGATGAAGCCCATCCGCCAGGCGATTTCCTCGGGACAGCAGATTTTCAGGCCCTGGCGCTCCTCGGTGACGCGGACATAAAGCGCGGCATCGATCAGCGAGCCGTGCGTGCCGGTATCGAGCCAGGCAAAGCCGCGCCCCATGATTTCCACGGACAATTCGCCAGCATCGAGGTAGAGGCGGTTGAGGTCGGTGATCTCAAGCTCGCCCCGCGCGGATGGTTTCAGGTCGCGGGCGAGGTCGACCGCCTTCCCGTCGTAGAAATACAGCCCCGTCACCGCATAGTTCGATTTTGGCGTCGCGGGCTTTTCCTCGATCGTGGCGGCGCGTCCGGCCGCATCGAACGACACCACACCGTAGTCCGATGGGTTGCTGACGTAATAGCCGAACACCGTTGCGCCCGCCTGGCGCGTATCGGCGCTGGCGAGCAGTTCAGGCAGGCCGTGGCCGTAAAAGATGTTGTCGCCTAGCACGAGCGCCGACGGCTGATCGCCGACGAACGAGGCACCGATGTGATAGGCCTGGGCAAGCCCCTTGGGCTCCGGCTGGACCGCATAGCCGATTGCGAGGCCGAGGCCCTTGCCGTCGCCCAGCAAGGCCTTGAACGCCGCCTGGTCCTGCGGCGTCGTGATGATCATTATGTCGCGAATACCCGCGAGCATCAGCACCGAAAGCGGGTAATAGATCATTGGCTTGTCGAAGACGGGCATCAGCTGCTTCGATACCGCGCGCGTCAGCGGATAGAGCCGCGTCCCCGATCCGCCAGCGAGAATGATCCCTTTGCGCATTCTCTTCCCTTCGAATCGCCGGGACTAAAACGGCAATTGCCGACAGGGGTCAAGCGCGCGCCCCCGATGTTTTTTTGCAATGCAGCATATTCGTCGCCCAAATGTGTCGATCCCGCCGGCGTTCAGCGGCGGCAGGATTGCGCCTCGGGATCGTCGGATTTGTCGGGAACGATGTTGCCACAGGCGATATTGCCGGTGCCCTCGACGCTGACCCTGGTACTGACCCGGCTGCCATTCCGGGCGAGCACGGATCCGGGAATCGACCGGACGTCATTGTCGCGGACGACGCTGTTGCGCCCGCCGAGCAGCGAGATGCCGCGCGGTCTTGTCGTCAGCACTTTGTTGCCGGTGATCGTGATCCGGTCGAAGCCGCCGTCGTCCACGCCGTTCTTCACTTTGTTGAAAAAACTGATGCCCTGCATGTTGCCCGTGATGACATTGTTGCTGATCACGACGTCGGACACCGGCGGGAACTGCGCCCTCGACCACCCCTGAATACAATCGGGGTGAAGCTCGTCCTTGACCATTCGCCCGTTTTCGAACGTCTTGGGCGTCGGGGTGAAATCGCGACACACATTGTGGTCGAGCACAACATGCTGGGACATGGCCACGTGAATCCCGTCGGCAATCATTCCTGAGAGCGTCACGCCGCGCACCACGATATTCTGTGACCGCTGCAGGACGATGCCGACCACGGTCTTGCTGACCGACATGTCGGTCAACGTGATGTTGTGCGACTGGCTGACGAAAATTCCCTTTGCTTTTTCGTCGCCGCCAATGACGGTGCCGCCCTGGATGGTGAGGCCGTCGACCTGATCGAGGTGGATCGTGCTGAACGAGGCTGCGTGCGCGTCGATCGTCACCGGTTTCGACCAGCTTCGGTTACGGAGCGACAGTGCGCCGTAATTCCCCTGCGGCAGGGTGATCAGATCGCCCGACCGGGCGTTCTCAAGCACCGCCGGCAAATTCTGCGGGTTTACCGATGCCGTTGCGCTCTCCGCAGCACAGGCCGTCATCACCGACGCCGACAGGATGAACGCGGCAGTCATCGTCGTTAATCGGGACATCTCGACCTCCGCAAAATACGCTCGTTGAACCCTGTTCGCTGAACGGCGGCTTACCGGGCGCAGGTGACGTTTAGGCGACAGGCCGCGTTCTGGCGAGCGACGCCGGCCGAATAGTTTTTGATGTTCGGCAGGAGTGGCAGCCGGTCCGGATTGCGCCTAAACGGCAATCTATGAGACAGTCGCGAACGACAGGCTTTGCCTTGGCCGAAACGCTGGTCGCGGCGCTGATCATCGCTGGCATGATGGCCGTGACGTTTCAGACCATCGCCAGCGCTGCAGCGGCGAGCAGGCTGATTGGCCAGCGCAGTGCCGCGATGCTCGTTGCCCAGTCGGCGCTGGCGCGCGCGGACAGCGAAGGTCGGTTCGACCAGGCCGGAAACTCGGGCCGCAGCGGCGATTATGTGTGGCACGTCGGCGTGTTCAGATACGGCAACGCCCGTTCCGACAACCAGTATTCGCTTCGCCAGTTGCGCGTCGATGTTCGTGACGTCCGCACCGGCCGCCCGCTCGCCACGCTGAAAACATTGCGGCTCGCGCGGTGAAAGATCGGTCGGCAAGGGAGGGCGGCTTCACGCTGATCGAATTGCTGGTCAGCCTGGCCATCCTGGGTTTCGTCGCTGCCATGCTGCTTGCCGGCCTCAAACAGGCGGGAAGCCTGACGCTCCGCGGGGCGGCGCACAATGCTGATATGGAAAGCGTCGCCACCGCGCAGTCGCTCATCCGTCAGCGGATCGAACTGCTGTTGCCTAGTATCCGGCTGGGCGGTTCGGTCAGCGATATCGATGTTCGTGGCGATACCGGAGGGTTTACCTTTGTCGGTCCGCCGTCGGGATCGGCCGGTCTCGGTCCGCCGGTCCGTTATCGTCTGGGCGTGGCCCCGAATGGCGATCTGACGTTTTATTCCGTGTCCGGTCTGGCAAGGGACGTTGACCTGGAGGGCCAGAATGTCCGGGGATGGCGGGCGCAGACCCTGTTGCGCGGCGTGAGCGCGATGAGCCTGTCATATTACGGTCCGGGCGGCGGCACGCTCGGTTCGGTATGGCAGAGCGCGTGGCAGGGCCGCCAGCAACCGCCGGATGCGGTGCGCGTCAGGATCGTATTCCAGCCCGGCGATCGGCGGATCTGGCCCGATCTGGTCATAAAGCCGTTCGCCAACGCCAATGCGGTCTGCAGGCTCGACGAGCTGACCGGCCGGTGCGAGGTCGATCAATGACCGCAAGCCGGCATCGCGGCCAGCGTTCCGTGAACGAAGAGGGCTATGCGATCGTGGCGGCGGTCGCGAGCATCGTCGTGTTCGCGACGATGGCGCTTGCTGTGATGGCGATGGCGCGCACGTCGGTCGTCTCGGGCGGGGCGATGATCGATCATGCGCGGGCGGTTGCGGCGGCGGATGCCGGAATTGCGCTGGGTCTCGACGGGATTATTTCGCCGGACCAGACGGCGCGCTGGTCGCTCGACGGGCGTAGCCGGCAGCTGTCGTTCGACGGTGCCGCCCTGACTATCAGGATCGAGGATGAGCAGGGCAAAATCCCGGTCAACCGGCTCGACGACGATCTCGTGCGCCGGATGGTGGCCGAGCTGGGCCTGACCGGCGAGCGGGCCGAGATCGCCGTCGACAGCTATCTCGACTGGATCGACGAGGACGATGAACCGCGACCCCATGGTGCCGAGCAGGGCTATTATGCGCGGCAGGGCATTGCCCCGCGGAACGGTTCGCTGCTGACGGTTGGCGAAATCGCGGGCATCCGCGGCTGGGATGCGCAGATGGTCGCACGGTTGCAGCCATTTGCGACGGTCAACATCGGCAACAACCCGTTTCGGCCCGACTTCGCATCGCCGCTCGCCATTCGTGTCATGTATGGGCCCGATTCACCGCAAGCGATTGAGCGGGAACGCGAATTGCGCGGTCAGGTTACGGCGATCGATCTCGACAGCGAGCAATCGCGCGTCGGGCGACCACTGACGATCGTGGTCGAGGCGCGCCTTCCGGGCGGGGCCCGCGCCAGGCGAAAGGCAGTCGTCGAACTGACCGGCGCGCCGACGCGGCCCTATGTCGTGCTGGCGTACGAATAGCGCCACCAGCGCATCATTCCCACGAATCCCAGTTCGGCACAGCTGTGGGCGAAATAGTCGTCATCGACACTAATCTGAATTGCTGGAGTCATCAAACCTTCGTTCTGGATAGTTAATCGGACGTTCAGTTTCAGTTAGTGTCCAGCAGCGAACAGGGGTAAATCTACCATGAAATACAAGACCATGCTTATGGCGGCGACGTTGCTTGCCTCGTCTGCGGCGTTTGTACCGACCGCGGCATCAGCGCAGGCGACACCCATTCCGGGTGTAAAGAACGTCATCATCATCATCAACGATGGCGGCGGCGAAACGGTTTATGATGCAGGCCGGCTGTATGCTGGCCACGCTCTCGTGACCGATGGCCCCGGCTTCAAGAAAATTCACGTATCGACTTACCCGCTTCGCTCTGACGGTGTTGTCGACGGCGTCAATCACAATGCGCCGGGCACGCTGCTTCAGGAAGCGGGTGTTGTCTACAATTCGGCGAAATTCTGGGACACGACGCCGGCGGCCGGCCTCCCGACGGCGCAGACCACGGGCTGTGCGAACTTCGTCGGCCCGCTTTCGGGTCAGTGCTCGATCCTCGGCGGCTCGACCGCGACCGGCTATGGCTCATATCCCGCCGGCTTCCAGGGGTATGAATTCAGCCGCTTTGCGCATCCCGATTCGGGCAATACCGCGTCGGCCCTCGCCAGCGGCAAGAAGACTTACAACAATGCGATCAACGTCGATGGTTCGGGCGCGGCCCAGGTCACCATCACCGACCTGATCGACGTGGCGAAGAAGGTCGGCAAGCGGACCGGTGTCGTTTCGACAGTGCAGTTCGCCGATGCGACACCAGCGGCACTCGGCGGCGCACACAACGTGGCGCGTGCGAACCGCACCGCGATCGCGGCAGAAATGTTCTCGGCGGGCAAGCTCGACGTGATCGGCGGCACCGGCAATCCTGATTATGACGACAACGGTCAGCCGCGCACCGCCAACTACAGCTGGATCGGTGCCGCGCACTGGGCCGATTTGAAGGCGGGGACCAACACCAGCGGGCTCAACAAGCTGAAATGGCCGCTGCTCCAGAACCGCACCGATATCGAGGCTCTGGCCAACGGGACCGTCAAACCGCCGATTCGCGTCGCGATGATCATGAAGGCCGACAACAGCACCCAGTACAACCGGACCGGTGTTGGGACGAACTGGACCCTGCACGAGCCCTACAATGCCTCGAACTCGTACAAGCAGTGCGATGATCCGACGCTGACCGCGACCGATCCCTGCCAGCAGCCGTTCAATACCGCTGTGCCCTCGTTCCAGTCACTGACGGTTGCCGCGCTCAATGCGCTGGGCAAGCGTGGTCGCGGGTTCTACCTGATGGCGGAAGCCGGCGCTGTCGACCGTGCCGAACATGGCAACAGCACGGGCCGTATGATCGAGGAACTGAACGACTCAGAGGACACGGTCCAGGCGATCATCGACTGGGTCAACCGTGCCGATACGCCCGCGACATGGGACGACACGCTGCTGATCGTGACGGCCGACCACGACCATCTGCTTTACGGTCCCGACGCGGCTACCGTCCCCTTCGAGCCGTTGCAGGACAAGGGCGCGGGCAAGACGCCAGGTAACCTCTGGCTCGGGCCAAACCACGGCACCGGCCTCGTTCCGCTCTTCGCCTACGGCAAGGGTTCGGACGAAATTGCAGCGCTCGCGACGCAGACCGACAGCTACACCGACGGCAACGGCAATACCTATGGCTATGGTGCCTATACGGATCAGACCATTTTGGGTGCCACGCTGAAGGCGACACTCGGCGTTACCCAATAAATTAGCCTGACCCCCGGACCGGCGACGGTCCGGGGGACGGTCGAATTTGGTCAAACATACCAACCATCCCGAAGTGCCTCAGTGCCACCGGGAATTGATACAGGGGATAGACATGAAAATCCGTCATATGGCCGCCTTGGCCGCGACTGCCCTGCTCGTAACGAGCGCATCGGCGAATGACTTCTCGTACAACGGTACCTTCAAGCACGATAATTCCAAAGCGGTCGTCGTGTTCAAGGTCGTTGCCCCCGGCACCGTCACGTTCAAGAGCTTCGGTTATGCCGGTGGCGTCAATGCCGCGGGCCAGACGATTGGGGCCGGTGGCTTTGATCCGATCGTTTCGCTCTATGATCCCAATGGCGATTTCGTCGACGATAACGACGATGGGCCAGGCGGCGCGGACTCTTTTCTGACCGCTGTGCTCAATCCCGGCAAATACCGCCTGTACGTCACACAATATGCCAATTTCGGACCGGCCAGCGTGCGGTCCGATACGTTCGCATTTGACGGCCAGCCGAACTTTGCCAACAACTTCATCGATTTCAATGGCAATCAGCGCACTGGCAACTGGGCCGTCGACGTGCTCAACGTGTCCGAAGCCAAGGTGCTGTCGTCGATCGGCGCGGTGCCCGAACCCTCGACCTGGGCGATGATGATCAGTGGTTTCGGCCTGGTCGGCGCCGCCGCCCGTCGCCGCAAGCGCGTCGCCCTCGCTGCGGCCTGATCCTCGCGAGAGTGGACAACGACGGGGACGTCCGCTCCCCGTCGTTGTCACGTCTGCGAAAGATGAATGAAACCGAGCGCGGAATGATGTAGGGCAGTTCCGCATAACGGACGGGCCCGATGATCCCTGAGCTGATCCTTCACGAATACGCCCTTTCGGGTAATTGTTACAAGATTCGCCTGACCGCCGCCCATGTTGGGGCGGTGCTCGATCGGCGCGAATATGACATCATGCAGGGCGCGACGCGCACACCCGCGTTCCTCGCGACCGTCAACCCCAATGGGCGCATACCGGTGCTCCAGATCGGTGACCGGCTGCTTCCGGAAAGCAACGCGGCCTGCTGGTATCTCGCCGACGGCTCGCCGCTCATCCCCGCGGATCGCTTCGACCGCGCCGATGTGCTGCGCTGGATGTGCTGGGAACAATATAACCACGAACCCAATGTGGCGACGCTCCGCTTCTGGAAGGCGTTCGTGGGCTTTGAAAACCTGAACGACGTGCAACGCGCGCAGCTCGACACAAAATGGACAGCAGGCGAAGCGGCGCTCTGCCTGATGGAGCAGCATCTGGCGACCCGTGACTGGTTCGTAGGCAGGTCGATCACGCTCGCCGACATCTGCCTCTATGCGTATACGCATGTCGCGGACGAGGGCGGCTATGACCTGACGCGCTATCCCGCGCTGGGACACTGGCTTGCCCGGGTGGCAGCCAGTCCGGGGCATGTCACGATATCTGCATAAGAATGGACTTATTTTGTAACATTGCCGCACCATAGACGTTGTAACCGACGTCACGGGTGGGCAGGAAACGACCATGGACGCCATAACGCGATTGCCTTTCGACGCCGACCTCCATGAGTTTTCTGCCGAAAGCCCCAGTATTCCAGAACCTTCGGGCGATGACAGTCGTCTGAAATTCCGCACTATCTGGATCAGCGACGTCCACCTCGGCACGCGCGGCTGCGCGGCGGAACTGTTGATCGATTTTCTGGATTCGACCGACAGCGAGACGATGTACCTGGTTGGCGACATCATCGATGGCTGGCGAATGAAGAAAAAATTCTACTGGCCGGCCGCGCATAACGACATCGTCTGGCGCATCATGAAGCGCGCCAAGCGCGGCACGCGCGTCGTCTACATTCCCGGCAATCATGACGAGATGTTCCGCCAGTTTACCGGCATGAGCTTCGGCGGCGTCGAGATCAGGCGCAAGGCGGTTCACACCACCGCCGACGGTCGTAAGCTGCTGGTCCTGCACGGTGACGAATTCGACGCGATCATGCTCAGCCACCGCTGGCTCGCCTTCGTCGGTGATCAGGCTTATGCGACGCTGATGCGCTGCAACCATGCGGTCAACAAGGTGCGCGGCTGGATGGGACTGCCCTATTGGTCGCTGTCGAAGACCGCCAAGCAGAAGGTCAAGAACGCCGTCGAATTCATCAGCCGCTACGAGCTGGCGGTCGCGCACGAAGCGGCGGCGCGCGGTGTCGACGGCGTCGTCTGCGGCCATATCCATCATGCCGAATTCCGCGAGCTGTCGGGCGTCGAATATTATAACGATGGCGACTGGGTGGAGGGGTGTACGGCGCTGGTCGAGCATTTCGACGGTAGGATGGAAATCCTGCACTGGGTCGATCAGATGGCCGAGCGTGAGGGCAGCCGCCCCATCCTCAAGATCGCGGCCTAGGGGCGGGCGGTGCGCATCGCCATCGTCACCGACGCCTGGACACCGCAAGTCAACGGTGTCGTCCGTACGCTGAAGGCGACGAAAGCGCAGCTCGAGGCTCTCGGGCATGAGGTCATGGTCATCTCACCCGATCTCTATCCGTCGCTGCCATGTCCAACCTATCCCGAAATCCGGCTGGCGGTCGCGACGGCGGCGAGCGTCGGCGAACGTCTGGCCGGGTTCGCTCCCGACGCAACGCATCTGTCGACCGAAGGGCCGCTATGCCTTGCCGCCCGGCGCTGGTGCCTGCGCCATGGCTGGAACTTTACGACCGCCTATCACACCCAGTTTCCAGATTATTTCGCCGCGCGGACCGGCATCGGCGCGGAATGGGTATGGCCGTATTTCCGCTGGTTCCATTCGGCCTCGCAGGCGGTGCTGGTCTCGACGCCTTCGGTTCGCGAGGTTCTGCGCGACCACGGCATCTACCACAGCGTGCCATGGACTCGCGGGGTCGACCTCGACGCGTTCTCGCCGGATGCACCGCCGCTCCCGGCGCTTGCCGGGCTCGCGCGTCCGCTCCAGCTTTACGTCGGCCGGGTCGCGGTCGAAAAGAACATCGAGGCCTTTCTGGCGTCGTCGCATCCGGGGACCAAAATCGTCGTTGGCGACGGTCCCGCGCGCGCCGTGCTCGAGGCCAAATATCCCGACACGCATTTTCTGGGGACACTTTCGGGTGCGGATCTCGCGGGTGTCTACGCCGATGCCGACGTCTTCGTCTTCCCCAGCCGGACCGACACGTTCGGCCTCGTGATGATCGAGGCGCTGGCCTCGGGCACGCCCGTCGCGGCATTTCCGGTCAGTGGGCCGGTTGATATCGTCACGCCGGCGACAGGCGCGCTTGACGAGGATCTCGACGCCGCCATCGCGCGGGCGCTGACCCGCGACCGCGCCGATTGCGCCTTTTACGGGCGGACCTTCACCTGGGAGGCGAGTGCAGCGCAATTCCTGGCCGCACTGGTCCCGACCGTCGAGCCGATCGCGCGCGCTGCGTAAAGGCCCGCCGCTGCCGGATTCTGAAGCCAGGCTGCCAAAACGTAAAGAGCAGGGAACGGAGCGCCGGACCGCGCATTATCGCACCAGCATCGGAACGGGAGCGATACGGACATGGCGGCACGCCCCTATTGGCAGGGACAGATCAGGCTCGCGCTCGTCTCTATCCCGGTGCAGATTTTTACCGCGACCAAAAGTGGGTCGAGCGTCGCCTTCCGCCAGATCCATGAGCCGTCCGGCAAGCCGATCAAATATGAAAGGACCGTAGCTGGCATCGGTCCGGTCGATACCGACGAAATCCTGAAGGGCTTCGAATATGAACGGGGAAGCTATGCTCTGCTCGAAAATGCCGAGTTGGACGCGGTGCGTCTTGAATCGAAGAAGACGCTCGAGCTTACTCAGTTTGTCGACGCCCATGAAATCGACGTCCTTTATTACGAAAAGCCCTATTATGTCGTGCCCGCCGACGACCTGGCGGAGGAAGCCTTTGTCGTCCTGCGCGAAGCGTTGCGGCGGACCAAGAAAGTCGGTCTGGGACAGCTCGCTATGCGTGGGCGCGAATATGTCGTCAGCATCAAGCCGTGTGGGCGTGGCCTGATCATGGAGACGCTGCGCTATTCGGACGAGGTCAACAAGGCGGCCAGCTATTTCCGCGACATTTCCGACACCAAGCCTGACGAGGAACTTCTCGAGCTCGCGGAGACATTGATTGCTAAGAAGTCGAGCCCCTTTGCGGCCGAGAAGTTCCACGACCATTATGTCGAGGCGTTGAAGGAGCTTGTCGCACGCAAGCTGAAACTGAAGGGCGGCAAGGTCACGCCCGACGAGGAAGACGCCCCGCGCAAGGGCGGTCCGAACGTCATCGACCTCATGGCCGCGCTCAAGAAATCGATCGAAAAGCCAGGGGACGGGGCGAAGGCGACGACCCATGCGCCAAAGAAACCGATGAAGAAGCGTGCGGCCTGATCCGCTCGAACGGTACAAGGCGAAGCGCGATTTCGCCAGGACCACCGAACCGGCGGGGACCGCCGCCAAGGGCAACGGCGATATTTTCATGGTGCAAAAGCACGATGCAACGAGGCTGCACTGGGATTTGCGGCTGGAGGTGGACGGCGTGCTCAAAAGCTGGGCGGTCACGCGTGGGCCCAGTCTCAACCCTGACGACAAACGGCTCGCCGTGCGCACCGAAGATCACCCGCTTTCCTATGCGACGTTTGAGGGCACAATCCCCGCCAAGGAATATGGCGGCGGCACGGTTATGCTGTGGGACCGTGGACGCTGGGCGCCGATCAAGGGCAAGAGCGCCAGGGACCTCGACGAAGGTCATCTGCACTTCACCCTCGACGGCGAGCGCATGAAGGGCGAGTGGATGCTCATTCGCCTGAAGCCTCGCGGGCGCGAGCGCGGTGAAAACTGGCTGTTGCGCAAAGTTGCCGATGCCTTTGCGGGCGGCAGCGACGACCTGATCGAGCGCGAAATCACCAGCGTCGCCACGGGGCGTACGATGGAGGACATTGCCGGGGGTGCCAAGCCTGCCAAGCCGGCCGCTGGCAAGGCCATAAGGGCAGGATCAAAGGCAAAACTGCCGAGTTTCCATTCTCCCCAACTTGCAACGCTCGGCGATGCCGTTCCCACGGGCAGCAACTGGATCCATGAAGTCAAATATGACGGTTATCGAGCGCAGATCGCCGTCGCCGGCGGCAGTGCAAAGGTCTTCACCCGGTCTGGGCTCGACTGGTCGTCGAAGTTTCCCGAGATCGTCGAGGCCGCCGCGCGGCTGGATCTGGACAACGCGCTGATCGACGCGGAAATCTGCGCGCTCGACAAGGCCGGCCGCCCTGATTTTTCGACCCTGCGCACGGCGATCACGGATGTGGGCAGCACGGGGCTGACCGCATTTGCCTTCGATCTGCTGAGCCTGAACGGCGATGACCTGACCAAACGGTCGAATGTGGAGCGCAAGGCCAAGCTCGCCGCACTGCTTCCGGACGTCGGGGTGCTCCGCTATGCCGAACATATCGTCGGGAACGGTGAGGACCTGTTTCACGCGATGTGTGCAGGGGGATATGAAGGCATCGTCTCCAAGCGCGCGGACGCCGCCTATATTGGCAAGCGCACCAAGGCCTGGCTCAAGATCAAGTGCACCCGACGTCAGGAGTTCGTGATCATCGGCTGGAGCGCGAGCGATGCGCGGACACGCGGCTTCAAGTCGCTGCTCCTCGCGGTCAACGACGCTGGCAAGCTGCGCTATGCGGGCAAGGTGGGCACCGGCTTCGACGCCGACCTGCTGTCTGACCTGCGTGCACGATTGGACAAGATTGCGGTCAAGGAGCCCGCCGCCGAAGTTCCCCGCCTGGCGTCCCGGGGCGTGCACTGGGTCGCGCCGAATTTGGTCGCGGAAATCGCCTTTGCGGAATTCACGGCGGATAATGTCGTTCGCCACGCCAGTTTCATCGGGTTGCGCGGTGACAAGCCCGCTGCGCAGGTCGTGATCGAGAAGCCTGTCGCGTTACCCGCAGCACCCGGCCCTGACGCTGACCGCATCACCAACCCCGATCGCGTCATCTTTCCGGGCGATGGCATCACCAAGGGACAGCTTGCCGCCTATTACCGGCACGTCGGTGCGGTCATGTTGCCGTGGATTGCTGACCGGCCGATCAGCCTCGTCCGCTGCCCCCAGGGTCGAGCGAAACAATGTTTCTTCCAAAAGCACGATGCCGGCAGTTTCGGCGACGCCGTTCACAAAGTGCCCGTCGTTGAGAAAGACGGATCGACCGAGGATTATCTGTGGATCGACAGCATCGACGGCCTGATTGCGGCGGTGCAGATGGGTTCGATCGAATTCCACGGCTGGGGCGCGCGCGCCTCCGACGTTGAACAGCCCGATCGCCTCGTGTTCGACCTCGATCCCGACGAGGGTTTGGACTTTGGCGAGGTGAAAAAAGCAGCGATCGATATCAAAGGTCATCTCGCCGATCTTGGCCTCGTCAGCTTTGCCATGCTCTCGGGCGGGAAGGGGATCCATGTCGTGGTCCCGCTGAAACCAGCAGCGGAATGGCCCGCCGTGAAGGATTTCGCATCGCGCTTTTCCCAGGCATTGGCGCAGGCCCAGCCCGACCGGTTTGTCGCCACCATGTCGAAGGCAAAGCGCAAAGGTCGCATCTTTATCGATTGGCTGCGCAATCAGCGTGGCTCGACCGCCGTCCTGCCCTATGTCGTGCGCGCCCGTCCGGGAGCGCCGGTTGCTGCTCCAATCACATGGGAGGAATTGCGAGAGACCGACAGCGCATCACGCTTCGCCCTGGCGGACAGCGACGAGCTGATGGAGCGTGCGGCGTCGAAAAACCTCGCGGGTTGGGGCGTCGCGGACCAGCAGTTGCCCGATTTGTAAGTTCGCCGAAGAAACCGGCCGTCGCTAGGCAAAACTCAGATGCTTGCGATCCGGCCAATCCGCTGGATCGACGTCGTCCAATTGCCCGATTTCAGCCGTGCCCAAGTCGGTAGCGATCCCCGTGGCGCTGAACGTGATGACGTCCCACGGCAGCGCAACCAGACGTTCACCGACGCCCCCGACCCCTCCCACGCCAGCAACGACATAGGCAATCTGACCGGTCTCGGCCGCGGCCATCAAGCCGACCGCCTTGCCGATACTGATTCCGGAGCAGTCGGCGATCACGCTTCCCTCGATCGCACCGATACTGACCAGGGACGGCCCGTCTGCGCGCCTGCTCTTTATTTCAGCGGATTTCGCGCCGTCGTCGAACCGGGCGATGCGGCCAAGCCACCGCCAGATGCCGACGGCGTTGACCACGGTGAGGAATGAGTTGGTCAGCAGCAAGTTGGTCTGCCCGCTAGCGGTCGCAATTGCACTCCATGCAAGCGATCCCGCGGCGAACACCACAAAACCCCAGCCAGTGACGCGCGGCCCCAGATTGGCCGCAGTCATGCACGCGGCTGCCATCGTTGCCGACGGCGCGATATATTCGGCTGCTTCGACGAGCATGATCCCTGCGTCCTTTCCCGCCGAACATTGAACCCGTGAATTGGGGTCATGTTCCCGGCCACCGGGCGGCGGCGAAGCGACCCTGCGCGGCGGTCAGTTTCACACCGCCGCGGAACGCTTTCACGTCAAAACAATTATCGCTTCATGCAATCAATGGAGGGTCACTTGACCGATACGATCACCGACACCGATACGATCCAAACCGCACCGGCGACCGAAAACCAGCCGGCGTCCGTCGTGAGTCAGTTCGCGCGGCAGGCAGCGAGCGGCCCGCTCAGTCGCGTCTCGGAAGTTTTGGGGGCAACGGCCGACACGCTGGATAAATTGCTCGGCGGCGTGAGTTCGCCCCTTCCCGATACGGCCAAGGGCATCGTGACCTCGGCGTCTGCCAAGTTGCGTTCTCTGGGCGACCGGGCAACCGAGGAAGAGGCCGCAAAGCTGATCGCGAGCCTGCAAACGGTTGCCGCGGACCATCCTGCGGCAACCGCCGGTATCAGCGCCGCCGTAGGTGCTGCGCTAGGTCTGGCACTCACCAAACTCGGGGAGAGAGAGATCAAATCATCCTCAAAGCCGAAAAAGGCCGATTAGTGAAATAACGGCTGCCTTTGGCGGCGCGAAAAAAATTGCCTGTTTGACATTGCGACCGATGCAAGGAGCAAAAATTTGAAAACCGATCTCGACACAGCGGCCAATCCTGTCGCGACAGCGCCAGCGGCGAACCGACCGCGCAAAGCCACGAAGGGTGCAAAACCGTCCGCCAGCGTGAAATCGAAAGCTGACGGTACCGCGAAAACACGCGCTTACCGGCGTCGACCGTCGCAGCCTTCGCTTGCACGAAACGCACCCAAGTGGCTCGCGACTGGTGCATCGGTAACGGGCGTGTTCGTCGCTATCGGCGCGACGCTGTTTGCGACGCGGAAAATATGGGAGCCCCGTGCAAAGGAACTGCGCGATAAACTGGCGAAGCCTGCCGGAAATCGGGACGTGCGCACCTCCACGAGCGCTCCCCGGCCGGGCGATACGGCGGCACTGCCCATTGCTGCGCCGCATTTCGATTCCTCTGGAGCAGATGCGGGTTTCGCCGTCGCCTCGACGACGATCTGAGGCGAATGGACGCGGTTACCAAACCGGGATTTTCGTATTGCCCTGAACGGTTTAAAAGCAGGGACGAACCCATTGCAGTCCGTGGAACCGATCAAGGCGTGACGAATTACTGATGGAGGCTGCATTTTCCGCAGGCTGATCATCGGAGGCTCGACATGTCACTGTTGGACAAGGCAATTGCTGCTATTACCCCGCCTGAAAGTGAAGAAGCTCGTGCCGAGGCGCGCGCCAAGGCCGAAGCCGCGGCGACGCCGGGCGACTGGCTGTCGGCGGTGCTCGGCCATCACCGGCAGATCGAAGCTGCATTTGCCGCCGTGGAACGCGCGAGCGATGCCGGAGCGCGCCTTGCGGCGCAAAAGGAACTGGCGTTGCTCCTGACCGCCCATTCGATTGCCGAGGAAGTGGCGCTTTATCCTGCACTCGCGGCCGACCATCAGGTCGCGCATGCCGAACTTGCCTATCAAGAGCAGTCGGCAGCAAAAATGGAGATGGGACTGCTCGAACGGCTCGATCCGCTGAGTGAGGACTATAGGGACAAGTTTGAGCATATCCGTGGGGCGGTGATGCACCACGTCTATTCGGAAGAAGGAACCTGGTTTCTCGACCTCAAGCAAAGCCTGCCCGCCGACGAGCAGGCGCGGATCGGGCAGCGTTATGAGGAGGAATTTGCCCGATATATGGGTTCGGAAAATAACACTGCTGCGTTTTTCACCACGTCAGCATAACCCGACCTTTTGCCGGGATAACAAAGTCGATCCGGTCCGCGCCCGAACGGCGCGGCCGGGTAGAGCTTGCTCTCATGCGTCTGCGCGACTAGACCGTGTCACGAACAGGCCGCTCCGCGAGGGGCGGCCCTTTTATTATCACGAAAGGCTCGTTTCCGTGGCCCAGCCGCTCATGCCCCATGCGACCGCTTCATGGCTGGTCGACAATACGTCGCTCAGCTTTGAGCAGATCGCCGCGTTTTGTGGTCTTCACATCCTCGAGGTTCAGGCGATCGCCGATGACACCGCCGCGACGAAGCTGACGGGACGCGACCCGCTGCGGGCGCATGAACTGACCCAGGCCGAAATCGAGAAGGGTCAGGCCGATCCGAATTACCGGTTGAAGATGGACCGGGAGCCAGAGGCCGCCATGCGCACCAAGGGGCCACGCTACACACCGGTGTCGAAGCGTTCGGACAAGCCCGACGGCATTGCGTGGATCATCCGCAATCATCCCGAGGTCAGCGACGGGCAGATCGGCAAGCTGATCGGCACGACACGCAACACGATCTCCGCGATCCGCGACAAGAGCCATTGGAACATGGCGAACATCGTGCCCAAGGATCCGGTGACGCTTGGCCTGTGTTCGCAGCGCGAGCTCGATGCGACGATCGCGAAGGCTGCCAAGGCCGCCGGCCTTGAACCCGCGGTCGATACCAAGTTCGACGGCGACCGTGAGGCGCTGATCGGCCAGCTGCGCACCGAACGCGAGGAAGCCGCTCGCCTGGCCGAAGCAATCGCCAAGGGCGAAGTCGAGGCCCCGGCGATGATCGGCGGGTTCGTGGACCCGTTCAAGCGTTAGGCGGCGATCCGCAGGGGAATCCAGTCGATGTATCCTGCCACTGACCTGCTATGATCCCGTAGCTGCTTGCCGCGTCCCGCGCGACTGTGCTTAGGGTTGCAAATGGCAACTGCTTTACCTTCCGACGCTGCCCCCGACGCCAGCCTGGCCGATCATGGGTTCGAACCGCTCGTCGCGCGCGGACTGGCGTATCCGCTGGGTGATTTCGCACCCGATTATGGCATGGTCCATCCGCTCGCTCCCGGTGTGGGCTGGACGCGCCTGCCGGTGCCCGGGTCGCTCAGGCACATCAACGTATGGCTGCTCGATGATGAGGACGCGCGAGGGGCGGGCGTCGCCGTGGTTGACACCGGCCTCAACCTGCCGGCGTCGAGGGAGGCGTGGGAAAAGGCGCTCGCCGGGCGGCGCGTCACCCGGGTGATCGTGACGCATTTCCATCCCGACCACATCGGACTGGCAGGCTGGCTGTGCGCGGAGCACGGCGCGCCACTGTGGATGAACCGCACCGAATATTTTCTGGCGCGTATGCTGATCGCCGACCGCCGCGATGCGCCGCCAGTCGAAGCGATCGACCAGCTGGTGCAGGCCGGCTGGACCGACGAACAGATCGCGCCCGTGCGGGCGAAGGGCTGGGGCAATTTCGCCAGGATCGTCGCCGAGTTGCCCGTGGGGCACGTCCGCATCCGCGAGGGCGACGCAATCCGCGTCGGTGCGCGCGACTGGAAGGTGTGGGTGGGCAGCGGCCACACGCCCGAACACGTCTGCCTGATCGACGACGCTGGCGACCTGATGATCGCGGGCGATCAGGTCCTGCCGCGGATCACCTCCAACGTGTCGGTTTCGATCTCGGAGCCCGAAGGCGACCCCCTCGGCGACTGGATGGCGTCGATCGCCAAATTTCGCGCCCTTCCCGATACCCTGCTTGTTCTTCCTGCGCATGGGGAGCCCTTCAGGGGGCTGCACGCCCGCCTTGACCGACTGGAGACGGGGCACGTCGAGAGCCTGGATCGGCTTCACGCCCATATCGCCAGCGAACCTCGCCGCGCCGTCGACTGCTTTCCGGTGCTGTTCGGTCGCGCGATCGACGAGAGCATCCGTGGCCTGGCGACCGGCGAAGCGCTGGCGCATCTGCGCCATCTCCAGATACAGGGTCGTGCCGGCGTCGAAGACCGTGCCGGCGTTCACTATTATCGGGCGATCGGCCCGGCGAGCCCACCCGTCAATGACTGACGACGCGGTCTGGCGCACGCGCTACGTCCACCCGGGCAACTGGGATGTCCAGTTCGCGCCGATGACGGTGCCCGAGATGTTCGAGGCAAGCGTCGCGCGCTCGGGTAAAGCCGTGCTCACCGACTTCCTGGGGGCGCGGATGACCTACCGCGAGGTGGCGACCAGGGTAGGGCGGTTTGCGGCATCGCTTCAGGCCGCAGGGCTGGTCAAGGGCGACCGCATCGGGCTCTACCTGCCCAATGTTCCCGACTATGTGATCGCCTATTACGCGGTGCTCGCGGCGGGCGGCATCGTGGTCAACATGTCCCCGCTTTATTCGCGAGAGGAACTCGCGCATCAACTGGCGGACAGTGGCGCGCGGGTGATCGTGACCAGCGACGTCCCGCAGCTGCTCGTCACGGCCATGGCGCTGCTCGATGAGGGCGCACTCGACCGGATTGTCGTCGGGTCATTGTCGGGATGGCTTCCGCCCGTCAAACGCACGCTGTTCCGCCTGTTTCGCCGGCACGATATTGCCAGCGTCCCGTCTGACGATGCCCGCATCACGCGGGTCGCGGCCATGCTGCGCGCTGGCGCACCCATGCGACCGGTCGCCATCTATCCCGAGGACATTGCCCTGATCCAGTATACCGGCGGGACCACGGGCACGCCAAAGGGTGCGATGCTCAGCCATGCGAACCTCACCGCCAACGCGCGGCAGGTTCACGCGATCGATCCGCATCCCGATCTGCCCGACCGCATTGTCGGGGTGCTTCCCTTCTTTCACGTCTTCGCCAACACCTGCGTCCTCAATCGCACGGTGCTGGCTGGTGGCATGATTGCGATGCTTCCCCGCTTCGGTGCGAAGGACACACTGAAAACGATCGCGCGCGTGAAGGCGACGGCGCTTCCCGGTGTGCCGACGATGTATCAGGCGCTGCTCGATCATCCCGATTGCGCGAGGACCGACTTTCGTTCGCTGCGGGTCTGTATTTCCGGGGGCGCACCGCTTGCGGCAACGCTGAAGGCCAGGTTCGAGGCCGTCACCGGCGCAAAGGTGGTCGAGGGCTATGGCCTGACCGAAAGCTCGGGCGTGGTCGCGTGCAACGCTTATGAGGGCGCGACCAGGGAGAGCACCATCGGTCAGCCGATACCCGGTACGCGGCTGTTCCTGGTCGACAGGGAAGATCCGACACGCCCCGCACCGGGTGGCGAGCCCGGCGAACTCGTGTGTGAGGGGCCGCAGATTATGAAGGGTTATTGGAATCGACCCGAGGCCGATCGTGAGGTTTTTATCGGACGGGCCCTGCGCACCGGCGACGTCGCGACCATCGATGCCGATGGCTATGTCCGCATCGTCGACCGGTTGAAGGATATGATCGCGGTCGGTGGATTCAAGGTTTTTCCCAGCCAGATCGAGGCGGTTCTTTACCGCAATCCGGCGGTCAAGGAGGCAATCGTGATCGGCATCCCGGATGTCTATCACGGGGAAATGCCCAAAGCCTTTGTGACGTTGAGCGATGGCTTTGCGGTCGACGGCGAGACGCTGAAGGCGTGGCTCAATCCCCAGCTGGGCAAGCACGAACGCGTGGTTGCCGTCGAGGTGCGTGACTCACTCCCCAAGACGCTGGTGGGCAAGTTGAGCCGCAAGGAGCTTGTCGCGGCGGAGCAGGCGAAGGCGCCCGCTTGACCCCTGCATTCCCCCTCGTCACAAGCGCACTCCGTGGCTGATGACGTTTCAACCCTGTCGTTCGAGGATGCGCTCAAGCGGCTGGAGACGATTGTCCAGCGTCTGGAGAGCGGCGACGCGAGCCTCGACGAATCGATCGCGCTTTATGCTGAAGGCGCCGGCCTTCGTGCGCAGTGCGAGTCGCGGTTGAAATCGGCGCAGGAACGGATCGACCAGATCGTCATCGGTATCGACGGCTCTCCGACGGGCGTTCGCAGCTTCGATGGCGACTGAGCCGGACGTGGGGGCCGTCACGCCAATCCTTGCGTCCGCGCTGGTCGACATCGCGCGCGACATCGATCGGTTGTTCGATCACGTCCTTACGGTTCCCGAAGACCCCCGCGCGCCTCTGTTCAAAGCAATGCGCCATGCGAGCATCGGTGGAGGCAAACGATTGCGTCCATTGCTCGTCGTCGCCGCCTGCAACCTGTTTCATGTCGATCGTGCCGCTGCCCTGCGGGTCGGCTGTGCGGTGGAGGCGATCCACGTCTATTCGCTGATCCACGACGACCTGCCATGCATGGATGACGACGACTTGCGCCGCGGCAAGCCCACGGTGCACCGGGCGTTCGATGAGGCAACAGCCGTGCTGGCCGGCGATTCGTTGCACGCGCTGGCGTTCGAGCTCCTGTCGGACGGCGAGACGCACGCCGATCCCTTTGTCCGACTTGAGCTGATCGATGGTCTGGCGCGGGCCAGCGGCCCGGGGGGTATGGCGGGCGGCCAGATGATGGATATCGCCGCAGAAACCGAAACATTCGATTTGTCGGGTGTTACGCGCCTTCAGCAGATGAAGACCGGAGCATTGATCGCCTTTGCCGTCGAGGCGGGCGCGATCATGGGGCGCGTGCCGCTGGAAGGCCGTGGATCGCTGCGGGGCTATGCACGCGACGTGGGTCTGGCGTTTCAGATTGCCGACGACATTCTCGATGCGGAGGGCGACGCCCAGGCCGCTGGCAAAGCGCTGCGCAAGGACGATGCGGCGGGGAAGGCAACGTTTCTGTCGTTGCTCGGTATCGACCGGGCCAAGGCACAGGCCGCGATGCTGGTCGATCAGGCAGTCGCTCATCTGAACAGTTTCGGTCATGAGGCCGACCTGCTGCGCGAAATTGCGCGCTATTCGGTCGAGCGTGACCGGTGATGCGGATCGGCGTCTATCCTGGCACGTTCGATCCGGTGACGCGCGGTCATATGGACATCATCGCGCGCGGGGCAAAGCTGGTCGATCGCCTGGTAATCGGGGTAACGACAAACCCGTCCAAATCGCCGATGTTCACGACCGCCGAACGCCTGGCGATGGTATCGCGTGAGTGCGCCAACATGGCCAGTGTCAGCGTCGTCGAGTTCGACTCGCTGCTCATGGACTTTGCCGAAAGCCAGGGGGCGGGCATCATCATCCGCGGCCTGCGGGCGGTGGCGGATTTCGAATATGAGTACCAGATGGCGGGCATGAACCAGCAACTGAACAACCGCATCGAAACCGTCTTTCTGATGGCGGATGTCGCATTGCAGCCAATTGCCTCGCGGCTGGTGAAGGAAATCGCGCTCTACGGCGGTGCGATCGATCGGTTTGTGCCGGCGGCCGTTGTCGACGAGGTCGTTGCCCGCGTCGCGGTGCTCGGTCGCAAGGGGCATTGACGTTCAGGCACGGCTCACCCGCAGAGGTTAGGGCGACACGACGAACTCTGGAGATGAAGACCAATGAAAATTCTGGTGGGTGTTATGGCGCTGCTGGCATTGAGCAGCCCGGGACTGGCGAAGAAAAAGGCTAAAATCCCCGTGCCGAAGGTTCCGGTCCTGGAAGCAGCCGCCCCCGATCCGACACCAACGCCCGACAACCTCTGGCACCTCGACCTGTCGACCGGCGGGAGTGTCGTGATTCAGCTGCGCCCTGACAAGGCACCCAATCATGTGGTCCGGATCAAGACGCTGACCCGCGCTGGATTTTACGACGGCCTGACATTCCACCGCGTCATCGACGGCTTCATGGCCCAGACCGGCGATCCGAAGGGGACGGGCGAGGGCGGATCGTCGCTGCCCAATCTGAAGGCCGAATTCAACGACTTGCCGCATGTGCGCGGAACGGTTTCGATGGCACGCGCGACCGAGCCAGACAGCGCCAACAGCCAGTTCTTCATCATCTTCATGCCGACCCTGCGTCTCGATCACAACTACACGGCGATTGGGCGGGTCGTTCAGGGGATGCAGTACGTTGATATGGTCGAGCGCGGCGAACCCCCGGCCAATCCGTCGAAGATTGTCCATGCCTGGATCGAGGCGGACGGGGCGAATGCACCGCGGGTACCATTGCCCGCGCCATCGTTGACTGCCCCTGCGGCGACAACCGCTCCTGCCGCGCCAGAGGGGCCGACGCCGGCACCTGCCGGGAACTGATGCGCGTCGATCTCTTCGACTTCGTACTGCCTGAAGAACGTATCGCCCTGCGGCCAGCATCGCCGCGCGACACCGCACGGATGCTGGTGGTCGACGGCAGCGGCCTGCGCGACCGGATAGTTTCTGAACTGCCCTCGATGCTGCGTGCGGGCGATTGTCTGGTGTTCAACGACACTCGGGTCATTCCGGCGCGGCTGCAGGGCAGACGTGGCAGCGCGACAATCGACGCGACGCTGCACAAACGTGAGGGAGCGCGCACCTGGCGAGCGTTTCTGAAGAACGCGCGCCGGGTTCGCGATGGCGACCGGATCGACTTCGGGAACGATGTCGCGGCGGTCGCGACCGATCGGTCGGCAGATGGCAGCGCCCTCCTGAATTTCGACGGTGACGAACCGGTCGAGGTGCTCATTGCGCGGGCGGGGGCCGTGCCGTTGCCGCCGTATATTGCAAGCAAGCGCGCTATCGATGCCCGCGATGCCGAGGACTATCAGACGATGTTCGCGGCGGTGGCGGGAGCGGTCGCTGCCCCGACCGCGTCGCTTCATTTTACTCCCCATCTGATCGATGCCCTGGACCAGGCCGGGATCGGCCGTGAAACCCTGACGCTACATGTCGGTGCAGGCACGTTTCTGCCGGTCAAGGCGGGTGACACCGACGACCACGTTATGCATGCTGAATGGGGCCGCATCGACCCGGCGACCGCGGCAAGACTGAACGCGGTGCGCGCAAAAGGCGGACGCATCATCGCGGCGGGCACGACCTCGCTGCGGCTCATCGAAAGTGCGGCGGGCGATGATGGCGTGATCAACGCGTTCGAAGGCGACACCGCAATCTTCATCACCCCGGGCTACCGGTTCAAGGCGGTGGACGGACTGCTGACCAACTTTCATTTGCCCAAATCGACGCTGTTCATGCTGGTCAGTGCGCTGATGGGCAGGGGGCGGATGCAGGACGCCTATGCGCACGCGATCGCGGCGGGCTATCGCTTTTACAGCTATGGTGACGCCAGCCTGCTGCTCCCGTAAGCGCAGCCGGTGACTCGTTTCGCCTTTTCAATCAGCGCAACCGACAATGCCGCCCGCGCCGGTAGCATCAGCATGGCGCGCGGGACGATCCGCACGCCGGCGTTCATGCCGGTCGGCACGGCGGGCACCGTCAAGGGGATGAAGCCCGCCGACGTCCGCGCGTCGGGGGCCGACATCATCCTTGGCAACACCTATCACCTGATGCTGCGGCCCGGTGCCGAGCGGCTGGCGGCGCTGGGCGGGCTCCACGGCTGGATGGGGTGGGACGGGCCGATCCTGACCGACAGCGGCGGTTACCAGGTCATGAGTCTTGGCGACCTGACAACCAAGAGCGAAGAAGGCGTCGCGTTCAAATCCCATCTCGACGGGTCACGGCATATGCTCAGCCCCGAACGGTCAATGGCCATACAGGCGGCGATCGGGTCGGACGTCGTGATGGCGTTCGACGAATGCACGCCCTATCCGGCGACGCACGAGGTGGCGATGGCGTCGATGGCGCGGTCGATGCGCTGGGCGGAGCGATCCCGCGATGCCTTCACGAGCGCAGGAGCATTGTTCGGCATCCAGCAGGGGTCGATGTTCGAGGACCTGCGCGCCGTATCCACCAAAGCGCTGACCGCCGTCGGTTTCGATGGCTATGCCGTCGGCGGGCTGGCAGTCGGTGAAGGGCAGGCCGAAATGTTTCGCGTGCTCCACTTCGCTGTCCCGATGCTGCCGCCGGACAAACCGCGTTACCTGATGGGAGTGGGGAAACCCGACGACATCGTCGGTGCGGTCGAACGCGGCATCGACATGTTCGATTGTGTCCTGCCGACGCGCAGTGGCCGCAATGGGCAGGCGTTCACCTGGGACGGGCCGATCAATATCCGCAACGCGCGGTTTGCCGAAGACCTGTCGCCGCTCGACAGCGCGTCGCCGGTTGCGGATTGGAGCAAATCCTACCTCCACCACCTCGTCCGGTCGGGCGAGATGCTGGGCGCGATGCTGATGACCGAGCATAATCTGTGGTTCTACCAGCAGGTCATGGCAGGCCTGCGGGGGGCGATTTCAGCGGGCAGGCTCACCGAATGGGCGACTGCGTTCCGGGCGCGCTATACCAGGAACGGCATGTAAAGCTGGAATAATTGTCGAACAGAATCATCAAGGCCAGCAAAAACGAGCGGGCAGATCATGAAACATTGCCATTTTATTTCTGCGTAAATAGACCAGTCCCATTTTAGAACACTCATTGATTATATATACATTTGATGTAACATTTTTGAGATACTATATTTATTTGAAAATAAATTCTTTTACTAATGAATATCGGTAATCTCCTAACGGACGCCGGCCGGGACCTCGCAGGCGTGATGAAAAAACTCTTGTAATAATTGGTAAAGCGGGCATTCATCCACAGGCAAGACGAGAAGTGCTCATCGGCCTGGGGTTTGGCTGGTGCGAGCAGTTCCATGGGGTCGCACGACTTTTTTGAAAAGGGGTGCGCACAATGAAGATATTATCTCGACTTTTAGCGCCGATATTGATCCTGGTCCTTGGTACGGCAGCAGCTGCTGCACCGGTGGTGCTCGACTTCAATGGGGTTGCGGCGCCGAGCAACCAGACGACCGTCGGCGGTTTCTATAACGGGGGGACCAGCGGGGACGGCAACACCGGCACCAATTTCGGTGTCGATTTCAGTGACAACGCGCTGGCAATCAACGGCTATAACGGCTGTTGCGAGCCGGATTCTCCGAAAACAGGCATTTTGTTTTTTCTGTCGGGCGGTGCCGTGACAATGAACTATGCCGCCGGTTTCGACACCGGCTTCTCGTTCTATTACTCCTCGAACAGCAACGCGTTCATCAACGTCTATGATGGCCTGAACGGGACCGGCAATGTGCTGGCCACGCTGTCGCTCACCAGTCAGGCAAATCAGAACTGCCCGAGCGGCGCATCCGGTTTCTATTGTAACTGGACACCGATCGGGGTGAATTTTGCGGGTATCGCGAAATCGATCGATTTCGGCGGTGGCGCAAATTTTGTAGCGTATGACGACGTCACCTTCGGCAGCGCGATCGCTGGCGGCGGCGGCGTGCCGGAACCGGCGAGCTGGGCATTGCTGATAGGTGGCTTCGGCCTGGTCGGCGGGTCGATGCGTCACCAGCGGCGTAAAACAACAGTCGCGCTTGCCTGAACCGACAAGCGATTAATACAGGGACCGACCGCAACCCGGGTTGCGGTCGGTTTTTGTTTGACGCCGGTGCGTAAGCTAATTCGCGGCAATGAGCCCCAGCGCCTCCCGCCTCACCCAGCGTTGCAGCATCAGGACGGAGACGACCGCTAGGCCGCTGGCAAGACCGAGCCAGATGCCCAGGCCTGCCATCCCGACGGGAAAGGCGAGGGCGAGCCCGACGCCAAACCCGATCACCCAATAGCCGAGCGCCGCATAGACCATCGGCCAGCGCGTATCCTGCAGCCCACGCAGGCATCCTGCGCCGACCGCCTGGATGCCGTCGACGATCTGGAACAGGGCCGCGACGGTCAGAAAACCGACCGCGAGCGTGAAGACATGGGCATTCGCCGGCTGGCTCAGGTCGAGGAACAGGCCGATCAGCGGGCGCGCGGCAGCGACGAAGATCGCGGCCATGAGCGTCGCGAAACTGATCGACGCGCCCAGCGCAATCCATCCCGAACGGGTCACGCCTTCTCGATCGCCGGCGCCATAGGCAATGCCGACGCGCACGGTCGCGGCCTGCGCCAGCCCCATCGGGATCATGAAGGCGACCGTGGCGAGCTGAATCGCAATCGCGTGTGCGGCAAGCGAGTCGCGACCGATGATGCCCATGGCGAAAACGGCGGCATTGAATACCGTAACCTCGAGTCCCAGCGTGATCCCGATCGGCAGGCCAAGTTTCCACAAGGCGTCGAGTCGCAACCAGTCGGCGACCCAGAACCGCCCGAACAGGCGATAACGCCGAAAATGGGGGTGGATCGCAACGAGGAGGGCCATGCCGATGAACAGGACGGTGTTTGCGAGCGTCGAGGCCAGCCCGGCACCGAACAGGCCAAGCGCGGGAACGCCGAGATGGCCAAAGATCAGTACCCACCCAAACAATATGTTCGCGGCGACCGCGCCGCCGAGGACAATCAGAATCCAGAACGGACGTTCGAGCGCCGAGACATAGAGGCGGAGGACAAGGTGGAGGAAATAGGGCAGCAGGCCCCATTCGAGCGCCCGCACGAAAATGCCCGCACCGCTCGCAAGTTCAGCGGGCTCACCGATGGCGCGCAGCAGGTCCTCGGCAAACCACAGGACAATCATCATAGGGACGGCGACAAGGACCGACAGCCAGAAACCTTGGCGTACTGTTCGCCGGACATCGCGCACCGAATGGCGGAAGCGGCCACGCTCACTGGCAATCATCGGCGAGACCGCCATGACGAAGCCCGTGCCGAAGATCATCAGCGCGATATACAGGTTGAAGCCTAGCGCCGCGGAGGCAAGCGCGGTCGGCCCCAGATGGCCGAGATAGACGAGATCGGTCGCCCCAATGGCGGCCTGCGCCAAATTGCCGAGGATCAGTGGAAAGGCGAGCCCACCCATGGCGCGCGCCTCGACGCCCCATTCAGGCGATAGAATGTTCCGCATGGCCACGGCGCACTCGGCCGCTCATCCGGCGAGCTTGACCGACAGGAAGTCGGGCAGGGGGCCGTTCCAGCCATCGTCGTCGCCATCGTCTTCATCGCGGGCGGGTGCCGGCCGTGGTTCGGGGCGGGGTGCGGGGGGCCGTATCGACGGCTTTGTGGCGGGCTGCCGTACGGGTTTCGCTTTGGCGGCGGGCTGGGCGGCACGCGCCTTGCCGGCGGGCTTGTCTTCCGCTTCAGTCGTGGCTGCCGTCGGCGCAGCGGTCTTGCCGACGCGCGGAATCTTGGTGCTCGTCAGCTTTTCGATATTGGCAACCGCCTCTGCATCGTCGGGCGTTGCCAGCGTAAAGGCCTTGCCGGTCGCGCCGGCACGGCCCGTGCGGCCGATGCGGTGGACATAATCATCCGGATGCCACGGCACGTCGTAGTTCACGACATGGCTGACCCCCTTTATGTCCAGCCCGCGCGCGGCGACGTCGGAGGCGACGAGGACCGTCACTTCACCCGCCTTGAACCGGTCGAGTTCGCGGATCCGCTCGCCCTGGTCCATGTCGCCTTGGATCTGCGTCGCCTTGAACCCGGCGCGCGACAGGCTTTGGGCCAGATCGCGGACCGTCGTCTTGCGGTTCGAAAAGACGATCGCGGTGGTCACGTCGGCGGCGTGGAGAATGTCGATCAGCGCGTCCTTTTTCCCGCGCGAGGATACTTCGACAATCGCCTGTTCGATCTGGAGGTTGGCCGACGCGGGCCGCGCGACCTCGATCTGTTTGGGATTCGACAGGAATTTGTCGGCAAGCTTTTTGATGGGGGCCGGCATCGTCGCTGAAAACAGCAAAGTCTGGCGGCTTGCCGGGAGCTTGGTACAGATCTCCTCGATATCGGGGATGAATCCCATGTCGAGCATGCGGTCGGCTTCATCGATGACCAGCAGCGAACATCCGGTCAGCAGGATCTTGCCCCGCCCGAACAGGTCCATCAGGCGACCCGGCGTGGCGATGAGGACGTCGACGCCCTTTTCGAGCGCGGCGGTCTGGTCACCCATGCTGACGCCGCCAATCAGCAGCGCCATCGAAAGCTTGTGATATTTGCCGTATTTCTCGAAATTCTCGGCCACCTGCGCGGCCAGTTCGCGCGTCGGCTCGAGGATCAGCGAACGCGGCATCCGCGCACGGCTGCGCCCCTCCGCCAGAATGTCGATCATCGGCAGGACGAAGCTCGCGGTCTTGCCGGTACCGGTCTGGGCGATACCGATCAGGTCGCGCATCATCAGCACGCTCGGGATTGCCTGCTGCTGGATCGCCGTGGGTTCGGTATAGCCCGATTCCTCGACGGCACGCAGCAGCTGTTCCGAAAGGCCAAGATCAGCAAAATTCATCGTGACGGGTCCGTTTTCAAGTTCGCCCGCCTGTGGTCGTCACCGGCGAAAGTCAAGGTAAAGCCGCAGTATCCGGGTCAGCGGCGCGGCACCAGCGTGCGAAACCGGTCGATGCCACACTCGCCCCCGGCGCGCGTACGAATGCTGTCACGTCCGCTGCAGATCTGGCCGTCCTTGGTCGGCGACAGGTAGAAGCCCGAATAATAGTCGAGCGCAGGGCATTCGTCGTCGAGCTGGGCCCGGTAGCGCGCACCGCCCCGCACGAACAGATCGACACTGTCGCGCTGGGTAATCGCGGCACCCGACAGGGTCGACATCGACAGGCAGCGGGGCCCCTTGGCCTCCTTCCATTCGACAGGACGGGTGACCGGCTCGACCGGCGGACGGGCAGGGACGCGAATGATGATCCGCTGCTGTATGGTCATCTGGGCGAAAGTGACCCTGTCCCCGACATCGTCGGGCGCGGCTGCGGTGATCGGCGCACCGCTTGTCGCAACTGCCAGCAGGACGTAGGTGAGCGGGATCAAGCGTCAAATTCCATGGTGTCGGGGTTGGCGCGCGCGGGTTGAACGGATGATTAATCTTGAGCGAGCTCGACGTCGATAGCCTTGTTATCCGCGCCAGAGCGATGCTGGGGGACAAGGGGGTCACGACCGACCCCGCCGACATCGCGCCCTGGCTGACCGACTGGCGCGGGCTTTATCGGGGCGCCGCCCGGGCGATCCTGTCGCCGGTGACGACCGATGAAGTTTCAGCGGTCGTCCGGCTTGCCGCAGAATACGGTGTGCCATTGGTGCCGCAGGGCGGCAACACGTCGATGGTCGGCGGGGCGACGCCGTCGGCGGACGGGACGGCGCTCATCCTGTCGCTGCGGCGGATGAACCGGATCAGGTCGCTCGACGCCGAAGCCGGTATCGCGGTCGCCGAGGCAGGGTTGATCCTGTCGGACCTGCACGATGCTGCACTGGCAAAGGGCCGCCGCTTTCCGCTCAGCCTGGGCGCAAAGGGAAGTGCGACGATCGGCGGGCTGGTTGCGACCAACGCTGGCGGCACGCAGGTGCTGCGGTTCGGCACGATGCGCCGCCTGACGCTCGGTATCGAGGCGGTGATGCCCGACGGCGGCATCTGGAACGGGCTGGCGGCCCTGAAGAAGGACAATCGTGGCTATGACATCAACCAGTTGCTGATCGGGGCGGAGGGGACGCTGGGCATCGTGACGGCGGCGGCGCTTACGCTGGTCCCGGCGGTACGCGACCGGGCGGTAGGATGGCTCGCCGTTGACGATCCCGAAGCCGCGCTGAACGCGCTGCGGCTGATGGAGACGCAATCGGGTGAGGGCATCGAGAGTTTCGAGCTGGTGCCAAAGGTCGCGCTGGACCTGGTCCTTCGCCACATACCGGGCACGCGCCCGCCTTTTGCGAAGCCGTGGCCGTGGCTGGTGCTGGTCGAACTGGTCGGCGATGATGCCGGCGACCGCCTGACCGAGTTGATGAGCGGCGTGCTCGCGAACGGGCCGGCCAAAGACGCAGTGGTCGCCGCAAACGAGGCTCAGGCAGAAGCATTCTGGCGGCTGCGCGATTCGATTTCAGAAGCGGAGCGGGCGGCAGGACCGACGATCGCGCATGATATCTCCGTGCCGGTCGCGGCAATGCCCCGGTTCATGGTCAGTGCGGCAGAGCGCGTCGAGGCCGAGTTTCCCGGCGTCCACGCGAGCGCCTTCGGTCATCTGGGCGATGGTAATGTGCATTTCCACGTCACCGCACCGCAGGGGGTCGATGCCGAGCGCTGGCGCGCCGAGACCGGCGAACCGGCCAGCCGCCTGGTCTATGACCTGGTCTGCGCGGCGGGTGGGTCGATTTCGGCCGAGCACGGCATTGGCCAGATGAAGCGCGATGAGCTGGCCCGCCTTTCCGATCCGGTGCGGATGGCGACGCTCCGGGCGATAAAGACTGCGCTCGACCCGGCGGGCATCATGAACCCCGGCAAGCTGCTCTGACTTGCCAGCGTCACCTTCGCGCCATAGGGACGCGCGACCTTATCGCACGCCTGACCCGGAGAGAATTCAATGGCCAGCACGGCCCCCAAGAACAACAGCCTGCCGCTTCTCTATAACGAGCTCGTTCCGCTGTCGTCGATCGACCACGCCGACTGGAAGATGCATGCAATGGACAGCGCGCCGTTCCTGCGCGGGCAGCACGCAATCCCGGTGACGATCGACGAATTCGCGCTCGTCCAGCGCTATTATCCGATCATCTTTTCGGTCGGTGAGAACCCGGTGCCGCTGGCGCTGATGGGCCTGAACGAGGGCGTGAACACCTATATTGACGACGCGGGCAAGCTGACCGAGACGGCCTATCTTCCTGCCTATGCTCGCCGCTATCCGTTCCTGCTGGCCAAGCTGCGTCCCGACACCGACGACCTTTCGCTGTGCTTCGACCCGACGCTCGGCGCGCTGGGGCCGTTCGAGGATGGCGAGGCGCTGTTCGCCAATGGCGAGCCTACGGAGGCCTTGACACGAGTCCTGGGTTTCTGTCAGGAGTTCGAACAATCGGGCCTGAAGACCGCGCAGTTCATGGCCGAACTTGCCGAGCACAAGCTGTTGATGGACGGAGAGGTCACCATCCAGCCGACACCCGATGTCCAGCCATTTGTCTATCGGGGCTTCATGATGGTCGACGAGGCCAAGCTGCGCGAGCTGCGCGGTGATGTCCTGCGCAAGATGATGCAATCGGGCATGTTACCGCTGATTCATGCGCACCTGTTCTCGCTGCAGCTGATGCGCGAGATTTTCGGGCGCCAGATGACGCAGGGAAAGGTGCCGGCGCAGCTGCCGGCCTGATACGGCGAGATGTCGTTCAAATCCGGCACGGTTCTCCTTGAAGATTCCGCGCCGCGCAATTATCTGTCGGTTGACCGTTGGCGCGTCCCCCCTTTCGCGCCCGGTTGGCACACTCCGGTGTGCCTCCTCCCTGAACCTGGCCACCGCGTGCATTGCACGCGGTGGCGCTTTATCCGTTCATTCGGCCGCGAGCAGCGATGGCGAGCCCATGGCAGCCTGATGGGTGGCATCGACCATTGCGGTTACGACCGCATTCATGCGCTCCACCCCCTGACCGGCGGCATTTAGCTGCGAATCGAGGTAGAGGCGCCGGTCGATTTCGATCTGCACCGCAAACAGGCGTTGCCACGGGCGCGCGTGGCGTTCGATCAGATGCCCGCCGGAATAAGGGCGGTTGACCGCGACGCGCAGGCCATAGGCGTGTGCCGCGCACGAGACCGATTCGACGATCGCGGCGTTCGCGGCGCGCCCATTAAGGTCACCGATGACAATTTCGGCCGCGTCACGCCCCTTGAGCGACGGCATCGAATGCAGGTCGACCAGCATCGCCACGCCGTGCTCGCGGCGCGCGTCGGCCAGGGCTCCGGCGACCGCGGTATGATAAGGCCGGTGCACCGTCCGCAACCGGTGGACGAGTTCGTCGGCCGTTGGCTCATCGCGCCACAGCGGGCCGACGCCCGCCAGACTGCGGGGAATGATGCCAAGCCCGCCCCGCGCCCGCCATGATGGCACGAAGGCCAAACCGTCGGCTCCGGCGCCCGACAGGCGCTCGATATCGGTTTCGGCGCGATTGAGGTCCACCAGCAGCCGTGGCGCGCGCGCAATGATGACACGTCGGCCTTCAGCAACACAATCGCGCACCAGCAAATCGACGTGACGGTCTTCCAGCACTCGGACGCGGTCGAGCGGGACGGTCAGCCGGTCAGCAATGTCCGCCGGATAGTCGCGCCCGGCGTGCGGCACCGAAATTACAACTGGTCCCGAAAGGGGACTTCCGCTATCTTCATAGGGCATTTTCACGTCCCCGGCCTAGCGCCTATGCGCAGCCGACGCATTGGAAATTTTAACCCTCGGCGACCTACAAGCCAGACAACAAAGACAGCTGCTTCTTCGGAAAAGACGACGCCATGATTCGCATTCTGCTTGCCGAAGACGACGACGCGATGCGCGAATATCTGGTTCGCGCGCTTGAGCGGTCGGGCTATGCCGTGGCCGCCGTCGACCGGGGTACGGCGGCGCTTGCCAAAGTCGAGGCCGGCGAGGTGTTCGACCTGTTGCTGACCGATATTGTCATGCCCGAAATGGACGGCATCGAGCTGGCGCAGCGGGTATCGGTGCTGGTGCCCGACATGCGCGTCATGTTCATCACCGGATTTTCAGCAGTGATCCTGCGCGCGGGCCAGACATTGCCGCAGGCAAAGGTGTTGTCGAAGCCGTTTCACCTGCGTGAGCTGGTGCTCGAGGTTGACCGGATGTTCGAAGGCGCGGTGGCAGGCGAAGGCTGAGGCGCTTGCGCGTCGCTATCCGCACCGTTAGGAGCCGCCAACGTGGGCGTGTAGCTCAGTGGTAGAGCACTGTGTTGACATCGCAGGGGTCGCAAGTTCAATCCTTGCCACGCCCACCAATTTTCTCCGGAAAAGCGCCATTTATGCAGCCTGCGGTTCGTCGGCCTCGTCGGGCTGCGCGGTAACCGAGCGGTAAAACGCCCTTGAACGGTGGTCGCACCTACCCGATCAGGTCGCGCAAAACTCTCAGCGTATCGATTAATAGCGCGGGTTTTTCCCGAGGCTTGAGCTTGGCAATGCCGCCTGCATCCATCATGCCTGTGGTGACCCCGACCGAGATTGCGCCGGCATCGTTCGCCATGCGCATCTCAAGCGCCGGATCGTCGCCAACGACAACGACGTCTCTGATCCGCGCACTGGGGATGCCCATGCTCCGACACGCCTCCGCGAGCGCAATGCGCGACGGTTTGCCGAGGACGCGCACTTTTGCCTTCGTCATCGCGGTGATCATCGCGTTGATGGCAAAGCTCGACCCGATGGCCCGTCCGGCAGCGGTGGCGAAGAAGGGGACGTCGCTCGCGGTGGTCAGTTGCGCACCCGCCCAGACGTCGCCGCAGGCGGCCTCAAGGGCAGGAAAATCGAACTCGCGGAACCAGGCGGTGTAGACCGCCTCCACGCCGTTTGCCCCCTGCGACGGCCCGACGACTTCGATGCCCGCCTCGCGCAGCGGCACGGTGCCGCCTTCGATGCCGAGCACGCGGACCCGGCCGATCTTTTGGGAGACATACCATGCCGCCGCCGACGACGACGGCGTCATCATTTCGGTATCGTCGAGATCGAAGCCCGCAGCGCGAAGGCTTGCCGCATAGACGGCGGGCGATTTGGCGGAGCCGTTGGTGAACACGCGGACGGGAACACCGCGGGCCTTTATGCTGCGCAGCAATTCCACGGCATGGGGCAGGGCGCGATGGCCGCCGCTGGCGCTATCGCCCAGCGCAATGGTGCCGTCCATGTCGAAGATGAAACCACGCGCGTCGGCAATACGATCGGCGATGGGCGCGGGTATGTCGGTCACAGCGATGCTCCGGCATGAAGCGCGATCCTCATGCCGCCACGTTCGATAACGATATCGCGGGCGGCCGGGCGGGCGGCCAGCTGTTTCAGCAGAGCGAACAAGGGTGCGGCTTCGGGCGTGTAGGTCGCGCGCGACCGGCCTGCGCCAAGCATCGCATCGACCTGATCGTCAGGCATGACCGCGCGGAGCAGGAATTCCTCATCGTCCAGCGCCACGCCAAAACGCTTGCGTAACTCGGCCAGGGTCGGGAAATCGGGTTCGGTCATGATCTCCCTCGCCCGCGGACGATCGAGGATGGCTGCTTCCACGGCAGGGTCGACGGGAGCGGTCGGACGACCGAACTTACCGAGGATATAGCGGATAACCTGATCACTGACCTGCGCGTAGCGCCGGGCACCGATCACGTTCATCAGCGCCTGGCTCATGACCATTTGCGGGAAAGGGGTCACCATGATCGGATAGCCCAGTTCAGCCCGGACCTGCTCGGTTTCGGCGATGACCGCGGGAAAGCGGTCGCCGAGACCAAGCTCCTGCAGCTGTCGCAGGGTCGTCGTCATCACGCCGCCTGCAATCTGGTGGCGAAGGAAGCTGGCGTCGAACGCCTGTGGTCGTCCCGGAGGCAGGGCTTCGGCGGCTGCCAGGCGGAACCAATAGCTGCTCACCCTGGCCAGTGCGTCGTCGTCGATGGCGACGCTATGACCGGCTTCACGCAGGTTGGCGGCCATGCGCGTCGCCTCCGGCAGCGACGATCCCTCGCCGAGCGGACCGATGCCCACATGGACGGCTGAAATGCCGAGCTCTGCTGCCGCGAGGCTTGACACCGCGCCATAGCCGATCGTGCAATGGGCATGGATTTCGAGCGGTTTGTGCCCGATCGCCGCCTTGATCGCGGGCGCAAGCGTGCGGACGCGATCGGGCGACATCAGGCCACCCGGATCTTTCAGATAGAACAGATCGATATGCGGGCTCGCCGCCAGTTTTCTCGCCAGGTCGGCGTAGAATTCGTCGGTGTGCACCGCCGAAAGTGTGAAGGTCAGCGCGCCCATGATCTGCGCGTCGCCCTCCTCCTTCACGATGCGCGACGCCTCGATGATCGCGTCGGCATCGTGCATCGGGTCGAGCATGATGAATTTGCGGATGCCGTCGGCCTGAAGCCGACGATAGACCAGCCGCATGAAATCGGGATCGGCCTGTTGCCACGCGATGAAGCGCAAACCCGTCGTGATGAACTGCAACGGCGTCCGCGGCATGGCGGCGCGCACGCGGCGAATGCGCTCCCACGGGTTGTTACGAAAATAGCGGACGGCGACCGCCATGTGGCTCGACGAGGTGAAATCGATGGCGCGAAAGCCCACGCGGTCGAGCTGTCCGGCAATTTGCAGGATCTGCGCGGTGTTGAGGCCGGTCGCCCCCCACAAGCTCTGGTTGCCGTCGCGGATCGAGACATCGACCAGACCGATTTCAGCCATTGGCCAGTTCCTCGAAAAAGCGGGTGTCGACAGCCCCCGCCTGAAAACGCGGGTCGGCGACGATGCGGCGGTGCAGTCCTGCAGTGGTCGCGACGCCCCCTATGCGCAATGTGGCAAGGGCATGGTTCAGCCGGTCGATCGCGGCATCGCGCGTATCGCCACTGACGATCAGCTTGCCGATCAGCGAGTCGTAATGCGGCGGGACCTGTCCGCCGTCCGCAATGTGCGTATCGACCCTGACGCCGGGACCGGCGGGCCAGGCAGCATGGGTGACCGTCCCGGGTGAGGGGCGGAAGTCGTAATCAGGATCCTCGGCGTTTATCCGCACTTCGATCGCGTGACCACGTGGTCGGATCATTGCCTGCGACAGCGTCAGCGGCTGACCGTCGGCGATAAGCAATTGCTGTTCGATCAGGTCGACACCGGTAATTGCCTCGGTCACCGGGTGCTCGACCTGAATGCGGGCGTTCATTTCGAGGAAATAAAAATCGAAGGTCTCGGCGTCGACGAGGAACTCGACCGTTCCCGCGCCACGGTAATCGAGATGGCGCGCCAGATCGACCGCTGCCTTCTCGATCGCCGCGCGGGTTTCGGCGGGCAGGTCGGGCGCCGGGGCCTCCTCGACCAGCTTTTGAAAGCGCCGCTGAATGGAACAGTCGCGCGTGCCAAGGTGGATGGCGCGCTGACCGTCGCCCAGCACCTGCACCTCCACATGCCGCCCCTTGCCGATGAAACGTTCGACATAGACCCGGGCATCGCCAAACGCCGCCATCGCCTCCGCCATCGCCATGTCGATTTGCGAACCGAGCTGATCCGGGGCGTCGACGCGTTTCATGCCGCGACCGCCGCCGCCCGAAACCGCCTTCAGCAAGAGCGGGTAGCCGGTCATGCCGGCCTGCTCCAGCGCCTGTGCCTTATCGGCTGCTTCTCCTCCCGGGACCACCGGCAGGCCGGCGGCAATGCCGACCCGGCGCGCCATCAGCTTGTCGCCCATGGCAGCAAGGCTGGCGAGGGTCGGGCCGACGAAGATCATTCCCGCTTCGCCAACGGCCGCCGCGAAGGCCGCATTTTCCGACAGAAACCCATAGCCCGGGTGAACGGCATCGCTGCGCGAACCTCTGGCGGCGGCGACGACAGCATCGACCGAAAGATAGCTTTGCGAGGAAGGTGACGGCCCGATCAGTACGACCTCATCGGCTTCGCGCGCGGGGAGGCTCGCGCGATCGGTCTCCGACACACCAAGGATCGTCGTCATCCCCAAACGGCGCGCCGTGCGGATGATACGCAGTGCGATTTCGCCGCGGTTCGCGATGAACAGCCGACGGATCATTCCGGCGCGACGTGCATCAGGATCGCGCCACCCTCGACCATAACCGCGTTGTCGGCGACGATGGCGACGACCGTGCCGCGCACACCGGCGTGGACCGGGTTCATCAGCTTCATCGTCTCCACGATGCCGACCACCGTCTCCAGATCGACCGCCGCGCCGACCTCGATAAACGGAGCGGCCCCTGGCTGTGGAGCGTGGTAGAACGTGCCGGGCAAGGGGGAGTGGATCCCATGCAGGCCCGCCGGCACCGAGGCAGGTGGAGGCGTCGATGCCGGCGTCGCGGCTGGCACGCTTGCATCGGCCAGATCCCATTCCTGGGTCCAGCCGGTGTCGTCGCGTGCCACGCGCAGTCGAAACCGCCCAGTACTGACCTCAAGCCGTTCGTAGGACGACCCGTCGAGGATCGCCACGATGTCGGTGACGTCGTCGGGGGTCAGCGGGATACCCCCGCTCATCGCGCCGTCGCCATCATCTCGCGGGCCGCCTGAATTACGGTGCTGGAGAATATCTCGTCGTTGAAGTGGCCATCCACGCTCACCACCGGAATGTGGTCGGGGACGACGGCGCGCAGATAGTCGGCAAAGGGACCAGGGAGGCTCGCGTCCTGAATATGGCCGTCAGGGCTGTCATGGCTCGAAAAGCCCCCGAGCGGCGTGAACAGCCGTACCGGCCCCTTGGCTTCCGTCGCGAGCATCGCGAGATGGTCCGCCAAAGCGCGAAGTTCGGGTAACTCGGTGCGAACCGCGGTCAGCTGCGGATTGTGGACGTGATAGCGCTTGCCCGGAAATTGCGCCGTCGCGACGTCGGGCGGGCCGGTGATGATGAAGTCTGCATTCCCCGGGGCGAGGATGGTCGGTATCCCCCGCCGCATACCTGCCTTGCCGCGGTCCGGCCCCGCCGCCGTCAGCCCGCCATGAAGGAAATCCATCATTTCGGTGACGGAAAGGTCGAGCACAAGCGCCACGTCGCGCTCGGCCGCGATGCTGTCTAGCGTTGGTCCGCCAGCCCCGGACGAGTGGAAAACCATCACCTCGCAACCGTCGGATTCCAGGGCCTCGCGAATGCGCCGCGTCCCCCTTTCGGTCGTGCCGAGGGTCGTCATCAGAACGAGCGGCTTGTCGCCCGTGGTTGATGGATCATAGCCCTTCGCCATGCCGGCGATGCCAAGAGCAGCGTTTCTGAAGACGCCGCGGCTGATACTGTTGATCCCTGCGATGTCGGTGACCGCGTTCAGCATCGCGATATCCTTCACCCCGACGTAGGGCGCGGTAAACCCGGACGCCATGGTCGACACGATCAGTTTCGGCATGCCATAGGGAAACGCCTGCATCAGCGCGCCGGCCAGTGCACTGCCCATCGAACCGCCGACCGCAAGGATGCCCGACAGTGGCTGCTTTGCATGATGATCGAGCGCTGCCCTGATCGCCCCCTCGATCATCACAGCCTGGCATTTGCCCTCATGGGCAAGCGCGCGAACCGCCTCGATCGTGGTCCCGGCGGCTGCGGCGACCGCCTCAGGTGCAATCTCCGCTCCGCCGATTGTGCGTCGGATCGACGGGTCCAGATGCACGACGTCGACCCCCGCGCTCTCGAGCACGAGGCGCACGAACCGTGCTTCGTCCTGCTTGGTATCCTGAGTGATGACCATAAGGACGCTTGGTTTGTCGGCCATTCGTTCTCTCCCATGCTGCAGCTATGCTGCGCGCCGCTCTGTTGTCTGCGACGTCTGTTCTCGATCGTTAAAAAGATCATATATTGTAAGTTGAGCATACAAAGTGCAGGATCGTGGTCAAGCAACAAGGAGGATGGGAAATGCGATCGTGGCGGCTTTCGGCGGGGGCTTCCTCGCTCGACGACCTTAAGCTCGTCGACGTGCCGACGCCCGAGCCGGGACCAGGTGACGTCCTAGTCCGGGTCCGGGCCTGCTCGCTGAATTATCGCGATCAATTGATCCCCCAGGGGAAATATATGGGCGGCCAGATCGACCGAGAGATCACGCCGCTGTCGGACGGGGCCGGCGAAGTCGTGGCCGTCGGCGCTGCGGTTACGCGTTTTGCGGTTGGCGACCGCGTGGCGGGGACATTCTTCCAAAACTGGGCCGACGGACCGGCCAATCCTGCGGCTGGGCCAGCGCTCGGCGCGCCTCTGGCGCCAGGCATGCTGGCCGAATATGTCTCGCTGCCCGATCACGGCGTCGTGCCGATTGCCGCCAGTCTTACCTTCGAGGAGGCGGCGACGCTTCCTTGTGCCGGGGTAACCGCCTGGAACGCCCTGATGGAGGGGCCAAAACCCGTGTCTGCGGGAGAGCATGTCCTGGTGCTCGGCACTGGTGGGGTATCTCTGCTCGCGCTGCAGATCGCGAAAGCAGCGGGCGCGATGGTCATTGCGACGTCGTCGTCCGACGACAAGATCGCCCGCGTTAAGGCCCTTGGCGCTGTGGAGGCGGTCAATTATCGCGCGGTCACGGGCTGGGGGATCGAGGTCGCGCGGCTTTCAGGCAAGCCGGGCGTGGAACATGTCGTGGAAGTCGGCGGGGTCGGCACTCTGGCGCAATCCTTTCAGGCGGTCGGCTTTGGTGGCGAAGTCGCGCTGATCGGCGTTCTTACCCGCGAGGGCGACACGTCGCCCCAGAGCCTGATGTTCAAGGGGGCGTCGCTGCGCGGCATTTTCGTCGGGTCGCGCGGCATGGCCGAGCAGCTGAATGCCTTCATTGACGCGCATGGCATCAAGCCGGTCATCGATCGCACCTTTGGGTTCGACGATGCCCGGGCAGCGTATGAATATCAGGCTTCGTCGGGCCTGTTCGGCAAAGTTGTCATCACCGTCTGATCCCGATCGGAGAACATCGTATGACCAGCTTGGGTTTCGGCCAGAAAATCGGCCAGATCATCCAGATGGCCTATGTCGTCGAAGATATTCATACCGCCATCGACTGGTGGGTGCGCGACGCGAAGACCGGGCCGTGGTTCCTGCTCGACAGCTTCATCGGCGCCGACCACATTTATCGCGGCGAACAGTCGCGGGCGGATGTGAAGATCGCGATGGCGTTTGCGGGCCACATGCAGATCGAACTGATTCAGCCGAAGGATGAGAACCCTTCGGTCTACCGCGAAACCGTTGAGGCGCGCGGCTACGGATTCCACCATATAGGCATTGCAACGGCCGACGTAGATGCCGCGATCGGTGACTATGAGGCGCGCGGCTATGCCGTTGCCTTCAAGGCGGGCGTGCCGACGGGAGGAAGTGTCGCCTATCTCGACGGTGGCCCGACCCATCCTGGGTTCGTCGAGCTGATCCCGGCGACGGCGGGCATGGACGCGGCGTTCACGAGTTTCTGGCAGGCGTCGGTGGATTGGGACGGTCGCGATCCGGTTCGTCCGTTCGGCTGAGGAACCTTGCAATGTTACAACTAAAATAGTAAGTCTTGCATACGAAAAGATCCAAAGAGATCATATCGCCGCACTCAAAGGCGAATAGGAGGAAAGGGATGATGGCAGGCGGCCGAAAGCCAGCGGGTTACCAGGCCCTGCTCGTGGGCCTGCTCAGCCTGAATTTCGGGATATTGTTTTTCGACCGGAACGCGCTCAATTTCCTGATGCCGTTCGTGCGTCCTGACCTGGGGCTCAGCGACACCCAGGTCGGTATGCTCTCCTCGGGCCTGTCGCTGACCTGGGCAGTCGCGGGATTTTCCGTCGGACGACTGTCGGATCGGCTCGGGTCGCGCAAGCCGGTGATCGTGGTGGCTACGCTGGCTTTCTGCATCTGTTCGGTCGTATCGGGCCTCGCTTCGTCCTTCTTCATGCTCCTCGGTGCCCGTATCTTGATGGGTGCGGCCGAGGGCGGTGTGATGCCCGTCAGCCATTCTCTGATTGCCGTCGAAGTCGATGAGGAGCGCCGCGGCCTGGCCATGGGTGTCGCGCAAAATCTGGGATCGAACGTCCTTGGATCCGCCGTCGCGCCGCTCGTTCTGGTGCCCGTCGCGCTCGCCTTCGGTTGGCGCCACGCCTTTTTTCTGGCCGCCGTACCGGGACTGATCAGTGCAGCGATCATCTGGTGGTTCGTTCAGGAACCGCGGGCTGAGGCATTTCACGCCGGTGATGTACCGCGAGCGACGATCGGGGCGGCGTTTGCCGATCGCAACGTGCAGCTGTGCGCGATCATCTCGATCCTGCTCGTGTCGTATCTCGTCTGCTGCTGGGCGTTCATGCCGCTCTATTTGACTGCCGATCGCGGTTTCAGCCCGGATGCGACCAAATGGCTGATGGCGACGCTGGGTATTTCGGCGGGCATCGGAAGCTTTGCGGTATCGTCGTTCAGCGACCGCGTCGGGCGGCGTCCGACCATCATCGGCTTCTCGTTTCTGGGCGTCATCCTGCCGCTCGGGGCTATGTTCGTGACCGGTAACGCGTGGCTGCTCGCGGGTATTTTCTTCGTTGGCTGGGCGCTGAACGGGGTGTTTCCCTTGTTCATGGCGACCATTCCTTCGGAATCGGTCGATCCTCGCCTTACCGCGTCGCTCACCGGTATCGTCATGGGTATTGGTGAAGTGGTCGGTGGCGTGCTCAGCCCATCGATCGCAGGTCTGTTGTCCGACACCTATGGCCGCTCGGCCGTCATGTGGATGATGTTGGCGCTGTGTATCGCGGCCGGGCTGGTCGGTCTTGGATTGCGGGAAACCGCGCCGCGTGTGCTGGCGCGCCGGTCTGCAGGTTCCGGGTCGGTTGCGCCGCCCGCTCTCGGCGTCGGGGTCTAGGCTGGAGGTGAGCATGCTCGAAAAATTCGAAACTGCGCGGATCTCGCCGCCCGATCGTTTGCATTTCTGGAACGAGCTTGTGGGGCGAATTTATGGAGGCACCTTCGTCAATGCGCCGAGCCCGGAGTTTCGCGCGGAAATGTGGCGGTGGTGCGTTGGTGACCTGCATATGATCCGGCCGCGGTCCGATCCGTCGACGGTGGGGCGTCGGCTCGACGGTTCGGGTGAGGAGCGGGTCGTGCTGCACCTGCAATGTCGGGGAAAGAGCCGTCACCGCCAGAATGGCCGCGAGGCAGAGCTTCGTCCCGGGGATTTCGCGTTGTCATCCGCCAATCACGCTTACGACATCGATCTTATCAACCCCCACGAGTTGCTCGTCGTAGAGTTCTCCAAGGCGGAACTGGCCGCGCGCCTGCCCGATCTGGATGACCGCTTCCTGAAACTGGTGCCGGGGGGATCGGCAAGCAGCCGGGTGTTTCATGATTTCCTGCTGTCGTTATGGCAGCAGGGCGACCAGAGTGCCGCTGACCCGGAATGGCAGGACGGCGTGTCGCGCGTGTTCTATGATCTGGTGGCGCTGGCCGTTCGCGGCGCGAAGGTCGATGGCCAGGCCATGCCGGGCGCGCGTCTGCGCGAACGCCTGCTGGCGTTGGTGGAGGCGCAATTGGGCGAACCCGAATTGCGCGCTGCCATGCTTGCCGATGAACTGGGAGTGTCGTCGAGAACGGTTCAGAACATCTTTGCGGGTATGGGCAGGACACCGGGCGGTCATATCCTGGAACGCCGGTTGAGCCGTGCCGCCGATCGCCTGATGGCGGATCCCGGCCTGTCGATCACTCAGCTCGCGTTCGAACTCGGCTTCAACGACAGCGCCTACTTCACGCGTTGTTTCCGCGCGCATTTCGGCGTCGCGCCAAGTGCCTGGCGGGGATTGAATTGATTGGACGGTTTGCGCGCTGATCCGGTTTCGCTTCGCGCCAGTGCAAGCGCGAACACTGTATGCGTTGCATAACATAGTTGGAGCGGACCGCCCGGTAAGGGGGCCGCATATTGGGGAGGATTGGTCTTGACCAAGAAACTGATGCTCGTTTCAATGGGCGCACTCGCGACGGCGCTTGCATCGCCAGCGATGGCGCAGACGGCAGCTGCACAGCCTCAGGCTGCTGCGGACAACGGCGGCATCGCCGATATCGTCGTCACGGCGCAAAAGCGTTCGGAAAACGTCCAGGACGTGCCCATTTCGATCAGCGCCTTCACGGCTGAAGCGCTGAAGGAGCGGGCGGTTTCCGACGTTTCGGCGCTGACCTCGATTTCGCCGAACGTCACGCTTGATTCCTCCACGCCTTTCTCGGGTTCGACAGCCGTCCTTGGCGCGTCGATCCGTGGTATCGGGTCCGCCGATTTCGCGTTCAACATCGACCAGGCGGTGGGCGTCTATCTCGACGGGGTCTATCTGGGCCGGTCAGTGGGTGCGAACCAGGATCTGCTCGATGTCGAGCGGATCGAAGTGCTCAAGGGTCCGCAGGGCACGCTGTTCGGGCGCAACACCATCGGCGGCGCGGTATCGATCGTGACCCACGATCCCGGCGATGAATTCCGGTTCGTCGGCGACGTGACCGGCGGCAGCTACAAGCGCTTCCAGATCCGCGGGACGGTCGACGTGCCGATCGCGCAGGATCTGTCGGCGTCGGTTTCGTTCAACGAATCGCGACGGGACGGATATCAACATCGGATTCCGTTTGTCTCGGCGACGCCCTATGTAACCGACGGCTTCCAGAATTTCAACGCGGCCGGCTACAACAATAATGGCGACCGCCAGGGCGGCGAGCAGAGCTACAGCCTGCGCACGAAGCTTAAATACAACGGCCCGGATTTCAAGGCGACGCTGTCGTTCGACTACACAAACGTCAACCAGGAATCGACCGCGAGCACCCTGCTGGCCACCACGCCGATTGCAGGACCTTTCGCGGGAGTCGGCGCCAATGACCTCGGGCCGGCGGAAGGCTTTCCGGTCCAGACCGGGCTCGATGTCATTACCGGTTCGTCGGGCTTTCTGTTCGCCGGACTGTACAACTTCTGCATCAGTTCGACCGACGCGCAGATTGCTGCGCGCAACGCCACCAATCTGTGCGGACCGCGGACCGGGGTGCAGGGGTATAATACGCTGGTCGGCCTGGCCGGGCTGGGGCTGCCCGGCAGCACCTCGCCGCGCCTGCCGTACGACAATCGTTTCGTCACCAACAATATCGATACGACTTACGCCAACGGCAACAATTATTCGAAGATCAAGCAGCACGGCTTGAGCCTGACGCTGGAAAAGGATTTTAGCGACAGCTTCCAGGTCAAGTCGATCACGGCTTATCGTCAGGTCGATTTCAATGCCGGCGTCGATCTCGACGGGGCACCGCTGGAATTCGTGCAGACCAGCTTCACGGTCAATCAGCACCAGTGGAGTCAGGAAGTACAGTTCAACGGGTCGGCGCTCGACAAGAAGCTGAAATACACGTTCGGTGCTTACGCTTACAACGAAGCGGGCGGTCTGCACGATTACGTGACATTTGCCGAAGGGCTCCTCCAGGTCGACGGGCCGGGCCGGATCAACACGGTTGCGCTCGCCGGCTATGGTCAGATCGATTACCGCCCCAGCGACCTGATCGGCTTCACCCTCGGTGGCCGTTTCACGCATGAAAAGAAGAACTATTATGGCGGTCAGGCCGATGACAACGGCTTCAGCTACAAGCTGTTCAACTGCGTTCCCCCACCGGGTGGCGTGCCGAACCCGCTATGCGTCGCGCTGACCGGATTTCCTGTCGGTAACAACAATTATCCCTTCTTCGCCAACACCTACCAGCCGAGCCTCGGCCAGCTGGCCAATTATTTCGACTATTATCCGCAGCAGCCCAATACGCAGAAGTTCGACAATTTCTCGCCCAAGGCTGGCATCCAGATTCATCCAAGCAACCGGGTGATGATCTACGGCTCCTGGTCGCGCGGTTACCGTTCAGGTGGCTGGACGACCCGCCTGTCGAACCCGCTGCCCAACGCGCCGACGTTCGGGCCCGAAAAGGCCGAGACATTCGAGGTCGGTCTCAAGTCGCAGTTCCTCGATCGCAAGCTGCAGCTTAACGTGGCGCTCTTCACCACCCAGTATAACGGCATCCAGCTCAACCAGCAGATCGGTGTGTCGCCGACCGTCGCGAATCTCGGCAACGCGCGGACGAGGGGCTTCGAGATCGAGTTGGTCGCCGCTCCGACCCCCGAATTCACCATCAGCGGATCGGTTGGCTATCTCGACTCCAAATACACCTACATCTGCGGCGAAAACGGCAATGCCGCGGCGTTCTGCGGTGGGAACTCGGCCTATGTTGCGCCCAATCCACTCCAGCTTGGCGTGTTTGCGGGCGCACCGCTGCCCAAGGCACCCAAGTTCAAGGGCAATATTTCGCCGCGCTATGAGGCGCACCTTGGGGGCGGCGCGAGGCTCATCTTCCTCGCCGATTACACCCACACCAGCTCGATGCGCAACGATACCGAGGGCGCGATCCTTTTGATCCGCCAGCCGACGGACCTGATCAACGGGAGCATCACCTTCAAGCCTGCCAACGATCACTTTGACCTGACCGTGGGCGGGACGAACCTGACCAACGAACGCTACATCGTCACTGGTCAGGCCCAGATTTCGGGCGGTGCAATTTATGGCACCTACAACCGCCCGGCCGAATGGTACGCACGGTTGGGTATCAAATTCTGATCACAGACAGGGGCGCCGCGCAGGTGCCCCTGCATTTTGACAGGCGAACGCAATGGCCGATTATCACGATCCCGACAGTATCTGGAAGGGTATCAAGCCGATCGACAAGGTGTTCCGCGAAGGAGCGCTGCCCGAAATCTATGCGTCGAAAATCGCGGAAGGTGATGAACGATACTGGGTACCGATCAGCGAAACCGTATCGTCGAAGCCGGTCTGGATCAGCCCGTCGAAAAACATGTGGGCGGATGTCCTCATGGCAAAGTCAGCGGGATTGGTCAGCCGTCATTATCATCCACACCCGATCTGGGCGTATACGATCAGCGGGAAATGGGCCTACCTCGAACATGACTGGATCGCGACAGCGGGCGATTTCGTCTATGAGACGCCCGGGGAATCCCACACGCTGGTCTGCTACCATACCGACGAGCCGATGAAGGTGTTCTTCGTCGTATCGGGCCCGCTGATGTGGCTCGACGATGAGGGCAACACCGTCGGCCATTATGACGTCCACGACTATATGGCCGCCGCCCGCAAGCATTATGCCGCGAATGGCATTGGTGCCGACTATGTCGACACGCTGATCCGTTAAAGGGACCCCCCGATGACCGTGATGACCGCCCCACCGTCCAGCAAGAAAGCCATCGTCGACGTACCGTTCGCCCACCGGGAACTGGTCAATCGCCTTAGTCCCGGCGGGCGCTACATCGATGTGGCAACCGATGTCGACAGCCCATGGGTGCCGTTCGGCGAGAATGCGGCAATCAAGCATTTGTCATTCGACGTGCGGCAGAACCTGTTTTCGAACGTGTTGTGGGTCAAGGGTCCCGGCGTGGTCGGCACTCACCTTCATCGCGGGACGATCGTGATGGTCTGCCTCGAGGGGAGCGTGCGCTACCTCGAATATGACTGGGTCGCCTCACCCGGTGGGCTGATCCTCGAAGTCCCAGGTGAAGCGCATACTCTGGTGACCGAACACCCCGACGGTGTGAAGCTGTTCGGATGGATGCAGGGTCCTATCGAATTCTATGACGATAAGGGCATCTACGTCGATACGGCCGATGTCTGGTGGTTCATTCAGCACTATGAAAACCACTGCCGCGAACACGGCATTGCCATCAATCCCAAGCTGTACCTCTAGGGAGCGTAAATCGATGGCAACGATGACTGCGCCGCCCTCGTCAGCCTACAAGATCGTCGGTGTTCCCGAACCCTATGCCCATTTGATCCGGGCGAAGGGCATCGAGGGGAGCCATATCGGTGCGACCGAGGCGGACAGTCCGTGGGTACCTTTTGGCGACAATGCCGCGATCCGCCATCTTGCCTTCGACGTTCGGCAGAATGCCTATTGCAACATCCTGTGGATCAAATCGCCGGGCGTCATCGGCACGCACAAGCATCGTGGGCCCGTATGGGCGATCGGGCTCGAGGGATCATTTCGGTACCTCGAATATGACTGGGTGTGCAGACCAGGTGATTTCATCACGGAAACCCCCGGCACTGCCCACACGCTGGTGACCGACGATCCGAATGGAATGAAGGCGCTGTTCTGGATGCAGGGTGCCAATGAGTTTTACGACGATCAGGGCAACCACGTCGAAACGCTCGACGTCTGGTGGTTCATGAACCACTATGAGAGTTATTGCGCCGAGCATAATCTGCCGATCAACAAACAGCTCTACCTGTGAGCGATCCGCGCACCCTGGACCAGTTCGACATTCGCGGCCGGTCGGCCATCGTGACAGGTGCCGCATCGGGGCTGGGGCTGGCCTATGCCGAGACTCTAGCAGAGGCCGGAGCGCGTGTGACGTTGACCGATGTCGATGCGGAAGGCGTTCGTCGGGAAACGGATCGGCTGCGCGCGACGGGAGCCGATGTCACGGCGGCAACGCTCGACGTGTCGGACCGTGTCGTCATGCAGCAGGTCTTCGACGATCACGCGGCGCGTTGCGGCGGACTCGATATCACATTCGCAAACGCCGGGGTCGATCCTGGCCCGGGGTTCTGGAACCCCGGCGGATACCGCAATGCCGACGGTCAGATCGACACCCTGAACGTCGAGAATGATTGGGACCGGGCAATCGGGATCAATCTGACCGGCGTTTTCAACACCATCCGCAATGCCGCGCGAGTGATGAAGGCGAGCGGGAAGGGCGGGTCGATTATCGCGACGTCGTCCAACGCGGCAATCGTTAACGAACCGATCGTCGGTATGGCGTATATGCCCGCCAAGGCGGGCGTCATGCATATGGTCCGCCACGCCGCGCTCGAGCTTGCTGAATTCCGCATTCGCGTGAATGCCATCGCGCCCGGCCCTTTCGTCACGAATATCGGCGGCGGGTGGCTGAAAAAGGATCCGACCGCACGCAAGGCATGGGATGCACTCGTCCCCGTCGGCCGCGTTGCCGAAACCTACCAGATCAAGCCGCTTGCCCTGCTGCTGGCGTCCGATGCGTCGAGCTACATGACGGGCAGCCATGTCATGATCGATGGCGGCATGGCCCTCGGTAAATTCAGATGATGCGCCTTCCACGGTGCCATGAGACCGGCAGGACACTGACTGAGCGTCCGAGCATATTCCCGCGATAGCAAGGAGCATCGGCGATGCGTGCAGCGGTTATGCAGGGACTTCACCGGCCATTGTCGATCGAAACGCTCCCCGATCCGACCCCGGGCACCGGCGAGCTTGTCGTTCGCGTCGAACGTTGCGGGATTTGTGGGTCGGACCTTCACATGACGGAAGATGCGGCGTTCGGGAAGCACGCGGGCGATGTGCTGGGACATGAATTCGCTGGCGAAGTAGTCGCGCTTGGCCGGAAGACGGACGGTGTCCGCGTCGGCGACCGCGTGGCGGTCATTCCCCTGGCCAGTTGCGGGCAATGCGAATCCTGCCGGGCGGGCGATATCGCATGGTGCAATCGTTTTGGATTGCAGGGTGGCGGCTATGCCGAACTGGCGGTTACGCGCCCCAACCAGTGCGTTGTTTTGCCCGGCACGGCGAGCGCGGCCGACGGGGCCATCGTCGAGCCGCTGGCGGTGGCGCTGCACGGTGTGGTGATGTCCCAGATGAAACCCGGTGACAGGGTGTTGATACTCGGCGCGGGGCCCATCGGGTTGGCCGTCGCGTTCTGGGCGCGGCGTCGCGGCGCGGCACGCGTCATCCTGCAGGATATCGCCGAACACCAGCGCGACCGTGCGGTGGCAATGGGGGCCAGCGACTTCATCGTCGATATAGCGGACCCGGTCGCCGCGGCGGAACGTGCACTCGGCGCAGCGGCCGACGTCGTGTTTGAATGTGTGGGTGTACCCGGCCTGATTGCCCAGGCCGTGAAACAGGTGCGAAAGCGGGGGACGATCGTGCTGCTCGGCCTGTGTACACGCCCCGACACCTTCGACAGCTTTGCCATGTTGTCGAAGGAGGTCAGACTGCTCACCTCGGCATTTTTCTCCCGGGGCGAGTATGAGGCGGCGCTCGATGCGCTCGACGGCAGCGCGGCAGAGCCGAGGATGCTGATCACCGATGTTGTCGGGCTGGACGCCGTACCGGCCGCTTTCGAAGCCCTGAAATCACGAACGCACCAGTGCAAGATGCTGATCGCACCGGGAGTTTGACAATGGCAACCTATGTTCTGGTGCACGGCGCATGGGGCAGCGCGAACCATTGGTCGCCCATCGCACGGCGCTTGCGCGCCGCCGGGCATGAGGTCCATGTCGTCGGTCTGACGGGTCTGGGTGCACGGTCGCACTTGCTGTCGCCCGCCATCACCCTGTCCACACACATTGCCGACGTGACGGGTGTCATCGATGACGAGCGCCTTAAAAATATCATCCTCGTCGGGCATAGCTATGGCGGGATGGTGATCACCGGTGCTGCGGCGGCCCGTCCGTCGAACATCCGCACATTGGTCTACGTCGATGCATTCGTGCCACGCGAAGGCGAAGCGCTGTGGGATATTGCCGACGAACCCTCACGCCGGCACTACATCGATGCACAGCGCGATATGCCCGGACTTGTCGCGCCGTTTCCCGGTTCACCGCCTGGCCTTACGCGCCACCCCCTCCTGACGCTGACCGAGCCGGTAGGCGCGGCGGGGTCGGGGACATGGTTCAACACTTATGTCTATGCCACTCGTGACGCACCGACCGTTTTCACCAAATTCCATGACCGGCTATGTCACGACCCTGCCTGGCACGTTCATGTCGTCGATTGTGGGCACGGCGTCATGCAGGAGCGCGAGCAGGAGTTATACGATATTCTGATCGGCGAAGCCGAACGGGTGGTTTAGCCCTCTGCCGGAACGCTTGTCGTCGGGCGCAGGAAAAGCAATGCAACAAAGGCGAGCAGCGACCCGCCGGACATGATCGCGGCGACGCTTTGCAGACCCAGACCGTGTTGGAACAGCAGTCCCGCGATATAGGGTGCGAGCGCCGATCCGCCCCGGCCCACCCCGACGGCAAAACCGGTGCCGGTCGCGCGCAAATCCGCCGGGAAGGCACCGGCAATGATCGAATAAAGGCCACAAATCGTCGCGTTCGTTGCAAAACCGGCAAGGCAGGCGACCATTTCCATTGTCGACAAGTCGGACGGCCCGGTCCCGAACAGTATCACCGCGACGGTCGATAACAGCAGCGTGATCAGGGTTAGCCGACGCAGCCCCATGCGTGGCGCAAGCAGTCCAAACAGCATGCCGCCGACGACGCCGCCGACGTTCACCCAGACGAGCACGCCTGCCGAGGTGCTTGCCGAATAGCCCATGTCCGACACGATTTTCGGCGTCCATTTCGCCATGAAGTAGAAGGTCATGATGTGGGCGAAATATGCGAAGGTCACGATCGTCGTAAGTCGTCGGTAGCGAGGATCGAACAGCGACAGGATACTGCCTCTGACGATCGAATGCGGCTGATCGGCGAGCGCTGGCAGCGTCCGATGTCCGATCCGGGCGAGTGTCTGATTTATCCGTTTGAGGGCGTCCCGTGGCCGTCTCGCCTCCAGAAACGCGGGCGTTTCGGGCACCAGAAACCAGACCAGCGGGATAAAACAGGCCGTCACCGTTCCGCCGAATGCAAACAGGCTTCGCCAGTCCCCACCCTTCAGCAATTGCGCCGCGACCGAGCCACCGATCACGGCCCCCAGCGGATAGCCGATGACCATGATCGCCAGCGCCAGCGCCTTATGACGGGCATTTGCATATTCGGCGGCAACCGCGTTGATTGAGGCGAGCATCCCCCCGATCCCGAGCCCGGTAAGGATGCGCCAGGCCGACAGCGTCGTCAGATCATGGGCCGTCGTGACGCCGAACATGCCGGCTGTCATCAGAACCAGGCAGCCCAGTATCATCGGCCGGCGGCCGATACGGTCGGCGAGTCCGCCAAGCAGGACCGATCCGAATGCCATGCCGATGAGTTCCATCGACAACACCGCACCGAGCGCGGCGCGATCGATGCCCCAGTCCCTGGCGATACCGGGCGAGGCGAAGCTGATCGACAGCACGTCGAACCCGTCGAGCGCGTTCAGGCCGACGGTGATCGCGATTGCCGCAACCTGAAGTGCGCGCATCGGGCTGTCTTCGATGATCGCACGCGCGCTCGTCATCTATTCGTGAATTCGCGCCAGCATTTCGATCAGGCGCGCGACCTCGCGCTCGGTGAAGCGCGCCTTCAGCCAGTCCTCGTGCGATCGGATCGCCTGCTTGGCCTCGGTCAAAATCATGACACCTTGAGGCAGGAGGTCGAGAGTCTGCTTGCGGCCATCGCTCAGCGATTTGCCGCGGACGAGATATTTTCGCGCCTGCAGGCGGTTGACGATCGCCATTACCGTTGCACGGTCCATCCGCAGGCGCTGCGCAAGATCGGTCTGGGCAATCCCCGGATGATCGTCGACAAGCCACAGTACGGAGACCTGCTTCTGCGTCAGGTCGAGATGCTCGAACGTTTCCATGAAATGGCGGTAGACAGCGCCATAGGCCAGGCGGATGTGGAACCCCAGAATCTCGTTGATCTCGCCGATATCGCCGTCGTCGTCGCTGCCGGGGGGTATCGTTATCGCATCGAGATTGCGGTCTGCAGTGCTTGTCATCGAAACCTTATTGTCAGTGAAGCATACAAACACAAGCGAGCAGGGTGAGCCGGCCGATTTCTCGCGGGCCGCCCCTACAGGGCGTTTGCCCGACGTCGCACTCGCTGCCTAGTCGTCGGCCATTTCTGCCCGGATCAGCCGATCGAGCGTACGCCGCGCCATGACCGCGCTGGCGTCCCCCTTCAGCAACACCGGGTCGAGCTCCCAAAAGCCCTTACCGGCCATCATTTCCTGCTGGCGGGTAATCGTCGGGCCATCTTCCTGCTCGAAGGCGTAGATAAAGCCGGCCCGCATCGCTTCGGTGAAATCGGAATCTCCCATTCGCGTCTCCCGCGCGACGGCCCAGAAATAATGGGACCGGGTCGCGGTCTCGGGCGTCAGGAAATGCATCGATGGCGTCGATTTCGCCGTGCCCCGCCCGGCACCAGGTTCGGCGCACTGGGCGATCAGATACATGGCAGCCGGCGCGTTCCAGCGGACATCGGTCCAGAAGTCCTGCGGTCTGCCCTCGACGTCAAACGCCGCTCCCAGCACGGTCGAGAGATAATCATTGGGATGGGCGACGTGGTACCACACCGTGTCCCCATCTTGCCGTGCCTTGCGTTCGCCCGTGATGAATGCCGATGCGGCCAGCAGGGGGTGGATAAATTCGGCGTGGCTGAGGTCGAGGATGTTATCCGTGTAAAGTTCGTAGTTCGCATTGGCGATAGTATAGCCCGAGATCGTCTCCCACTTGTCCTCGTCGAGGAAAGTAAAATCGGGAATAAGCGCGGGGTCGGCGAGCGACCGGTCTCCGAACCAGACCCAGATCATTTGATGTTTTTCGGCCACGGGCCAGCTGGGCACGCCGATGTTGGGAACGATGTCTGGCTGGTGCGGGTTGTGGACGCACCGTCCGTCGGTGCCGAAGCGAAGGCCGTGATAGGGGCACGTGACCGCACCGTCCGTGCCCAGTGTCCCGTCGGCGAGCGCGGCAAAGCGGTGGGGGCAACGACCGCCGATCGCGTGCGCCGCCCCATCGGGATCGCGGAACAGGACGACGGGCCGGTCGAGCATCGTCCGTCCGAGCATCGCGCTGCTGCTGATCTCGGACGCCCAGGCCGCGACATACCAGCAGTTGAGAAGCCAGGGGCTGCGCGGACGCGCCATCGGGTTCATGTCGGCTCTCCCAGTCCGAGCAGCTTGACCGCGTTCTCCTTCAGGATCAGCGGCAGCACTTCCTCGCGAAACCCTACCTCCCTGGCCGCTTCGATCCATTTTTCCGGCCTGATCAGCGGGAAATCCGACCCGAACAGCATTTTATGCTTCAGCTGCGTGTTCGCATATTGGATCACCTGTTTCGGGAAATATTTCGGCGACCAGCCGGACAGGTCGATGAATATGTTGTCCTTGTGGAGCGCCATCGACAGGCTTTCGTCGGTCCACGGCCAGCTCGGATGCGCCAGGATGATCTTCATGTCGGGAAAATCGACCGCGACGTCGTCGATCAGCATCGGTTGTCCGTATTTCAGCCGCATCCCGCCGCCACCGCGCATACCGGTCCCCATGCCTGAATGTCCGGTATGGAAAATGGCGGGCGGCTTGTACTCGGCGATGACCTCGTAGATCGGGTAGGCCATGCGATCGGCCGGGTGGGCGTTCTGGGCTATGCCGTGGAACTTGAATCCCTTGACGCCGTGGTTCTCGACCAGGTCCCGTGCTTCACGAGCGCCAAGCTTACCCTTGTGCGGGTCGATCGAAGCGAACGGGATGACGATGTCCGAATGTTCGGCAGCCAGGTCGGCAATCTCATAATTGCTGATCCTCTTCGCACCCATGCCGCTTTCCGCGTCGACGGTGAAAAGGCAGAAGGCGATCTTGCGCTCACGGTAGAAGGCGATCGTCTCCGGGATCGTCGGCCGCCTGCGATCCGCCTTGAAATAGGCCGATGCGGCGTCGAAGAATTCCGCCATCACGGGATCCTCGGGGTCGTGGCACGACACCTCAGCATGGACATGGACGTCGATGGCGGTGACGGTCTTGGGATCGATCATGACAGGCTCCGGCGGCCCGCCTCCGCCAGGGAGGCGGGCAATGAGATTCAAAGCTGGATGATGACCGATTTCAGTTCGGTGTAGGCCTCGACGCCCTGGCGCGCCTGCTCGCGGCCGAGGCCCGATTGCTTGTACCCGCCGAACGGCAAGGCCGGGTCGATAACCGCATGACAATTGCCCCAGACCGTTCCCGCTTTTATCTTGGCGGCCAGCTTGTGCATCGCCGAAATATCGCGCGTCCAGATCCCGGCACCCAGGCCAAAGCAGGTATCGTTCGCCGATTTCGCCACTTCATCGAGATCGTCGAAACGTTGTGCGACGACGACCGGGCCAAAAATCTCTTCCTGAACCACACTCATGTCGGGCTTTACGTCGACCAGCACCGTCGGGTTCACGTAATAGCCTCCATCCGACGTCGGCGCGTCGCCCCCGACGGCCACCGATGCGCCCGCCTTCTTGCCCGCTTCGATATAACCCATGACGCGGTCGAACTGCTCGCTGGACACCAGCGGGCCCATGTGGCCAGCCGGATCCAGCGACGGGCGCGGCGACCAGAAGGCCGATGCCTCGGCCACTCCCTCCAGCAGTTTGTCGAAGATCGAACGGTGCGCGTACAGCCGCGATCCGGCAACGCATACCTGGCCGGAATTGAAGAAGATTGCCCCCGCCGCTCCGGGAGCCGTGGCCGCAACATCGACATCGGGCAGAACCACGACCGGCGACTTCCCGCCCAGCTCGAGCGTGACCCGCTTCAGGGTATCGGTGGCCGTCCGGTTGATGATTTTGCCAACATCGGTCGATCCGGTGAAGGCAACCTTGTCGACATCAGGATGACGGACGAGGCGGTCGCCGGCCGTGTGTCCATTGCCCGTGATGATGTTGACGACGCCGGCCGGAAAACCAGCTGCGGCAACCAGGTCGGCCAGCCGCAGGGCAGTCAGAGAGGTCTGTTCGGCGGGCTTGAGGACGAGTGTGCAACCGGCCGCGAGCGCGGGCGCAATCTTGCCCACTGCCATCAGCAACGGGAAGTTCCACGGAACAATCTGCGCGGCGACGCCGACCGGCTCCCGCCGGACGTAGGAATGGAATGCGCCACGCGGCATTGCGCTCGGCTCGATCATGTCGCCGCCCAGCTTCGACGCCCAGCCCGCCATATAGTGCAGCATGCCGATGACACCCGGTATGTCGATCGCGGCGGCCATGCCCTTGGGCTTGCCGTTATCGATCGCTTCGAGCTCGGCGAATTCATCGGCGTGACTGGCGATCAGCTCCGCCAGCTTGTGCATCATGCCCTCGCGGACCATCGGCGGCAGGTCCGACCAGCGACCGTCATCGAATGCGGCGCGGGCGGCGGCGACGGCACGATCGACATCCTTGTCGGATGCATCGACGATCCGGCTGATTTCCTTGCCGCTCGAGGGATCGATGACAGGGATCGTCGCCTCGGTCGAGGACGAGACCCATTCATTGTTGATGAACAGCGAAGGCTGCCGCTTCAGGGCATGCTTTGCCGCGTCCGAGTAGGGATGTTGGGACAGAGAAATCCGGGTCATCTCGTTCATCGCGCAAGTCCTTTTTTCAAAAATCCGTGACAGGTGGCTACCGGGAAGCGACGCGGGCAGGCTTGGCGCTACGCTCGAGCGCGAGGTCTTCGTTTGCCCGTTTGATCAGATAATGCCGGATCGTTTCCGCGTCGGCAGGCGAAAGTACCTCGGCGAATGAAACCATGCCGTTCGATTTGAGCGCGCCGCCAAGCACGATCGCCCGGAAGTCGGTGGCCTTGTTGATCATTCCCGAGTGTCTGAGATCTGGATTGAGCCCGCCGGCGACCGCCGCATCGCCGTGACATGCGCCGCAGTACCGCCCATAATGTTCGGCCCCCAGCGCGATCTGCTGCGGCGTGCCCGTTACCGGGGGAGGATCGAGCGGCAGTTTCGCCAGTGGCGGCGGCGCCGGCAAGTGGCCATTGGCACCGATTTTGAACACCAGCAGGCGACTGATGTTCCGGGTCGATCCTGATTTGTCGGCGAGCACGCCGGTCGCAATGTCCCATACACCGCCCCATCCGGCCAGGATCGCGACATATTGCTCGCCATTGACCGAATAGGTCATCGGTGCGGCGATAACCCCGGTTTGCGTCGGCGCCGACCATAGCTCCTTGCCTGAGTCCGCCGCATAAGCCACGAACTTACCCGTGGCGTTCCCCTGAAAAACGAGGTTGCCCGCAGTCGACAGAACGCCGCCGTTCCAGGGACCAACCTGGGCAACCTTCCACGCGGGTTTTTGCTTTACTGGATCCCACGCGATCAGTGTCCCCGTCGTCGCCGCCCTGGCGCCGTCGCGGATCGCCGCGACGGCGGGCATCGCAGTCTTTGACGGGTCGATCCCAGTCTGGAATCCGATATTCGTCAGCTTCCAGTCACGGCCTGCCGCCGCGTACGGAAAGCCCGCTTCGTTGGCAGGGATATAAACAAGCCCGGTCTTCGGACTGTACGACATCGGCTGCCAGCTGTGGGCACCGGCTGCGCCGGGCACGGATACGAAGGGAACCCCGGTCTTGTCATAAAATGCGGCAGGCACGACTTTCGGCTTGCCACTGACGGGGTCGAGGCCAGTCGCCCAGTTCACTGTCGCATAGGCGGTGCCGGAGATGAATTTCCCTGTTTTCGCATCGAGAACATAGAAAAACCCATTCTTCGGCGCGTGCAGCAACACGCGTTGCGGTTTGCCGGCAACGGGGATGGTCGCCGCGATGATGTGCTGGTTCGAGTCGAAATCCCAGCGATCCATCGGTGTTTCCTGAAAATGCCAGACGTATTTGCCGGTGTCGGGATTGACCGCGACGATCGACGACGTGAACAGGTTATCGCCACCCTTGGGATCGCGGATCGACTGGTTCCAGGGCTCGCCATTGCCGGTACCGAAATAGAGGAGGTCGGTTTCAGGATCATAGGTGATCGAGTCCCACACCGTCCCGCCGCCGCCATATTTATACCATTCCCCGCTCCAGGTCTTGGCCGCGTCGGCAAGCTCTGGCTGCTCGAATGGCTTTTTCGGATCGCCCGGCACGGTATAGAACCGCCAGACCAGCTTGCCGGTGTCGGTATCATAGGCCGAGATATAGCCGCGCGCGACAAATTCCGCGCCGCCATTGCCGATCAGGACTCGCCCCTTCACGATCCGCGGGGCGCCGGTGATCGTCTGCTGACCCTTGGGATCGACCGTCCAGGTCGTCCACACCGGCTTGCCGCTCTTTGCATCAAGCGCCACGAGCCGCCCGTCGAGCGCCCCGACGAACAGCTTGTCGTGCCAGACTGCCACCCCCGGTTGACGGCATCGCAGCACGCCTTGACCAGCGTTTCGCGCGGCACTTGCGGATCATAGGACCACAAGGGCTTGCCAGTGGCAGCGTCGAAGGCGAGCACTTTGCTCCACGCCGTCGAAACGTAAAGGACGCCATCGACAACGATCGGTGTCGCCTCCTGTCCGCGGGCGGTATCGAGATCGGCCGACCATGACAGTCCCAGCTGACCGACGTTACGATCATTGACCTGGGTGAGCGGACTGAAGCGTTGCTCGTCGTGCGTACGGCCATAGCTGAGCCAGTTGACACCGTCTTTGTCGGCCTGCGCAATCGCGGCGTCACTGACCCCGCCCGAGCCGGTCCCGGGCGCACCTCCACCACATGACGCCAGCATGATCGCTGCAATCAAACTCCAGAACCGTCGAGCCATTTCGTTTCCTGCATCCGTTGATCGGCGGGTTTTCCCGCTCACCCTAGTTGACTAATTCACCATGCGCGCGGCGTCGCCCCAATGTTCACGCCGCAATACCTTCTTATCCATTTTTCCTGCTGCGGTGCGCGGAATTTCAGCGACGAACTGTACCGACTTCGGTGCCTTGACCCCGCCGAGCCGTGCCTTGGTGTGGCCGATGATCGTTGCTTCGTCGATCCCGTCGGCGACGACGATGGCGTGGACCTGCTCGCCCCATTTTTCATGTGGGATGCCGATCACTGCGCACTCGCGTACGGCTTCGAGCTCGGTGATCGCGGCCTCGACCTCAGCGGTAAAGACGTTGAAGCCACCGGACACGACCATGTCCTTCTTGCGGTCGACGATGTAGATAAAGCCGTCGGCATCGCGCTTGGCGACGTCCCCGGTATGGTGCCAGCCGAATTTGCGGATATCGGCCGTGGCTTCCGGCAATTCGAAATAACTGTGCGAAACCAGCGCGCCCCGCACGACGATTTCGCCTGCTTCGCCGGTGGGCAGCAAATTGCCGTCGTCATCCATGATCCCGACCTGGACTGACCGCGTCGGACGGCCGCAGCTTGCCAGCCGTTCCGGATGATCACCGGCCGCCGCCGCGGCAACCGCTTCGGGGGGTAGCCAGCAGACGATCATCGGACATTCGACCTGACCATAGGCCTGGCACATGCAGGGTCCGAACGTATCGACCGCAATGCGTAGTTTTTCAGGGGAAACCGGCGACCCGACGAGGATGAATATCCTCAGCGAGCTCATGTCATGCTGATTGATCTCCGGCGACGCGAGCAACTGATACAGCGCTGTCGGGGGCAGGTACATATGAGTGACTTTGTGCGCAGCAATCGTCTGCAGCACGCGCTCCGCATTGAAGCCCGGTAGAATGACTTGTGTCGCGCCGAGACTGAGCGTCGACAGCGATATCGGGCCCGCCGCGTGCGTGATCGGTGCCGACACCAGCGCGACGGGGCTGTCGGTGCGCCCGGCCATGCCATCGGCTGCCGTCTCGATCATCGTGCCCCAGCCTAGGTTGGTGACATTGGCACCTTTCGACGGACCGGTGGTGCCGCCGGTTGGAAAAATGCCGACCAACTCCTCGAGATTGCCGAAGGCATCGACAGGCGGCGGCACGAAATCGGCGGCGGTAACCTGGCCGATGAATGTCTTGAGCGATGGCGCGTCGGCCATGTCCTTGTCGAGACAGATCAGCCGGTTGAGATGCGGGCACGACCGCTGCAATTCGGCGACTTCTTCGGCGAGGCTGGAATCATAGAACAACCACTCGCACCGGACATAATTAAGATAGGCCGCGTTCGCATCGATCGCGTTGCGGATATTGACCGGCACCCATTTGCCGTTGGCCCGCCAGATTGCGAGCAGCGTTACCATCAGCAGGCCGGAATTCGGCGCGTAGAGCGCGACCGCCTCCTGGTTAGTGAAACCATGAGCGTAGAGCGCGGCGGCGATCGCTTCGGTCTGTCGTTTGACTTCGGCAAAGCTCAGCGCGTCGCCGGTGACGGTGTCCAGCACTGCGGTCCGCTCAGGGTTGAGCTCATGGCCCCGGTCAAAATAGTCGATAGCGCGCAACAGATTATCTCCAGCGATTGGTTTCTGACCCGGTACTCACAGGCGTTGCCTGTCCGGGAGGGCGGCACGCACGATAGCGACCGGAGCGTTGTGCCCGGCCCCCGCCGGCCCCGCAGGTGTGGACCTCGCGCGACGGAACGCAAGAGACACAAAAACTACCATGCTGAACGATCGCTGGTCATGCCGCCGCGCTTTCCCGAACCAGCCGCTTGATGATCGTGCGCGCCCGAACGCCGCCTTCATCGATGTTATAGGAGCGCAGCTTGAGATCGGGATTCGCCTCGATCGACCGTTGCTGCGCTTCGAATACCTCGAGATCCTCGAGAAATACGCCGCCCTGCTGGGCCTTGAAACGCGCGGTGAAGCCAGCGTCCGACGTGTTGAAATTACGCGCCATACCCCAGAAATAATGGGTGGACGTTGCGCTTTCCGGCGTGAACACGTCGATGACGAAGCCGCGCACCCCCTGGTCGTGTTGCTCGATGGTGGCTCCCGCCCCGACCGGCGCGACGCCCACATCGATTATGACACTCGTCGGCGGTATGAACTCGCAGATTTGCCATCGATCGACGGCGCCTTCACGTCCCAGCGCCTCACGCCAGAATGGCGGTGCATCGATGCCTGGCATCCAGCGCTCGACGAACACGCGGTCACCGGCGACGCGCGTATTCAGCGGGGCCTCCATGATCTCCTGCTGGCCGATCGAGCCCTGGTGGACATAGGTTTCGTGGCTGAGGTCCATCAGATTGTCGAGGCAGAGCAGATAGTCCGCCCTGACGTGGTAATATCCGCCGTCGAACGTCCAGCCCTGCGTGCTGCACGGCCACAGATCGGGAATCAGCGCAGCATCGGCGCGAGCGGGGTCGCCGACCCAGATCCAGACGAAGCGGTGGCGTTCTTCCACCGGGAAAGTCTGAACACAGATATTGCCGTTCACCGGATCGTTCTTCAGCGGCATCTGCCGCACGTTACCGTCGTCGCCGATCAGCATGCCATGATAGCGGCAGCGGATATTGTCGCCCTCCTTGATCCCCTTCGACAGCGGGAACAGCCGGTGCGGGCAGGCGTCGCGCATCGCGACGAGTGTGCGGTCGAGTCGCCGATACATCACCACCGGGATGCCGCAGATTGTGCGAGCGACCGGGTTACGGTCGATCTCGCTGTCCCACGCAGCAGCATACCATTGGTTGACCGGCCAGCTCATCCATCTCTATCCAATTTTGTTTGTGTCGCATACAGTATCAGCTATGAATGCGTCAACGGCCCGGCCAAAGGGCTGCGCGAAGGAGAGGTTTGCAGATGACGTCGTGGAGGGCACCATCGTCGATGGCGACACCCCTCCTGCTGCTGCCGGGTCTCCTATGCGACGAGCGTATCTTTGCGCCCCAGATCCGTGCCCTGGGACACGCGTTCGACGTCGTCGTTGCCGATTATCGTGAGGCCGACAGCATCACAGAGATGGCGCGACGGGCTCTGAAAGGTGCACCGGAACGATTCGCCCTTGCGGGTCACTCGATGGGTGCCCGGGTTGCGCTCGAGGTTTATCGGCAAGCGGGTGAACGGGTCGAACGCCTTGCCCTGATCAGCACGGGTGTACATCCGCCGCGCCCGGGCGAGGCGGAGAAGCGGCACGCCTTGCTCGATCTTGGCCAGCGCGAGGGGATCGATGCCCTGCTGAACGCCTGGCTGCCGCCGATGGTCGCCCCGGCCCGGCGAAGCGATGCGGCGTTCCTCGCACCGATTTATGCGATGTGCCGCGCCGGCGGCGTGGACCTCTACCAGCGGCAGATCGCCGCGTTGCTGGCCCGCCCGGAGGTGGAGACACTGCTGTCCACGATTGATTGCCCTGTCCTTGTCGCGGTCGGGGATGTCGACGAATGGAGTCCTCTCGATCAGCATCGCCTGATGGCGGCGGCGATACCGCGGGCGACGCTCACTGTTCTGGGCGGCAGCGGCCATATGTCGCCCCTCGAAGCACCTGACGCTCTGACTGCCGCACTTCGGCATTGGATCACAGGCGACGATATTCCCACCACTCAACTGTCCTCACCCGGAGAAGCCGATGAACGCTCGTAGTTTTCAAGATTTTCTCGAAGCGGCCGGTGACCCCGTCGCGACGCTCCGCAACCAGCAGGCCGGTCCCAATGTGTATCCGGGTGTGCCAGCGGAATTCACCAACTGGCGCGATGAGCAACGCGCGTGGCAGGAAACGTGCGTCCTGTTCAATCAATCCTATCACATGGTCGATCTTGCTGTCGAAGGTCCCGATGCCTTTGCCATGCTCAACTACCTCGGTATCAACAGCTTCAAGGGGTTTGTGCCCGACAAGGCCAAGCAATTCGTGCCAGTGACGCCCGACGGCTATGTCATTGGCGACGTCATCCTGTTTTACCTGGCAGAAAACAGCTTCAACCTGGTCGGCCGGGCCCCGGTTATCGAGTGGCTCGAATTCCATGCCAGCACCGGCCAATGGAACGTCACCGTGGCGCGCGATGACCGGACCGCGATGCGCACCGATGGCAAACGTAAATCCTATCGCTTTCAGGTGCAGGGTCCCAACGCCGCCAAGGTCATCGAAAAAGTTACCGGCGCCGCAGCACCGGAACTCAAATTTTTCAATATGACGACACTGACCATTGCCGGCCATCCTGTGCGGGCACTGCGCCACGGTATGGCGGGACAACCGGGGTTCGAACTGTTCGGCCCGTGGGCAGAAGGGGAGGCCGTCCGCGAGGCGCTGGTTGCCGCGGGGGCTGAATTCGGGCTGAAACAGGTTGGCGGACGCGCCTATTCGTCCAACACACTCGAATCGGGCTGGATTCCGTCGCCCTTGCCTGCCGTTTACACCGGTTCGGGTCTCGACGCATTCCGGGCATGGCTGCCCGACACATGTTATGCGGCAAAGGCGTCGATCGGCGGCAGTTTCGATGCGCAATCGATCGAGGACTATTATCTGACGCCCTGGGACCTGGGCTATGGGCCCTTCGTCAAGTTCGATCATGATTTCATCGGCCGCGAAGCGCTCGAGCGGATGGCGGTGCAGCCCCATCGGCGGAAGGTCACGCTGGCGCTCGATACCGAGGAAGTCCTCCGCGCGATCAGCTCGAATTTTCAGAACGGCGACCGTGCGAAGTTCTTCGAATTTCCGAGCGCCGTCTATGCGATGCACCCCTATGACCGGGTGATCGTCGATGGGGCCACCGTCGGGTTGTCGACCTGGATCGGTTACAGCACCAATGAAGGCAAGATGCTGACGCTCGCGATGCTCGACGAACGCTATGCGGTGCCGGGGACGACGGTTTCGCTGCTGTGGGGCGAAGAGAATGGCGGGACGTCGAAACCCGCCGTCGAGCGGCATGTCCAGACTGAAATTCGGGCGACCGTTGCTCCTGTGCCGTATTCCGAGGTCGCACGCGATGCCTATGCCGACAGCTGGCGCACGCGGCAGGCGGGCGGGTTGAAGTGATATGCAGCGCGCGACGCATCAACGGGCGGAACTGACCCGGTTTCTGCGGTCGGCCCGCGGGCGCCTGCAGCCGAAGGACGTCGGGCTACCAACGGGTGAGCGTCGGCGGGCGCAAGGTCTGCGGCGCGAAGAGGTCGCGTCGCTGGCCGGCATGAGTGTCACCTGGTACACGTGGTTCGAACAGGGGCGGAAGGTCCAGCTGTCGGCCGGGATGCTCGAACGGGTGAGCCGGACGCTGCGGCTCAGTCCGCAGCAGCGGGAATTTCTGTTCGCGCTCGCCCAGCACCGGCCGCCGCCGCTATCGCTGCCCCCCGACGACGTCGTCCACCCGGCACTGCAGCATCTGCTCGATGTCCTGTCGATTCCTGCGCAGGTGATTACGGAGGACTGGACCGTGATCGGCTGGAACCGGCACGTTGCCCGGTTGTTCCGCGACTATGCCCGGTTGCCCGACCCGGCGGATCGCAATCTCTTCAAAATTTTGATGTCTGACGATCGCTACCGCGCCGACGCCGACGAATACCGGACGATGGCGCAAAAAGTGACTGCGCGTTTCAAATGGGATTATAGTCGCACGACCAGGGTTCATGTCTTCGAGGCCCTCATTTCCGACATGCTTGAGAAGTCGGCTGAGTTCCGCGAGTTCTGGCATGAATCCGACGTGGCGTCGCACCTTCAGGGGGTTCACTCGGTCGAGGTGGACGGGGTCGGCAGGATTACGATGCAACATTCGTCGTACACTGTGGACGAGGCACCCAGTCAGCGCCTGATGCTGTTCGCGCCGATCGATCGCGAAAGCGCGACCCGTCTCGCAATGCTCAGCCTCTAGCCTGCACGAAAACGCGCCACTGCGGCCATCGGGTCTTGCTTAAGTGAAGGTCAGCGCGCCACGCCGCTCGGCAAAGCGCCAGCCTCCGGGAGTAAGCGTGAAGCGGTCGCGGTAGCTGCCGATCAGCGGCGGCGCGTCTTTGGCGGTGAACAGCAGGATGACGCTGTGCGCACTTGCCGCGGATTCATTCTCCACGTCGACAACGATGTTGGCACAGATGTGCTGAGTCTTCCGCGCCGGGCGGGCACGGAAGGACGCAAGAATTGCCTCTCTGCCGATAATCGGCGAGTCAGGTGCCGTGGGGCGTGTCATCAGCCCGTCGTCGGCATAGAGCGCGGCAACATCTTCCCAGCGTGCGTCGTCGTTCAGGCGGGCGTAGAGATTGATCAGCCGCGAACATTCCCATTCGATCGCTCGACGTTCAGCGGATGTCACGGCGTGAACTCCTTTATCCTCACCCCTGTCGTCATGATCGGTCAGGCGACAACCTCAACCGGTGACTGGTCGGTGGGGAGCTCACCGATAACCGACTTGATCTCCATGAATTCCTCAAGGCCGAACTTGCCGAATTCGCGGCCATTGCCGGACTGTTTGTATCCGCCGAACGGCGAATGGAAGTCGAGGCCGCCTGCGTTTACGAACACGCTTCCGGCACGGATCTTGCGCACGATCTGCTTGGCGACCGCCGGATCGCCCGCGATATAAGCACCCAGGCCGTAGGGCGTATCGTTGGCAATGGCGACGGCCTCGTCGAGTGTGTCGTACGGAATGACGACAAGAACGGGGCCAAAAATCTCCTCGCGCGCGACCGTCATATCGTTGCTGACATTGGCGAGCACCGTTGGCTTCACATAATAGCCCTTGTCCTTGCCTTCCGGCAGGCCCGTACCGCCGACCGCCACAGTGGCCCCTTCATCCACGCCCTGCTGGATCAGGCCCTGGATCTTGTCGAATTGCGCCTTGTTGACGACCGGACCGATGTGATCGCCCTCTTTTGCCGGATCGTCGACCGCCTTTGCCGCGAAGATGACCTTCAGCTTTTCGATCGCTTCATCATATTGCGAACGGTGCACCAGCATCCGGGTGGGCGCGATGCAGCTCTGACCGGAATTGAGCAGCATGCCGCCCGCACCGCCGGGGAGTGCCACATCGAGCGGCGTACCGGGCAGGATGATGTTCGGCGATTTGCCGCCCAGCTCCTGATGCACGCGCTTGACCGTTTCTGCTGCATTCTTCGCGACCATGATGCCCGCGCGGGTCGAGCCGGTGAAGCTGATCATGTCGATATCGGGATGCTGTGCCATCGCCGTGCCGACCCCGGGCCCGTCGCCCTGGACAAGGTTGAACACGCCAGCCGGAACGCCGGCCGCATGGAGCACTTCGGCGAAGATTGCTGCCGAACCGGGTGTCTGCTCGGACGGCTTCAAAATGACTGTGTTACCTGCCGCAAGCGCAGGGGCGACTTTCGCGACGATCTGGTTCATCGGCCAGTTCCACGGCGTGATCAGCGCGACGACGCCGATCGGCTCGTACACCACGTTGTTCTTGCCGGTCGATTGCTCGAATGCAAAGTCCGTCAACGCCTCGATCGTTGCACCAAGATGGCCGAGCCCTGACCCGGCCTGCGCGGTCCTGGCGACCGAGATGGGGCAACCCATTTCTTCCGAAATAGCCTGGGCGATGTCCGCTATGCGCTTCTTATATTCATCGGCAATGCGACCGATCAGCGCGATGCGTTCGTCTTTGCTGGTCTGCGAAAACGCTTCGAACGCGCGTCTTGCCGCTGTTACCGCCTGATCGACGTCCTCAGCGGTCCCCAGCACGACCTCGCTCGTCGGTTCCTCGGTCGCGGGGTTGATCACGATGTGCCGTGCATTGCCGCTGCTGTCGACCCAGCTGCCGTCGATATAATGCTTGGTGTAGCTCTTCATGGTCTCATCCTCTGAGCAGATGGTAGATCTCCAACACTGCCATTGGCGTTTCTGGCGTCGAGGCCGGTCAGTAGCGCGAACTCTAAAATTGGCGCTCGGTCATCATATGGCCGGTCCGGATTGTTCTGCGGTCCTAGTCCGACACACCGGGCTCGCTTACCGTCAAATCAGAAGCGGCGGGCGTCCGCAAGTCGCGTACGTTATCCTATGATTGAGACTACCCCTTTTCGCCGCCGGACATGCTTCCTATTGCCGTGTGGCGCGGTGCAGATGAGGGCAGCAACATGGAAACCGACGTCGTTTCGCTGAAGATCGAAAACCGGATCGCCTGGCTGAATTTTGCGCGCCCCGAAAAACGCAACAGCATGAGTCCGACGCTGAACCGGCGCATGATGGATGTCCTCGACGAGATCGAGCATAGCGACGACGTCGGCGTGCTGGTGCTGGGCGGAGAGGGGACGGCCTGGTCCGCGGGCATGGATTTGAAGGAATATTTCCGCGAAACCGAAGCACAGGGGCTGCGCGGCGTTCGCCAGTCCCAGCGCGAATCCTACGGCTGGTTCCGGCGCCTGCGCTGGTATCAAAAGCCGACGATAGCGATGGTCAACGGCTGGTGTTTTGGCGGCGGCTTCGGCCCGCTCTTCGCCTGTGATCTCGCTATTACCGCAGATGAGGCCCAGTTCGGGCTGTCGGAGATCAACTGGGGCATCCTGCCCGGCGGGGGCGTGACCAAAGTGGTCGTCGACCTGCTATCGATGCGCGATGCGATGTGGATGACGCTGACCGGCGAACTGATCGACGGCAAAAAGGCCGCCGAGTGGAAGCTCGTCAACGAAAGCGTGCCGCTCGACCGCCTCGAGGCGCGTGTGCGCGAGGTTGCCGATGTTTTGCTCAAGAAAAATCCGGTCGCGCTGAAATATGCCAAGGACGCCGTTCGGCGGGTTGGCACCATGACCTATGACGATGCGGAGGATTATCTCGTGCGGATGCAGGAAGCGGCCAACAGCTTCGACCCGACTGGCCGAAAAGAGGGGATCCGGCAGTTCATCGACGAAAAGAGTTACAAGCCGGGGCTCGGCACCTACGATATCAGTCGCCAGAGCTAGCCGAGACGCGCGATCAACAGCGCGCGCAGCTCGGCCTTCTGCAATTTCCCGGTACCGGTGCGCGGCAGGGCGGCGAACCGGTGGATGGCCTTGGGCAGCTTGTACCGGGCGATCCGGTCGCCGAGAAACGTCAAGAGCGCGGCCTCGTCGATTTCATGTCCGACGATTGCCAGATGACCGGCTTCACCCCAGCGCGGGTCGGGTAAGCCGACCAGCGCGCACTCGTCGAGCCCGGGGAAGCCGGCGACCGCCGCTTCGATTTCTGCCGGATACACATTCTCACCGCCGGAAATGAACATGTCCTTCTTGCGGTCGACGATCCAGTAATAGCCGTCCTCATCGGCGCGCGCGATATCGCCCGTTGCAAACCAGCCGTCGGCGTCAAACGACTTGGCGGTTTCGGCCGGGTCGTGCCAATAGCCGGGCGTCACATTGGGTCCCCGCAGCTTTAATTCACCAGCGATGCCGGCGGGGCAGGGGACGTTTTCGCCATCGACGATCCGGGCCTCGACCCACGGCGTCCCGACGCCCACTGACAGCGGTTTTTGCTGCGCCGCGGCTGGATCGGGCGGCATGCCGAACACGGTTCCTGTCTCGCTCATCCCGAATCCCGACACGATCGTTACACCATCGTCGCCCCAGGCCTTGAGATCGGCGGGTGAGTGCGGCGCGCCGCCTGTTACCAGCGCCGTCAGCCGATGCAGAGGCGCCGGATCGAAACCCGGTTGCTTGCGAAGCGTCTCCATCATCTGGGGAACGCCGCAATAATGGGTAATGCCAAGCGCGGGATCGCTTAACCTCGCCAATGTCCTTCCGGGCTCGAACCCGCTGCCGACGACAATTGATCCGCCCATGTGGAGAACGGGCCGCGTGTTGGCGATCAGGCCCAGCGTGTGGAACATCGGCGCCTCGCACAGGAACACACTGTCGCGTCCCACGTCGGTCAGCTGCCCGAAATTTATCGCCGACTCGCGCAGGTTGCGTTCGGTGACGATGACGCCCTTGGGCCGCCCCGACGTTCCCGACGTAAACAGGATGAGGCTCGGCCGGTCGATGTCGCCGACGCCGTGACGATGTGGCGACATGTCCCTTGCGGCAGACAGGAACACATCGAAGGCGGCGACCGGAAAACCGTCGGGCTTGGCCGATCCGGCATCCGCCAGGAACAAGGCCGGTTCCGCCCGTTCGAGCAACGCGGCAAGCTCGATGTGCGTGAGCCGCCAGTTGAGCGGCACGAAGATCGCCCCAACCCGTCCGCAAGCGAAATGCAGCGCGACGAGCGCTACGCTGTTCCCGGCAAGCAGCGCCACGCGGTCGCCGGGCCCGACACCGCGCGCGATAAGCGCTGCCGCCAGCGTGCCGATCAGCGCGTCGAATTCGGCGTACGACCAGTTCTGACCGCTGCTCAAATCATTCGCTGCCTGCCGGCCCGGCGACATTCGAGCGTGCAGCGCCACGATATCTGCGGTCGCCGTCGTCATGCCGTCGCCTCGACGATGACTTCGAGCAATTTAGGGCCCTTGCCATCGAACAGCGCAATGATCGCCGCATCGAGCGCCGCTGCGGCAGAAACCCGCTGCGCCGGCACTCCTTGTGCCTGTGCGAGCGCAACGAAATCGATGCCGGGCAGCTTGCTGCCGATCGCCGCCAGGCCGAACAGCCCTGCAAACTGATCGAGCGCAGCATAGCCGCCATTGTTCACGATGACGAAGCGAACATCGACACCCAGCTGCGCTGCACTCCACAGCCCCTGAATGGCGTACATCGCCGACCCGTCGCCGATGATCGCGAGAACGGTGCTTTCCGGGCGGCCGAGCGCGACGCCGACGGCTGCGGGCAAGCCGTGGCCGAGTCCGCCGCTGGCGCAGGTGTGAAACTCCTCGCCCGACCGTATCCGGAAGAAATCATGCAGGGGACCACGGGTGGTTGGCGCCTCCTCCACGACCGCTATGCCCTTCGGCCGTAGGTCATCGAGACGGGAGATCAGCAGGGCATCGGTCAGCCGGTCGGACGCGGGAGCGGCCGGCGAGGAGCGGGCCACCGGTACCGTCCGTGGCGGAGCTTCCGCCGCCGCGAGCTGGTTCAGCGCCGCCTCGATATTGCCCATTATTGAAAGGCCGACGGGTGACCGCGCCGCCATTGTCGGGTCTTCGACGATCTGCACCAGTTTCGCGCCGGGGGGAACGAATGGCCCGAAGCCCTCCACATGGAACGTGAACACCGGCGCCCCGACGACGAGGATCAGGTCGTGGCCTGCCAGTGAGCCGACAATCGCCTCGCGCGACGCGGCCAGAAATCCGGCGAACAGCGGATGATCCTCAGGAAACACGTTGCGGGCGGCCATCGGTGCCGCCCAGACCGGGGCGGCATGACGCTCCGCCAGGGTCTGCAATGCGGCGCGCGCAGCGCCCCTGGCAACCCCGCTACCCGCGACGATGACGGGGGTACTGGCCTCGGCGAGTGCCTTCGCCACTTCGCCGATCAGCTGCGGATCGGGCCAGGTAGTCGTGCTGATCCGGCGAGGCTCGACCAGCGGGCAGGGTCGCTCCCAGTCGTCGATCGGGATTGAGACGAACGTGGGTCCGCATGGGGCCTGCATCGCGATGTGATAGGCGCGCGCGACGGCCAATGGCACATCCTCGGCGCGGGCCGGCTCGCAGGCCCATTTTACGAAGGGCTGCGGAAACTCGGTCGCCCGTTCGGCATAAAGAAACGGCTCGTAAGGCAGGATCGATCGTGCCTGTTGACCCGCCGTCAACACCAGCGGCGTCTGGTTGCGAAAGGCGGTAAACACGTTGCCGAGCGCATGACCCACACCGGCCGAGGAATGGAGATTGACGAGGGCGGCGTTGCCCGTTGCCTGAGCATAGCCGTCGGCCATGCCGACCACGATCGATTCCTGAAGGCCGAGAATATACCGGAAATCAGCCGGCATTGACCGAAACATGGGCAGCTCGGTTGATCCGGGGTTGCCAAAGATCGTTGTCATGCCGTGTGCACGGAGCAGCCCGAATACCGCATCACGGACAGTTGGTCCGTGCGCCCCAGCCACGGCCTCGACCATCAGGCCGCGTGCCGTCATCCGATCCGTGCGCTCGCGATGTCGGCGCCCTCGCGGAGCACCTTCAGCTTTTTCCAGGCAACCGCAGGATCGATCTTGCCATAGCCGGCGAACGTGCCGAACCCGCAATCGGTACTGGCAAGAACCCGTTCGGCCCCGACGATCGCTGCGAAACGCTCGATCCGTTGGGCAATCAGTTCAGGATGCTCGATATAGTTGGAGCATGTATCGATCAGCCCAGGTGCCAGTATCTTGTGGTCGGGCAGCGTCGCATCGCGCCAGACGATCCATTCGTGCTCATGGCGTGGATTGGCGGCCTCGAACAATATTGTGGCGGGCCGGGCCTTCAGGACGATATCGATGATCCGCTCGAGTGGGATGTCGCAATCATGCGGTCCCTCGTAATTACCCCAGCAGACATGCATCCGCATCCGCGCGGGGTCGATACCTGCCGTTGCTGCGTTCAGCGCCTCGACGTTGGCGGTGATCGCGTTCAGGAAAGCGTGCTCGTCCATGTCCTGATAGCCGGTGTGGCGCGACATCGCGAGGTCGGGACAGTCGAGCTGGAGCTCGAACCCGGCGGCCACGATCGCCTCGTATTCCGGGCGCATCGCCGTCACCAGATCGGCGAGATAGGCCTCGTGACTGGGGTAGAAGGCATTGCCCTGAAACGCTGTAATCAGACCCGGCGAGGCCGAATTCATGAAGGCGCGGACGCCATTGCCATGCCGGGCCAGCGCGGTCTGGAACCGGCGGATGTCGTCATGCAGCGGCTGGAGACTCACGAGCCTGACCGGGGCGATGCACGACGCCCGGGTAAATTCCTGTGCGCCCATGATGTGCGCCAGCTTGGCTCTCAGTTCGGGCAGCGGTGCCAGGTCCAGTGCGGGCTTGCGGTCTGAATGACCACCAAATCCTTCCAGCCGTTCGATGATATAGGTCGAATAGCCGACCTTGCCCAGTTCGCCGTCACTGACGATCGAGACGCCCGCCTCGATCTGTTTGCCGACAGCGTCGTCGACGGCGCTTTGCACCACCGCGTCGAATGCGTCGGCGTCATACGGATCGCCGCGATCGCGAGCGAGCAGCAACGGTGTCAGTTCGGGGCCGCGAGGCAGGCTGCCGACATGGGTGGTGCGGATATGGGCCATTGCCTAGTCCTTGAAAACGATGGTTCTGGAACCGTTGAGCAATATCCGGTCCTGCAAGTGATAATGGACCGCACGGGCCAGTACGCGGCGTTCGATGTCGCGCCCCTTGCGCACCAGATCTTCAGGCGAATCCGCGTGACTGATGGCCTCGACATCCTGGTGGATAATCGGCCCTTCGTCGAGGTCGCCGGTCACATAATGGGCGGTCGCGCCGATCATCTTGACGCCGCGCTCATAGGCCTGATGATACGGTTTCGCGCCCTTGAAGCCCGGCAGGAAGCTGTGGTGAATGTTGATGCAGCGGCCTGACAGATACGCAGCCATATCGTCCGACAGCACCTGCATATAACGCGCAAGGACGACCAGTTCGGCGCCGGTTTCCTCGATCACACGTTTGATCTGCGCTTCCTGCTGCGGCTTGGTATCGCTGGTGACCGGTAAATGGTGATAGGGAATGTCGCCTACGATATTCAGCTTCAGCGCGGCCCGGGGGTGGTTCGACACGATCGCTACGGGGTCCATGTTCAGCTCGCCGATCCGGTAGCGATAGAGCAGGTCGCCCAGGCAGTGATCGAATTTTGAGACGAGCAGGACCACCCGCCGCCGATCGCCCGCACCGCGCATCGTCCAGAGCATGTCGTGACGCTCCGCGAGGGCGGCGAAGTCTTGCTTCAGTGCCGCACCCTGGCTGGTGGCGAATTTGACCCGCATGAAGAACCGGTCGGTTGCGATGTCGTCGAACTGCTGTGCCTCAAGGATATTGCCGCCGTGAGCGGCGAGCAGCCCCGCGACCGCCGCCACCAGCCCGGGCCGATCCGCGCATGAAAGCGTCAGGACGTGCTCTTCATTCACTCTCCGGCTCTCCCCCGAAATCGTATGTGTTGCTTATGAATATCGACCGCGATACGACACCGCAACCGGGCAGTCGATACCCGAAAAGAGAGGGAGAGGAACGTGGCGGCAGCTAATCTCGAGCAGGTGCTCGCAAATTCCGGCAATATCGTGCAGATGCTGCGTAACGCCCAGATCGGGGCCTACGTCTACCCGGTCGTCGCTCCCGAGTTTTCGAACTGGCGCTCCGAGCAATGGGCATGGCAGCATTCGGCCGTTTTGTTCGATCAGTCGCATCACATGGTGAACCTGTATCTGCGGGGGAAGGACGCGCTGAAACTGGTTTCAGATACCGCGATCAATACGATGAAGGGCTGGACCGTCGACAAGGCAAAGCAATATGTGCCGACGACGCCCTATGGCCATGTCATTGGCGACGGCATCATCTTCTGGCTGGCCGAGGAAGAGTTCGTCTATGTCGGGCGGGCGCCCGCCTCCAACTGGCTGCGCTATCATGCAGCAACGGGCGGCTACGACGTACAGGTCGAACATGACGACCGCTCGCCCGCGCGCCCGATGGGCAGGCCCGTCACCCGCAGCTGCTGGCGCTTTCAGATTCAGGGTCCGAACGCGTGGGCGATCATCGAAAAGCTGAACGGTGCCCCGCTCGAACAGCTGAAGTTCTTCAACATGTCGACGATGAATATCGCGGGGAAGACCGTTCGCACCCTGCGGCATGGCATGTCCGGAGCGCCCGGCCTCGAGATCTGGGGGCCCTATGCCGAGCAGGAGGAAATCCGCGCGGCGATCGTCGAGGCCGGCAAGGAGTTTGGTCTGATCCAATGCGGCAGCCGGGCGTATCCGTCGAACACGCTCGAATCCGGGTGGATTCCATCGCCGCTGCCCGCGGTCTACACCGGTGAGAAGCTCAAGCCCTATCGCGAGTGGCTGGGGGCCGACAGCTACGAGGCAACCGGCGCGATCGGCGGCAGCTTCGTCTCGGACAATATCGAGGATTACTACCTCAACCCCTGGGAACTGGGATATGGTCCGTTCGTCAAGTTCGACCACGAATTTCACGGAAGGGAAGCGCTGGAAAAGCTCGACCCGGCGACACAGCGGCGCAAAGTGACGCTCGCCTGGAACCCCGAGGACATGGCGAAGATCACCGCATCGCTGTTCGATCCGGACGGCGAGCAATATAAATTCTTCGATCTGCCGCTCGCCAACTATGCCTCGTCGAACTACGATCGGGTCGTCGATGCAGGTGGGCGGACCGTCGGCATTTCGATGTTCACCGGCTACAGCTACAACGAGAAACAGGCACTGAGTCTGGCCACCATCGACCATGAAATTCCGGTCGGCACCGAACTCCGCGTCGTGTGGGGTGAGGAAAATGGCGGTACGCGCAAGACGACGGTCGAGCCGCACAAACAGATCGAAGTGCGGGCGGTCGTCAGCCCGGTCCCCTACAGCCGCGTGGCGCGCGAGACCTATGCCGCGGGCTGGCGGACGGAACGGGCGGGGTAGGGCTTACTCATCTATCAAGGCCACCCGTTTCCTTCATCCCCGATTTGCCACGAAATCCTTCGCCCATTGGGCCGTCGCCTTCAGGCCGCCGAAGGGATAGAAATGGAGCAGCACGTCGCCATGCGTCGCCGGATCGATGCCCGCCGCCAATTCGCGGATCAGCGCATCGGGGCCGGCCGTCGTCAGCAGCTTCGTCATCGACAAGCCGTATTTGGTCATCACCTTCTTCGATGCGCCGACGCCGCAGCGTGCGGCAAAGCTCAACAGCCGTTTGATGCTGGCGGGGCCGGGCACGCCGATCCGGATGAGGGCATCGATGCCGGCCGCTCGTTCTTGTTCGATCCAGTGCAACACCGGTTCGGCGTCGAAGCTGAACTGAGTGACGACCGCGAAATCATGCCCCTCGTCACGCAGCGCCGTCAGCTTGTCGCGCTTGGCCTGCCACAGTTTCTCATTGCCGATATCCGGGTGTCCCTCGGGATAGCCCGAAATGCCGACACGGCGGATGCCGTATCTGGCCAGCAGCCCGCTGCGGATGACGGCCAGGGCATCCTCATACGGTCCCATCGGGTGTGGCGGATCGCCTGCCACGACAAAGGCGTGGTCGGTTCCCACTTCCCGCTGCAGGTCGCCAAGAAACCCCTCGAGCTCGTCCTGCGACGTCAGCCGCCGCGCAGAGATATGCGGGATCGGCAGATAGCCCAGCTCCTTTACCCGGCGTGCGGCGGAAATGCGTGCCGTAAATGTTTCGCCGGGAAGGAAGGTCACCGGGATTTTGGTGCCCGGCGGGATCAGCGTCGCGGCCTCTTCGAGGGCGGATACGTCCTTTGCCGTCATTTCGATCGAATAATTGGCGACCAGTGCCGCCGCCGCAGTCCCGGCTTCCGATGCCGCCGCCATTTCGCTCTCCATCCGATCTGTATGTTTTACATACAATCGCTTGCGACTGGAGGAGTGTCAATGCTGGGTCGGTCAGCCGCATCGACATGCGTCCGACCGTTGCGTCAGACGAATTCTTCGGTGTCGATCGTTTCCTGCTGGGCGGGCGGATAGCGCGACCCGGCGACCGTGTCGTGGTTGATCAGCGTGTCGATCGCCGCGATCGTCGCGGCATCGGGACGCCAGTCGGATCGCGCGATATTTTCCTCGAGATGGCTGATCGATGCGGTGCCTGGAATCGTGACGACGTGCTCGCCGCGCGCCAGCACCCAGCCGAGCGCGAGCTGCGCCGATGTTACGCCCGCGTGACGAGCGATGTCCGCAAAACCGTCGATCAGCGCCAGGTTACGCGTCCAGTTGTCCCCGACGAACCGTGGCCAGCTTTTGCGAAGGTCACCCTCTGGCAGGCTGGCCGGGTCGCGCAGCACGCCGCATAGCGATCCCCGTCCGACCGGCGAAAATGCCACGAAAGTAGTGCCGAGGTCGCGACAGGCATCGAGCACGGCGATTTCGGCGTTGCGCGTCTGGGGCGAATATTCGGTCTGCATTGCGGCGACAGGATGGACGGCCCACGCCTTGCGCAACGTGTCCGCGGACATTTCGGACAGGCCGATACTACCGATCTTTCCCGCCTCGACGGCCCGCGCCAGCTCCCCTACCGACTCCTCGATCGGTACCGAAAAATCGCGGCGATGGAGATAATAGAGGTCGATGTGATCGGTCTGCAGCAGGCGGAGACTTTCCTCGATCGCACCGCGAATCATTTCCGGTCGGCAGTCGATCCGCCGCTGCTCACCGTCGACGAAGATTCCGGTCTTGGATGCGAGGAAAAACTCGTTCCGCCGTCCCTTCAGTGTTTCGCCGATCAGCGTCTCATTCTTGCCGAGACCGTAGATGCGCGCGGTGTCGAGATGGTTGTAGCCAATGTCGAGCGCGCGGTGGAGTAGCCGCGCGCCTTCGTCGGGCGATGGAGGGATGTTGTACGCCCAGCTGAGCGACATGCAGCCGAGGCCGATCGGGTTGACCGGCTTGCCGTTGATCGTGCGGTGTCCGTTGCTCACAGGGGAAGGCCCACGTAATTTTCTGCGATCATCTTCTGCGCCGCGGCGGAGCTGGCGATATAGTCGAGTTCGGCAAGCTGCATCCTTCGTTCGAACGGACCGTCTTCGGGAAAGCGGTGCATCAATTTGGTCAGATACCAGCTAAATCGTTCGGTTTTCCAGATGCGATTGAGCGCCCGGTCGGAATAGCCGTCGATGCCCGCCCCGTTACCGTCGACAAGCCAGGCGATCAGCGCTTCGGACAGATAGATAACGTCGGAGGCCGCGAGATTCAGTCCCTTGGCCCCGGTGGGCGGCACGATATGGGCGGCATCCCCAGCAAGGAACAGTCGCCCGTGGCGCATCGGCTCCGACACGAACGATCGTAACGGCGCAATCGACTTCTCGATGGAGGGGCCGGTGACCACCTGCTTTGCAACCGAGGGGCCCAGCCGGATGCAAAGCTCGTCCCAGAACCGGTCGTCGGACCAGTCTTCGACCCGCTCGTCGAGGCCGACCTGTACATAATAACGGCTGCGCGTTGGGGACCGCATCGACGCAAGCGCGAACCCGCGTTCATGGCTCGCATAGACGACTTCATCGTGACACGGCGGGACGTCGGCCAGGACGCCCAGCCAGCCGAACGGATAGGCGCGCTCGAAACTGCGTCCATTCGGGATGGCGTGGCGCGAGGGGCCATGAAACCCGTCGCAACCAACGATCGCCGTGCAGTCGATGACCCGGCTCTCGTCGTTCGTCTTGAATGTGAGTGACGGCTGCTCGCTGTCGATGCCATGAAGCGCGACGTCGCGCGCATCCCATATTATCTCCAGCCCCGCGTCAGGTGCGGCAGCGATCAGCTCGCGGGTAATTTCCGTCTGGCCATAGGCGGTGACCCGCTTGCCCGTACTGGCGAAAATATCGACGTGGATAACCTGTCCGTCGTTCACCAGCGTCAGGCCGTCATGCGGCAACCCCTCGACTTTCAGTCGCTTGTCGAGCCCGAGTCGGGTCAGCAGGTCGGTCATCGTCGCCTCGAGAATGCCCGCACGAATCCGCGTCTCGACGCGGGCTCGCGACGTCCGCTCAACGATGATGCAGTCGATGCCCGCCTGGCGTAGCGAATGGCCGAGCAGCAGTCCCGCCGGTCCGGCCCCGACAATCGCGACCTGTGTTCTCACCCGCTTAGCTGTTTTTCGAGCGCATCCAGAATGCGGTAGCAGGGCAGTACCTGGGCGACCGAACTGTTGGGTTCGCGTCCTTCGCGGATGGCCGAGATAAACTCGCGATCCTGCAATTCGATACCGTTCATCGACACGTCGACGTGCGATACGTCGATCGGCTCCTCCTTCCCCGTCACCAGATCGTCGTAGCGGGCAATGTAGGTCGCGGTGTCGCCGATATATCGAAAGAATGTGCCGAGCGGCCCGTCGTTGTTGAAACTGAGCGACAATGTGCAGATCGCCCCGCTGGCGGCTTTCAACTGGATGGACATGTCCATCGCGATGCCGAGTTCAGGATGGATCGGGCCCTCTATCGCATTGGCCTTGACGATGGCGCCCGCCTGATAGGCGAACAGATCGACGGTGTGCGCCGCATGATGCCACAGCAGATGGTCGGTCCAGCTGCGCGGCTGGCCCTTGGCGTTCATATTCCTGCGGCGAAAGAAATAGGTCTGAACGTCCATCTGCTGGATGGCAAAATTGCCGGCCACGATCTCCTTGTGGACATACTGATGCGACGGATTGAAGCGGCGCGTGTGCCCCACCATGCAAGTCAGCCCGGTCGACTGGGCTTTGGCCAGTACCGCTTCGGCATCGGCAAGCGAGTCCGCCAGCGGGATTTCGACCTGGACATGTTTACCTGCGTCCATGCAGGCAATCGCCTGGTCGGCGTGCATCTGCGTCGGTGTGCACAGGATGACGGCATCGACATCGTCGCGGGCAAGCGCATCGCCGAGCTCGGTCGATGAGTGCTTGGCGCCGTATTTCGCCGCCACGGCCGCGGCTTGCTCGCCCGTCCGGCTGATGATCGAGACCACCTCGACGCCGTCGATGAGTTTCAGGCCGTCGAGGTGTTTTTCGCCGAACGCGCCGGCGCCCGCGAGGGCAATCCTCATCTTACCGGCTCCAGCACGATGTGTCCCATGGCGGTGTTCGACGTCGGCACGTGATAATGGCGGTGAAGGCAGCGGGTCGCCCTGCCCAGCGCGCCACGCATGATCAGCCACATGACCATCTCGATGCCCTCGCTCCCGGTTTCGCGCAGATATTCGATGTGCGGGACATACCGCAGCCGGTCGCTGTCGCCGATGAGGTCGTCGAGGAAGCGATTATCCCATTGGGCATTGATCAGCCCCGCGCGGGGCCCCTGCAACTGGTGCGACATACCCCCCGTGCCCCAGATCTGCACGTTGAGGTCTTCGGGAAAGCTCTCGACCGCTCGCGCAATGGCCTCGCCCAGCGCCCAGCAGCGATTGCCCGTCGGCGGCGGATAGGTCACCACATTGACCGCCAGTGGCACGACCCGCACCGGCCATGCATCGGGCTGGCCGAACATTACCGACAGGGGCACGGTCAGCCCGTGATCGACATCCATCTGGTTGATGATCGTCATGTCGAACTCGTCGAGGATCAGGCTCTGCGCGATGTGCCAGGCGAAATCGGGGTGCCCCTGGACGACGGGTACGGGACGAGGCCCCCATCCTTCGTCGGCGGGCTTGAATTCCTCGGCACACCCGATCGCAAAGGTGGGAATGATGTTCATGTCGAACGCGGACGCATGATCGTTGAATACCAGGATAACGACGTCGGGCTTCGCCGCACCCGCGATCCAGTGGCGCGTCCATTCGAAACCGGCGAATGCAGGCTTCCAATAATCTTCGTTGGTCTTCCCCAGGTCCATCGCGGCGCCGATGGCGGGGACATGGCTCTGGCCGATGCCGGCGGTGATCCGCGCCATATCAGTTTTGCTCCCTGATCGACCGCTGACCGTCCGGCGACCGCCCCCCGGCCAGCATCATCGCCTGATACTCTTCAAGCGGCATTCCGGTCATTGTCGACACCGCCTGCACAAAGCTCTTGCCGTCGGTCGAAAACACCTTGGCTAAAAAGTAGACATTCCCGCCCAGGTCGAGGCAGCGGTTATAGTCGCGGGCCAGGATCGCCTCCTTTTGCTCGTCGGACATCCGCCACTCGGCGAGGTAGGCGCGCTCATCGGCTTTCCAGCGCTCCCGGTTTTCCGGCTTCATCAGGCTCATGGCGAACTGGTTCAGCCAGTAACCCTGACGTGCCCGCTTTGCCGTGAAGATGCGCGTGCCCGGTATGTCTTCCAGTTCCTCGAGATAGCTGTGGATATCCATGCTTGTTGTCCACGTCCTCTCATTCGGGCCTTTGGCAGCATGAGCCCGGTGGCTGGCGACCATCGTGCAGTTACACAGCCCCATCGCACCAGCGCCAATCGCAAACGCAAAATGACCATAAGACGCGGCTAATCCTTGAAGTTTTGCATATCGCAATCGCAAAATTGCCCACGCGAACCTGCCGGCATGGGCTATGTATAATGACCGTTGGCAATCAGCCGGTGTCGGCTATGGCAGCGCGGTCGGCACGGCGGCACGACGACCGCGGACCACATTGACTGACGAGATGACAGGATCGTATGCTAGGCATACTAAAAGACGAGAGGACGAAGCAGCATGAAAACCCGCGCCGCGGTTGCTTTTGAAGCGAAGCGCCCGCTCGAGATCGTCGAGGTCGACCTTGACGGGCCGCAAGCGGGCGAAGTGCTGGTCGAAATCATGGCGACCGGCATTTGCCACACCGACGCCTACACGCTCGACGGGCTCGATAGTGAGGGGTTGTTTCCGTCAATCCTGGGGCATGAGGGTGCAGGCATCGTCCGGGAAGTCGGCGCCGGCGTGACGAGCGTCGCGGTTGGCGACCACGTCATCCCGCTTTACACCCCCGAATGCCGCCAGTGTAAATCATGCCTGAGCGGCAAAACCAATTTGTGCACGGCGATCCGCGTGACGCAGGGCAAAGGCGTCATGCCGGACGGCACCAGCCGGTTCAGCTATCAGGGCAAGCCGATCTTTCACTATATGGGCTGTTCGACCTTCTCCAACTTCACCGTACTGCCCGAAATCGCGGTCGCAAAAATCCGCACCGACGCGCCGTTCAAGACGAGCTGCTACGTCGGCTGCGGCGTCACCACCGGCGTTGGCGCGGTGGTCAACACGGCGAAGGTCGCGCCGGGTGACAATGTCATTGTGTTCGGTCTGGGCGGCATCGGCCTGAACGTGTTGCAGGGTGCGCGAATGGCAGGCGCGAACCTGATTGTCGGCGTCGATATCAACCCGGACCGTGAGGAGTGGGGCAAAAGGTTCGGGATGACGCACTTCGTCAATCCGAAGGATGTCGAGGGCGACCTGGTACAGCATCTGGTCGCACTTACCGACGGCGGTGCCGACTATACGTTCGACTGCACGGGCAACACGACGGTGATGCGCCAGGCACTGGAGGCTTGCCACCGCGGCTGGGGCACGAGCATCATCATTGGCGTGGCCGAGGCGGGCAAGGAAATCAGCACGCGGCCATTTCAACTGGTCACCGGGCGGAATTGGCGGGGAACCGCGTTCGGCGGGGCCAAGGGCCGCACCGACGTGCCCAAGATCGTCGACTGGTACATGAACGGCAAGATCGAGATCGACCCGATGATTACGCACGTCCTGTCGCTTGACGAGATCAACAAGGGATTTGACCTGATGCATGCCGGGAAAAGCATCCGCAGCGTCGTGGTTTTCTAAAAAGGAGCAACATCATGTCCATGTTCACGCACATCGTCCTTGGCTCGAACGACATCGCCCGATCGACCGCTTTTTACGACGCGGCGCTTGGCGCGCTTGGCATCGATAACATGGGCGCGTTTCGTGAAGGGAGCATGGTCTACGGCAAGAACGGCGCGTTCGGCCTGTTGATCACGACCCCCGCCAACGGACAGCCGGCCTGCCACGCCAACGGTGGCACTGTCGGCCTGGCGGCGGAAACCAGCGCGCAGGTGGATGCTTTTCACGCGGCCGGAATCGCCAATGGCGGGACCAGCGAAGGCGAGCCGGGGCCGCGCAGCATGCCCAAGAGTTACGGGGCATATCTGCGTGATCCTGACGGCAACAAGCTCTGCGCCTTCAGCTTCGACCACGCCGGATAAGCACCAGAATGGCGGCGGCGATCGAGGCAATCCTCAACGATCACAAGGGTCGTGAAGGGGCCCTGCTGCCGATCCTCAATGAAGTGCAGGCGACGTTTGGCCATGTTTCGGAGGATGCAATCCGGACAATCGCGGCGGCGCTCAATCTGACCCGTGCCGAAGTCCACGGCGTGGTGAGCTTCTATCACGATTATCGGACCGTGCCGTTGGCGCTTCCCGTCATCAAACTGTGCCGGGCAGAAGCCTGCCAGGCGCGGGGCGTGGAGCAACTAGCGGGTGCGGCCGAACGTGTCGCGGCAGGGCGTGTCGTGATCGAGCCAATCTATTGCCTCGGCCTTTGTTCCGTGGGCCCTGCGGCGATGTTTGGCCGGCATGTCTTTGCCCGTCTCGATCAAGCCAGACTGGCAACCCTGATCGAGGCGGCAGCGTGAAGGTCCGTATTTCCGACGATGCGGTCGCGCTGGCTTGTGGCGCGGACGCCGTAGCGGATGTATTCGCGGCCGCCGGCTGCGCGGTCGAGCGCGTGTCGAGCTGGGGTATGCACTGGCTGGAGCCGCTGGTCGAAATCGACGGTGTCGGGTTCGGACCGGTCGGCGTTGAGGACGTCCCGGCCGTCCTGAGCGGCGCAGGACCCTGCATCGGGCGGATCGAAGATCATCCCTTCATCGCCCGCCAGACGCGATTGACGTTCGTTCGTGCGGGCAAGACGCGGCCGCTCGATCTCGACGACTATGAAGCAAATGGCGGGTGGAAGGGGCTTGCGGCCGCCCGCCAGATGTCGCCAGAACAGATTTGCGCAACCGTCCTCGCGTCTGGCCTGCGCGGGCGCGGGGGAGCAGGATTTCCGGCGGGACTGAAATGGCAGACGGTGCTTGGCGCGCCGGGCTCGCGCAAGTTCATCGTCTGCAACGCCGATGAGGGTGACAGCGGGACATTTGCCGACCGGATGGTCATGGAGGGCGACCCCTTCATGCTGATGGAAGGGATGGCGATCGCGGGCCTGGGCGTGGGTGCCACCAAAGGCTATATCTACATTCGTTCCGAATACCCTCACGCCATCGCCAAGATGGAGGCGGCGGTTGAGCTGTCGGCGCCTATTGTCGCGCCGTTCGAGGTCGAGGTCCGCGTGGGTGCCGGAGCCTATGTCTGCGGCGAGGAAACCTCGTTGCTGAACAGCCTCGAAGGCAAGCGCGGCGAAGTCCGGGCCAAGCCGCCCTTGCCCGCGCACCAGGGCCTTTTTGGGTGTCCGACCGCCATCAATAATGTGCTGACGCTGGCGACGGTGCCGTGGATATTGACGCACGGCGCACAGGCCTATGCCGATTATGGCATGGGACGTTCACGTGGCACGAACCCGATCCAGATCGCGGGCAATGTGAAATATGGCGGCCTCTTCGAAACCGCGTTCGGGATAATGCTGGGCACCCTGGTCGAGGATATCGGTGGCGGAACGGCGAGCGGCCGACCAGTTCGCGCAGTGCAGGTCGGCGGTCCGCTCGGTGCCTATCACCCCCGTGCCGATTTTGATTTGCCCTTCGATTATGAAGCGTTTGCCGAGGCGGATGGCCTGGTGGGCCATGGCGGCATCGTGGTCTTCGACGACAGCGTCGACATGGCAAAACAGGCGCGTTTTGCGCTGCAGTTCTGTGCCGTCGAAAGTTGCGGCAAATGCACGCCCTGCCGTCTGGGATCAACCCGCGGGGTCGAAACGCTCGACCGGATAATGTCGGGCGATGCCCGAGAGGATAATCTGACCCTAATTGCCGATCTCTGCGAAACGATGAAGTTCGGGTCGCTCTGTGCATTGGGCGGTTTCACCCCCTATCCGGTGATGAGTGCAATCAGCCGCTTTCCCGAGGATTTCCGGTGAAGCTGCTCGGTGCCATACTTGCCGGGGGCCAGGGGAGGCGCTTCGGTGCCGATAAGGGTGCTGCCGTGCTCGACGGTCGCTCGCTCATCGATCATGTGGCCGATGCGATTGGGTGGCAGGTCGACGATATTATCATCTGCGGGCGTAAGTGGACTGGCCTCACCGCGGTCAGGGATCGTCCCGTGGATGATCTTGGCCCCTTGGGCGGGCTTAATGCGGCGCTTCACCATGCCCAGGAAAAGGGATTTGAAGGCGTTTTGACGGCGGGATGCGATGTGCTGCCCGTGCCCGAACTCCGCGTGCTCGTCGGACAAGGGGCAGGCGTCTTCGAGGGCCAGCCGCTGTTCGGCTTCTGGCCGGTCGCGCTGGCGCCACTGCTTGCCAAACATGTCACGACCGACCCCGACCGCTCGATGCGTCACTGGCTCACAGTGTGCGACGCCCGAACGATTCCGTGTTTGACGACCCTGCACAATATCAACACGCCCGACGATCTTGCGCTATACTGCGCAATGCAAGGACTCGCCGCCGCATGACCTATCAGCGCCAGACCGATTTTGGTACGCCAGCAAGCAAGGCTGCGCAGACCGTGACACTGACGATCGACGGGCGCGAGGTCATCGTTACTGCAGGGACCAGCGTGCTGCGTGCCGCCGCCGAACAAGGCACGGCAATTCCAAAGCTTTGCGCGACCGACAGCGTGGAGGCCTTCGGGTCCTGTCGTCTGTGCCTTGTCGAAATCGACGGCCGCAAGGGCACGCCGGCCAGTTGCACGACCCCCGTCGAACCGGGAATGGTCGTCCATACCCAGACGGATCGCCTGGCGCGCCTGCGCAAGGGCGTCATGGAACTCTATATCTCCGATCACCCGCTCGATTGCCTGACATGTGCGGCGAACGGCGATTGCGAGCTGCAGGATCAGGCGGGTGCCGTTGGCCTGCGCGACGTGCGCTATGCGGCCGATGCAACCCACCTCGGTCAGGCCAAGGACCAGTCGAACCCCTATTTCGACTTCGACCCCAGCAAGTGCATCGTCTGCTCGCGTTGCGTTCGTGCGTGTGACGAGGTGCAGGGTACGCTGGCGCTCACGGTCCAGGGTCGTGGTTTCGGCTCGGCGATCTCTGCTGGCCTCGCGTCGGACAATTTCTTCGGCTCGGAATGCGTGTCGTGCGGTGCCTGCGTCCAGGCCTGCCCGACCGCGACGCTGATCGAAAAGAAGGTCGTCGAGGTCGGCACGCCTGAACGCGCCGTCGTGACGACCTGCGCCTATTGCGGTGTCGGTTGCACCTTCCGCGCCGAAATGCGCGGCGAACAGGTGGTGCGCATGGTCCCGCAGAAGGACGGTAAGGCGAACCGCGGTCACAGCTGCGTCAAGGGTCGTTTCGCCTGGGGCTATGCTCAGCATCAGGAGCGTATTCGCAAACCGATGATCCGTACGACGACCGACGAGCCCTGGCGCGAAGTCGAGTGGGACGAGGCATTCGCGCATACCGCGTCGGAGCTGAGGCGGATCGCGGGCAAATATGGGCGCAATGCCCTCGGCGGCATTACGTCCTCGCGTTGCACGAACGAAGAAACGTTCCTGGTTCAGAAGCTGGTCCGCGCCGGGTTCGGCAACAACAACGTCGATACCTGCGCGCGCGTCTGTCACTCGCCGACCGGCTATGGGCTGAAGACGACATTCGGAACGTCGGCGGGAACGCAGGATTTCGACAGCGTCGAGCAGGCGGACGTCATCCTCCTCATCGGTGCCAATCCGACCGACGGCCACCCGGTGTTTGCCAGCCGCATGAAGAAGCGGTTGCGGCAGGGGGCAAAGCTGATCGTCGTTGATCCGCGGCGTATCGATATTGTCCGCACGCCCCATATCGAGGCCGAGCATCATCTGCCGCTGCGCCCTGGCACCAATGTCGCCGTGCTGACGGCAATGGCGCATGTCGTCGTCACTGAAGGTCTTGCCGACGAGGCGTTCATTCGCGAGCGCTGCGACTGGGACGAATATCGCGACTGGGCCGAATTCGTATCGCAACCAGCGAACAGTCCAGAGCATCTCGCGCCCGTGACGATGGTTGACCCTGCCGAATTGCGCGCAGCGGCGCGGCTGTTCGCGACCGGTGGCAACGGGGCGATTTATTACGGTCTGGGCGTGACCGAACATTCTCAGGGCTCATCGACCGTGATGGCGATTGCCAACCTGGCGATGGCGACCGGCAATATCGGTCGACCTGGCGTCGGCGTGAACCCCCTGCGCGGCCAGAACAATGTCCAGGGTGCGTGCGATATGGGCAGCTTCCCGCACGAACTGTCTGGCTATCGCCATATTTCGGACGGTGACGCGCGTGCGCTGTTCGAGGCCGACTGGGGCGTGTCGCTCGATCCCGAACCGGGATTGCGCATTCCCAACATGCTCGATGCGGCCGTCGATGGCGTGTTCAAGGCGCTTTATGTCCAGGGCGAGGATATCCTCCAGTCCGATCCCGACACCCGCCACGTCGCGGCCGGCCTCGCGGCAATGGAATGTGTCATCGTCCACGACCTGTTCCTCAATGAAACCGCGAACTACGCGCATGTTTTCCTGCCCGGATCGTCCTTCCTCGAAAAGAACGGCACCTTCACCAACGCCGAGCGCCGTATCCAGCCGGTGCGCCGCGTCATGACGCCGCTCAACGGGCTCGAAGACTGGGAGGTCACGCAGGGTCTGGCCCGGGCTTTGGGGCTCGACTGGTCGTATACTCATGCCAGCGAGATCATGGACGAAATCGCGCGCCTGACCCCCAGCTTTGCCGGCGTCTCATTTGCCAAACTCGACGAAGCGGGGTCGCTGCAATGGCCGGTCGATGACGCCGCACCGGACGGATCGCCGATCATGCATGTCGACGGCTTTGTGCGGGGCAAGGGCAAGTTTGTCGTCACCGAATATGTGCCAACGGATGAAAAGACCGGTCCGCGCTTTCCTCTGCTGCTGACCACCGGCCGCATTCTCAGCCAGTACAATGTCGGCGCGCAGACCAGACGGACAGCGAATGCGGTGTGGCATCCGGAAGATCTGCTCGAAATCCATTCAGTCGACGCTGAGGACCGCGGCATCAAGAGCGGCGACTGGATAAAGCTCGCCAGCCGTTCGGGCGAAACAACGCTGCGTGTGACCGTCACCGACCGGGTCGCGCCGGGCGTCGTTTACACGACCTTTCACCATCCGGCGACGCAGGCGAACGTCGTGACCACGGATTTCTCCGACTGGGCGACAAACTGCCCGGAATACAAGGTGACAGCAGTACAGATCAGTGCCTCCAATGGCCCGAGTGACTGGCAGGAGAACTATGAAGCGCTGAGCGAGCGCGCGCGCCGGATCGCGGTCGCGGCCGAGTGAACTCGCTCGAACGCCTGGTCCACATGGCAAATCAGATCGCCGCAAATGTCATGCTCGACGCCGACCCGGTGGCAACAACAGCCGACCATATGGAAAAATACTGGGACCCCCGGATGAAGGCCATGATCGTGGCGCATGGCGGCGATGGACTCTCGGCGGTCGCCTCGGCCGCCATCGCGCGGCTGCATGTCGGGGGCTGAGCAGGGGTCAAGACGGTATCGGGTGGGTCGACTGGCCCCCTCTGGTCGGCCTGAAACTCTCGACCGCGCCCTTGCCGTCGAGGTGCCCGTTGCGATCGAATACAACGGGATCGGCTATGCCGTAATGATGGCAACGCCGGTCGACCTCCACGACTTTGCGATCGGCTTTTCGCTGTCAGAACGAATAGTAATGCACGGCGACGAGGTCGTTGACGTCGATGCCATCGACCAGCCGGATGGCTGGATCCTCCGCATTACGATCGCTGCTGCGCGGATGGACCCGGTGATCGCGCGCGCCCGCCAGCGGGTGTCGGAAAGCAGCTGCGGCCTGTGTGGCCTCGAAAGCCTCGCTCAGGTCATGCGTCCGCTACCCGTGATCACGGCAAAACCCTCTGCGTCGGCAGAGGCATTGTTTCTCGCGCTCGCTGCCCTCCGCGACCACCAGCCGCTCAACAAGGCGACGGGCGCGGTTCACGTGGCCGCCTTTTGCTCGAACGACGGCGCGATCGCCCTGGCGCGGGAGGATGTCGGGCGGCACAATGCCCTCGACAAGCTCATCGGGGCGCTGGCGACGGGATCGATCTCGCCCTCGTCGGGCTTCTTCCTGCTCAGTGCGCGGTGCAGCTACGAACTTGTCGAAAAGGCGATCACGGCGAGCTGCCCGTTGCTGGTCACCATCTCCGCGCCGACGACGCTGGCGGCGGACCGTGCGGCGGCCCACGGGCTGACCCTGATTGCTCTCGCGCGCAGCGATGCCATGCTCGTGGTCAGTGATCCCCATTCGCTCTATGGCTGATGTGGCGGATCAGCCGATGACGCCGCTCGCGCGCAATGCCGCCGGATCGAGGCCGAGCGCCGAAACGATATCGTCGCCGTCCGTACCGGCATGTGGCGGGGCGTGCGGCTCATCAAGGCGGGTGACCGAATAGCGCGGGGCAGGCGCCGGCTGCGTCGCGCCGGCGACTGTCACAAATGTTTCGCGTGCGACATTGTGGGGATGGCCCGGTGCCTCGGCCAGCGACAGCACCGGCGCAAAGCAGACGTCGGTCATTTCCATGACCGCACACCATTCGTCGCGCGTTCGTGTCAGGAACAGCGCCGCAAGCTTGCGCTTCAGCTTTTGCCAGAGTGCGGGATTCATTTGCGCATCGAATTCGGGGTCGGAATCAAGTCCGGTCTTCTCGCGCAGTAAAGCGTAAAATTGCGGCTCGATCGAACCCACCGACACCCATTTTCCGTCCGACGTTTCATAGGTATCATAGAAATGCGCGCCGCTATCGAGCAAATTAACGCCCGTTTTGTCTACCCAGTGGTTTGCCGCATACATGCCCCAAGTCATTGCGGTCAGCAGCGCCGATCCATCGGTCATGGCACAGTCGATCACCTGGCCAGGGCCGCCGCCGCGTAGGGCGAGCAGGGCGCTGACCATGCCGAACGCGAGCATCATGCCGCCACCACCAAAGTCGCCGAGATAATTCACCGGCGGCGAAGGCTGTTGGCCCGCTCGCCCGCACGTATGGAGCGCGCCCGACAGGGCAATATAGTTGATGTCATGCCCAGCCGATTGGGCCAGAGGCCCGAACTGGCCCCAGCCGGTCATCCGCCCGACCACGAGGCGAGGATTGTCGGCATGGAGGATTTCGGGACCCAGGCCGAGACGCTCGAGCACGCCAGGCCGGAACCCTTCAATAAGCCCATCGGCCCGCGCCGCCATCGCACGGACCAGGGCAATCCCCTCGGGGTGCTTCATGTCGATGCTGATGGACCTGCGCGAACGGAGCAGCGGATCTGTCGGTCGAAGCCGAGCCCCGATGCGGTCGACGCGGATAACCTCCGCACCGTGATCGGCGAGCATCATGGCGCAAAACGGGCCGGGGCCGATCCCTGCCAGTTCGATAATGCGGATACCTGCAAGCGGACCGGGCATTGCTCTCCTTCAACCGTTACCGGCTCATCGATACGGTACCGGCACAGATTTGCCAGCGCACGAAAAAAGGCATAATCTCAATTCACAATAACAGGGGTGTGAGGATGCCCGAGAGCGACGAGGGAAATGACGCCGGGACGGCGAATTGCGACGCGGCTGAACGCCTTGCGACAATGCCCCTGTCGATCTGGCAACAGATGATGGGTATGTGGCTGCCCGACGTAAAATCATGTTCGATCTGGTCGGCGGCATGCGGTGCCTGGTTTGATCCGTCGCACGGATCGCCCCACAATCAGCCGGAATAACGCCGCAGCTGATCCCGAAACTTTCCCTGGATTATGGTCCGAGGTCAGTGGCAACGTCATGACGGTACCATTGATTTCAAGGGGATCGATGTATCCGCCAGCATGTCGCGTGGTGGCGAAGCTTCCGTCAGGACGAGCCCTCGACCCTGAACATAGTCCTTCGTCGCGTTGACGCAGTCGAGCGCGATAACGCGGCCTGCTCGCGTGTAGACAATGGAATAACTTCGGTCGTCGGGATTGCCACGCACGACCGCGTCGTCGTGACCCGTCGACAGGCCCACGGTCTGCAGACGCAGGTCATATTGATTGGACCAGAACCATGGCACTGCATGATAGGGTTCGGGCTCGCCCGTGATCGCCCGCGCGACCGTGGTGGCCTGGTCGTTCGCATTCTGCACCGATTCCAGCCGGATCGGCAGACCGTCGGCGAAGTCGTTGGCATGGAGCGCGCAGTCCCCGATGGCGAAGATATCGGGAAGGCTGGTCCGGCAATGCGCGTCGACGGCCACGCCATTGCCGCACCGCGCACCGGCGACCGCCAGCGGTTCGATGGCGGGGACGATACCGATTCCGACGACAACCATCTCCGCTGCAAAGACGCTGCCGTCCACCAGGCGTACGCCCGTCGCCCGCCCGTCGCTTTCCAAAATGCAGTCTACCTGTACGCCCAGTCGGACGTCGACGCCGTGGGACCTGTGTTCTGCCTCGTAAAATCGCGACAGGGGTTCGCCCGCGACGCGTGCCAGTACCCGGGGAAGCGCCTCCAGCACCGTCACATGTTTGCCCAGCTTCGTCAGGACCGCGGCCGCCTCCAGGCCGATGTAACCGCCGCCCACGACCACTACCCGTGAAACCGCAGGCAGTTCGGCGATCATGCGGTCCACGTCGGCACGGCTCCGCACGCCGTGAACACCGATCAGGTCGTGGCCGGCGCAGCTCAGTTTGCGCGGTGCGCCCCCGGTCGCCCAGATCATGCTGCCGTAGCCGATCCTGATGTCATCAGCGGTGGTCGCAACATGTGCTTCGCCATCGACCGCAACGATGCGGCGGCCCAGCTTCATTTCGACCTGCCGCTCAGCCCAGAAGGTTGACGGGCGTATCATGATACGTTCGAACGGTTTTTCGCCCGCGAGATATTCCTTTGACAAAGGGGGGCGCTCATAAGGGTATTCTGGTTCGTCGCCGACGATCGCTATGGTGCCGGAAAACCCGCGCTGCCGCAGCGCGATTGCCGCCTGTGCACCGCCGTGGCCTGCCCCTACGATCAGGACGTCGTAGCGTTCATTCACCGATCACGTCCAATCCGCTGACCCCTCGTGCGCCGTTCTTCGTCAGCCACGTGGCAAACAAAACCCGATGTGACCAGCGGCGATTTCATGCTTCAATCGCCGTGCGATCGACGCTCATCCCGCCTTCCCGATCAGGGTCTGCAGTTTTTTCAGCTTCGGCGTCACCATAGGAATTGTCAGCATTGTGCTGCCGACTGCCATCAGGAGCAGCGCGGTGAACGTCTCGTTGGTGATGATTTGCCGGTCGAGCAGGACGTTGGCGAAAATGATCATGATCAGCGCCTTGGTCTGGAGCAGCCAGCCGATCATCGACGCTTCGCCGCGTTCCCAGCCCAGCAATTTTCCGGCGAGGTGAACGCCGGCAAGTTTCCCGGCAACCGACGCCGCCAGCAGCAAGGCTGCCGCGCCGAATACAGCCGCACCGCCGACGTCCCATTGGGTGCGCAAGCCGGTACTCAAGAAGAATACCGGCATTACAGCAAGCAGGATGTGATCACGGAACACGTCCATCTTCGTCCGGTCGAACCAGTCGAAATCGAGAACGGCACCGGCCAGAAAGGCACCGACCATGAAGTGCAGCCCCGACCAGTCCGCAGCAAATCCGGCGGCGGCAAGCCAGACGAGACCGACATACCAGCGGTCGCGTTCGGGTATGCGTGTCATGATCTTGCGGATCAGAAAGCTTGCCAGACCGAAGGCGACGAGAAAGCCGCCCTGACGACCGACGCGCTGCCAGTCGAGCAGAATGAGCGCCAGCACGCCCCAGATCGCGACGTCGTCCATGCTGGCATAGCGCAAGATGCGCTGACCGATCGGCTCGCGCAAAATCCCGAGTTTCTCCATGAAGAGCACCAATATGGGCAGGGCGGTCACCGCGCACGACATGCCGATTCCGAGCACGACCTGCAGCTCGTTGCCCTTGGGTCCGATCCAGCCGCCGAATTGTAGCATGATCAGCGCAGCGACGCTGCCGAACACAAGGGGCGTGAGCAGCGCCAGTCCCGCGGTGACGCCCGTCTCTCGCCTGCGCGCCCATGTTTGTTTCAGGTCGAGCTCGATCCCGGCGACGAAGACGAAGATCATCACCGCCCACCAGGCGATGCCGTTCAACGCGCCGATCACCTTGGGGTCGAACACGAAATGATAATAGGCTGGAAATACCGCGCCGAGCACGCCCGGGCCGAGCAAAATACCGCCAATGATCTGAACCACGACGAGCGGCGCATAATAGTCGGTACTGCCAACCCGCCACACCAGATAGGGCACGGAAAATATAATCAGCATCGCGATCAGAAAAATTTCGGATGTGCTCAATGCTCGGCTCCCCCGTCATGTCGATATGTGCTGATCAGCGCCAGTGTACCCTCCGCCTCAACCAGAATGACCCGGTTTCCGGCTGATGTTACCTCACAATACTAATTCCCACCCACAGCGTCTGTGGTGTGCCGAGGTCAATCGAGCCGCCACTGTTTCGTGTCACAATTTTTTCATTCAGGATATTCTCTGCCCGGACGACGATGGCGAGCACTTTGCCGACGGGTAAGCGAGCGGTGCCATCGACCGTCCAGGCGTGCGGCAGGATATTGGTCTGGAGGTCGTCCTCGAACTGGGCACCGGTGTAGCGCAGCGTTGCCGACGCCGATACGCCCGAGGGGCCATTCCACGCCAGCGTCGCGCTGCCGGCGTGTCGCGGCGTCTGGGCCGGCCGCAGTCCGTCGAGCTGTGCCGACGCGCCCGATGCATGAACCGTGCTGTCGGTGTAAACATAGGAAGCGGTCAGTTGCATCCGGGCGAGCCGTGCCTCGAACGACAGTTCCGCTCCCTTTGCGACAATGGCATCGACATTCTGCCGCTGGCGCAGATTGGGACCGATCGTGACATTGGCGATCGCGTCACCGAGCCGGTTGTAAAAGACGGTCGCGCCCAGCCTCATGCCCGGCAATGGGGTCAGGTTGAGGCCTGCCTCGACGCCTTTCAGCTTTTCTAGAGCGAGCGCGTCATTGGCGAGCGTCAGGATCGGAAAGACCGTGAACGGACGATAGAGTTCGTTAAGAGTGGGCAGCCGGAAACCCGTGTAGGCCGCGGCGCGCAGCGACAGGGCCGGGTTGACCGTCAGGGCTGCTCCGACCCGGCCTGACCCTTCCCATCCCTGCCGATCGGGAAACCGCCGGTCGGTCGTTCGCACCCCGGCAGGTGTCGATTCAGTGAAGAACCCCTGTCTGATCGTCCAGCGATCGATCCTGCCGCCGCCAGTCAGGACCAGCGCGCCCAATGTCCAGTCATCCTCCGCGAAAACCCCCGCGGTGCTCGTCATGCCGCCTGCGTTCCGGCGCACGGTCACGGCCCCCGTCACGCCGCTGTAGCCGTCCTCGAACAGTTCGCCGTCCGCCAGCCGGATATCGCCACCGAAGCGGAGGGCATGTTCACCGCTGACCGGGGGGCGTAGCTCGATCTTGCCGCCGATTCCGGTCGACGGCGTGTTCCGCTGGTCGAGCGTCTTGCGAAAGCTCGTGCTGCTGATGACGACATTGCTGAAGTTGCGCGCCTGAAGATAGGCCAGCGTGTCCACCTGCCAGTTGCCGCGATGGATGATCCGAACGCTGGCGTCTGCTCCCTGCGACCGGCTGTCCGCCCCCGCAAAGCGCAATGTGCGCCTGTCGTCGAAAATCAGACCGCGAGCCTGCAATTCGGTGGCGCTACCCAGCGGTGCTACGGCCCGCAAGCTCGTCGACCAGTCCGCATATCGTGCCGGGACGGTCGTCGCGACGCGCTGTGATTCCGGGGTCGTAGAAAAACCATCCCCACGCTCCCATCGCGCCGAAACAGTGGCATAGCCGCCGCCCAGATCCGGCGAAACGCTTGCCGAAAGGTCGCTTGCGTTAGCGCTGCCCAGAAAAGCGGCAGCGGCGAACCGGGGCAGATCGCTGCGTTCCGCACTCGTCAGCTCGATCGTTCCCGCGACCGCACCGGCACCGAACGGCCCGATCCCGCCGCCGCGAGTAATCCTGACCGACGACAGCCGGTCGGGCACCAGCGCGGAAAACGGAATATAGCCGAAAAACGGGTCCGCTTCAGGCACGCCGTCGAGCAGGACGAGGGCCCGGCTGGTCGCATTGCCCCCGAGCCCGCGCAATGTCGCGCCCTGAGCCGACGGATTGGCCGAGCGGCTGTCGCTTCGTCGGAACTGCTGGAATCCCGCCACGTCGCCAAGCACGTCTTCCAGCCGTGCCGAGGCATCACCGGTCAGTCGCTCCCTGCCGATGACCTGGGTGTCATAGGCGTCTGACCCGATTGTCGCCTCGAGGGCCCTGCCGGTAACGATGATCGCTCCGTCGTCTGCCCTGGCGATCGCTGGTGCCAGCGCGCCGAGAGCAATAATGATGTACCTGATCATGGCCCGCTACCTTCCGCTTTGGGCTCCGGTATCAGTATCGGTCGGCAGGGCAACCGTTGGATACTCGACGCACTCCGGCGGCGTCGCTAAAGCGGCACTACAGTCGCGCAGCCGCCTTGTAGCAGGCGATACGCTGGACTGACTTGGGAGAGAAACATGTACAGCCACATGATGGTCGGCAGCAACGACATTGCCCGGTCCAAGAAGTTTTACGACGGCATTTTCGGTGCTGTCGGCGGCAGGCCCGGGATCCAGGATGAGCATGGCCGGTTGATTTACATGCACGATGGCGGGTTGTTCATCGTAACACCGCCTATCAATGGAGAGCCTGCAACGCACGCGAACGGGGGAACGATCGGCTTTGCGATGGCCGGACCCGCACAGGCCGATGCCTGGCACAAAGCGGGTGTCGAGAGCGGCGGCACGGCGTGCGAGGACCCGCCGGGCGTGCGCGAGGCTTCGTTTGGCAAGCTTTACCTCGCCTATCTTCGTGATCCGGACGGCAACAAGCTTTGCGCGCTGCACCGCATGCCGGCCTGAACAGGCAAAGCCGCGCCGTCGCTCAATCCTGGGCGGCGGCCTCGACCCGCCGCAACAGGTTTTCGAGCAGACTGGCTTCCTCACTTGTCAGGCCGGCGAACAGTCGGCGTTCGGTGGCAAGCGCCAGCGGCGCGACCTCGGCATAAAGCGATCGCCCGTCATCGGTCAGCGAGAGCAGATGGGAACGACCATCGGCCGGATTGTCGTCGGCAGCCATCAGGCCCCGTTCGACCAGGGCGGCGGCGGCGCGGCTGACGGTGATCTTGTCCATCCGGGTTGCTTCGCCGAGCGCGGCAGGGGTCAGCCGGGGGTGCTCCGCCAATATTGCGATCAGCCGCCACTCCGCGATCTTGAGGCCAAAACGCTTTCGATAGGCGTTTGAAATCTGTGCTGAAACCGCGTTCGAAGCGACCGAAAGACGATAGGGAAGAAAGCGGTCGAGAATGAGTGGCTTGGGCATCGTCATTGACTGTTGCCCGTCCGGAATATAGTTGCAAGTGAAACTATATTCCGGAGTCGGTCATGACAGTGTCGCAGGACAATCCCCTCGGGCTCGACGGTTTCGAGTTCGTCGAATTTACCGGTCCCGATCCCGACGCGCTTGCCGGACTGTTCGTGGCAATGGGGTTCACCCATTTGTCGAACCACCGTTCGAAGAATGTCCGACGCTATGCTCAGGGCGACATCAATTTCCTGCTGAACATGGAGCCGTCGGGGCAGGTTGGCGCGTTCCGCGAAGCGCATGGACCGAGCGCCAACGCCATGGCCTTTCGCGTGGCCGATGCCGCCAGGGCGCTCCGACTGGCGGTGGAGCGGGGCGCAACCCCCGTCGAGGGCCATGCCGGCCCGGGTGAATTGAACCTGCCTGCGGTCGAGGGGATTGGTGGCTCGAACCTCTACCTGGTTGATCGGCGTGGTGCGGCGACGATTTACGACATCGATTTCGAACCGGTCGTGGGCGCGATCCCCGATGATCGCGCGGTCGGGCTGCACACGCTCGACCATCTGACGCACAATGTGAACCGCGGCCGCATGGCGCACTGGGCCGAATTCTACGAGCGCATCTTCAATTTTCGCCAGATCCGCTATTTCGACATCGAGGGTCAATCGACAGGACTGTTTTCCAAGGCGATGACCGCGCCCGACGATAAAATCCGCATTCCCCTGAACGAAAGTCAGGACGAGCACAGCCAGATCGAGGAATTCCTTCGTGCCTATAGGGGCGAAGGAATCCAGCATATCGCATTGGCTACAGATGATATTTTCCAGACGGTCGATGCCCTCCGCGCGAACGGTATCCGGTTTCAGGACACCAATGACGCCTATTTCGACCTGATCGACAGCCGCTTGCCCGGACACGGCCATGATGTGGCAGAGATGCGCAAGCGGCGCATCCTGATCGATGGTGCCCCGGAAACGGGTGGTGGCCTGCTCCTTCAGATCTTCACCGAAAATATGGTCGGTCCGATTTTCTTTGAAATCATCCAGCGCAAGGGCAACGACGGCTTCGGTGAGGGCAACTTCAAGGCGTTGTTCGAAAGCCTCGAACTCGACCAGATGCGGCGCGGTGTCATTCCGGCCAGGGCCGACGCGTGACCGTACCTTTCTCGACACATCGTATCCATCACGTCGCCTATCGGTGCCGCGATGCCAGGGCCACGGTCGACTGGTATGAGCGGGTGCTCGGCTTTCGCTACACCAATGCGTTTGCCGAGGACCATGTGCCGTCGACCGGCGACTATGACCCCTATATGCACGTCTTTCTGGACTGCGGGGGCGGCAATGTCCTCGCCTTCTTCGAGCTGCCGAACCAGCCGGAGATGGGCCGTGACGAACACACGCCCGCCTGGGTCCAGCACCTCGCGTTCGAGGTCGATACTCTCGACACGCTGCTGGTCGCCAAAGCCCATATCGAGGCGCAGGGCGTCGATGTGCTCGGGCCGACCTATCACGGTATTTTCCGTTCGATCTATTTCTTCGATCCCAACGGCCACCGACTGGAACTGGCGTGCAACATCGGCACCGATGACCAATATGCCGAACTGGCCCGGGTCGCGCCGCTGATGCTTGACGAATGGAGCCGGACCAAACAGGCTCCGCGCCACGCCGACTGGCTGCATGTTGATCCGGGGACTTTAGTCGAATGAAGCTTGCAAGCCTGAAGGCAGGACGCGACGGCCGCCTGGTCGTGGTATCGGACGACCTCGCATGGTGCGCCGATGCTCAGCATATCGCGCCGACGCTGCAGGCCGCCCTCGACGACTGGGACAGGCTTGCGCCCGCACTCGAGGGGCTGGCAACCGATCTGGCGCATGAGGCGATTCCGATGATGCGCTTTCACGAGCGCGATGCGGCCGCCCCGTTGCCCCGCGCCTATCAATGGGCGGACGGGTCGGCCTATGTGAATCATGTCGCGCTTGTGCGTCAGGCGCGTGGGGCAGAAATGCCCGACAGTTTCTGGCATGACCCCCTCGTGTATCAGGGCGGGTCGGACGGCTTTCTGGGGCCCCGCGACCCAATTCCGCTGGCCGACGTGGCGTGGGGCTGCGATCTGGAAGCCGAAATCGTCGTGGTGACCGGCGATGTCGCGCAGGGTGCGACCCGCGACGAGGCACTCGCGGCCATTCGCCTGGTCGGCCTGACCAACGACGTTTCGCTCCGCAATCTCATCCCGGCCGAGCTGGGCAAGGGCTTCGGCTTCTACCAGTCAAAGCCCGCCAGCGCGTTTTCGCCAGCCTTCGTAACCCCTCAGGCGCTGGGGAGCCGGTGGGTCGACGGCAAGCTGCACGGGGCGCTGAATGTCGATCTTAACGGCGCGCCGTTTGGCCGCGCCGATGCGGGCACCGACATGACATTCGATTTCGGCACGCTGATCGCGCATCTGGCGAAAACCCGGTCCCTCGGCGCGGGAACGATCGTCGGATCGGGAACGGTGTCGAACCGCGGTGCTGACGGCGGCCCCGGCAAGCCGATCGCCGATGGGGGAGTAGGTTACAGCTGCATCGCGGAGCTTCGTACCGTCGAGACGATCCTGCGCGGCAGGCCCGAAACGCCGTTTCTGAAGAGCGGCGATACTGTCCGCATCTGGATGGATGATGAGCGGCACCATCCCATATTCGGCACGATCGAACAGGCCGTCGCCTAGGTAGCTAGGCCGCGTCGGAGATCCCGAGTTCGGCGAGCTTACGATACAGCGTCGAGCGCCCGATACCGAGGCGACGCGCAACTTCCGTCATCCGTCCTCGATAATGGCCGATGGCAAGCCGGATCACATCCGCCTCGATCGCATCAAGAGGACGCAAATGGCCGTCCGGCTGATAGAGGGCGACACCTGCTCCCGAGGGTTCGCCCGGGGTGGGAACCGCGAGCGTCTGCGCCGCGATATACGGAAAGTCGGCAGCGGTCAGCGCATCGCCGTCGCACAGCACCGCCGCACGAAAGAGCGCGTTCTGGAGCTGCCGGACATTGCCCGGCCAGGCATAACGACCGAGCAACGCCATCGCCTCGTCCGTGATGCCCAGGTCGCGCAGGCCCGGCTGTCGTGAGATCCGTCCGAGAAAATGGCGGGCAAGCGCAGGAATGTCGCTGCGCCGTTCGCGCAACGGTGGCACCGTCACCTGGACGACGGCGAGCCGGTAATAAAGGTCTTCACGGAAATGACCGGCTGCTACGTCGGCGAGCAATGGTCGGTTGGAGGCGGCAATCACCCGGATATCGGTTTGCTGCATCAGTCCGCCTGCCGGCTTGAACTCACCGGACTGGAGAAAATACAGGAGCCGCGACTGGGTTTCGAGCGGAAGCGAATCGACCTCGTCGAGAAACAGCGTGCCGCCGTCCGCATCCATCAGTTTGCCGATGACACGGGTAAAGGCGCCAGGAAAAGCGCCCATTTCATGGCCGAACAGCTCGGAATCGATCAGATTGCTGGGCAATGCCGCGCAGTCGATCGTGATCATAGGCCGTTTGGCGCGGGGGCTTGCCGCGTGAATGGCTTCGGCAAGTACGGCTTTGCCCGACCCTGCTTCACCCTCGATCAATATTGGCACGCGCGCCCGTGCCGCTTTGGCGCCGATCGCCAGCGCCGCGCGGAAACGCGGGGCCGATCCGACGATTTCGTCGAAACCCAGCATTGCCGGCATTTTTTCGGTGAGCGGGCGCAGTTCGCCGCCATCGCCGTTCTGCAACGCGGCATCGAGCGCACCGAGGAGGCGTTCGGGTGCGACCGGCTTTACCAGGAAATCGGACGCGCCCGCACGCATCGCTTCGACAGCGAGATCGACCGAATCGTCGCCGGTCATCATCAATATCGGCAGCGCCGGACGCCGCACGCGCAACTCGCCGATCAGCAGCGATGCATGGGAATGGCTGTCGATGAGGACCGCGTCCAGCATCATGCCGTCGCGTGTCCCCAGCGTCGCAATCGCCACTTCGGCCTCGGCGGCAACAACGGTCCGCCATCCGCCCCGTGCGGCAAGCGCCGACACCAGGCGTCCCTGTGCCGGGTCGTCATTGACGAGCATCAACATACGTGTGCCGTTTGGCGTCATCTCGTCGCGGTATCCCCGTCAAGTTCGACTTTCGACGGTCAAGATACGCGGTCCGGGTAAAGGTGGACTTAAAGGACCGAGAAGACTTGGCTTGACCCACCGGGCCTGCCCGGTATTGCCAAAGTTCGACCGCGCGACACGAAAGAGGACAGGAATGGCCGGACACGGCAATACCAACAGCGACGGGCATCCGGCGCAAGATATCAAGGCGCATCACGCATCCTACGAGCGTTTTATCGGCTGGTTCAAATGGGGTGCCGTCATCTCGTTTGTCGTGGCGGCGGTTGTCGTCGTGATCATCGCGCAACCGTCCTGATGACGAGGGCTGTATGAAGATTGGCGTGCTGCGCGAAACCGCGGAAGGCGAACGGCGCGTCGCGGCCAGCCCGGAAACGGTGAAGAAATTTATTGGACTGGGGGCCAGCGTCGCTGTCGAGGCTGGCGCGGGGGTCTATGCATCCGTCTCCGACGATGCCTTCGCGGCGGCCGGCGCGAGCGTCGGCGACCGCGCGGCGACGATCGGGGACGCCGACATTCTGCTCGGTGTGTCTGGCCCTTCGGCCGACAGCCTGAAGGGGGTCAAGCAGGGCGCATGGCTCGCGGCAGGATTGAATCCGTTCGGCGAGCGCGGACGGGTGGATGCGTATGCTGCACTCGGGATCGAGGCGCTGGCGATGGAATTCATGCCGCGCATCACACGCGCGCAGTCGATGGATATACTGTCGTCACAATCGAACCTGTCGGGTTACAAGGCCGTCCTCGACGCAGCGGCGGAATATGGCCGTGCGTTTCCCATGATGATGACGGCGGCGGGAACGGTCTCGGCCGCGCGCGTCTTCGTGATGGGCGTGGGCGTGGCCGGGCTGCAGGCGATTGCCACCGCCCGGCGACTGGGCGCGCAGGTTTCCGCGACCGATGTTCGCTCGGCGACCCGGGAGCAGATCGAGTCGCTCGGCGCAAAGGCTGTTTTCGTTGAGGATGTGAAGGGCATCGAGGGCGAAGGGTCGGGTGGTTATGCCACTGAAATGTCTGACGAATATAAGGCTGCACAGGCGGCGCTCGTGTCGAGCCATATCGCCAAGCAGGACATCGTCATTACCACCGCGCTGATCCCCGGCCGGCCCGCGCCGCGCCTGATCAGCGATGCGCAGATTGCCAGCATGAAACCGGGCAGTGTCATCGTGGACCTGGCGGTCGAAAGCGGCGGCAACGTCGAGGGCGCAGTTGCCGGTGAGGTCGTGACAATCCACGACGTAAAAATCGTCGGCCATCGCAATGTGCCGTCGCGGCTCGCCGCGGACGCATCGGCACTGTTCAGCCGAAACCTGTTCAATTTCCTCAGCGCGTTCTGGGACAAAGAGGCGGGCAGGCCTGTCCTTGACGAGGAAATCGGCAACGCCATCCGGCTGACGCAGGGCGGCAGGGTCGTGAACGAGCGACTGCTGGGCTAAACCAAGGATATCGACGTGGACTTCATCAGCATCCTTTCGATCTTCGTGATGGCCTGTTTTGTGGGCTATTATGTCGTCTGGTCGGTCACGCCCGCGCTGCACACGCCGCTGATGGCGGTGACCAACGCCATTTCGAGCGTCATCATCGTCGGCGCGCTTATCGCGGCGGCGGCTGGCGGGTCGGAGGTTTCGAAGTGGCTGGGCCTCGTAGCGGTGACGCTGGCGAGCGTCAATATTTTTGGCGGGTTCGCGGTCACCCAGCGAATGTTGGCGATGTACAAAAAGAAAGAGCGCTAACCGATGGAAGAATCCGTCACCGCCCTGCCGGCCTGGGTTGGCCTGGCCTATCTCGTCGCCGGCGTCTGTTTTATCCTCGCCTTACGGGGCCTTTCATCGCCTGCATCGAGTCAGCAAGGCAATCGCTACGGCATGATCGGTATGACGATCGCGGTCGTCACGACGCTCGTCACCCATTTTAATGTCGGGCTGGTCGAGATCGCGGTTGCCGTCGGCATCGGCGCGGCGATCGGCATCGTGACCGCGCGGCGGATTGCGATGACCGACATGCCGCAGCTCGTCGCGGCATTTCACTCGCTGGTCGGCATGGCGGCGGTGCTCGTTGCAGGCGCGGCTTTCCTCAATCCGCTGGCGTTCGGCATCGCTGACCCCGACGGCGCGATCCACGTGCAGAGCAGGGTGGAGATGGGGCTGGGCGTTGCGATCGGCGCGATCACCTTCTCCGGCTCGGTCATCGCGTTCCTGAAGCTCAACGGCAATATGAGCGGCAAGCCGATCATGCTCCCTGGCCGCCACGTCATCAACCTGGGTGTGCTGGCCGCTATTCTCGGACTGATCGGCTATTTCCTGACCGATCAGAGTCCGTGGGTTTTCTTCACGATTACTGCGCTGAGTTTTGCGATCGGCTTTCTGCTGATCATTCCGATCGGCGGTGCCGACATGCCGGTCGTCGTGTCGATGCTCAACAGCTATTCGGGCTGGGCTGCGGCGGCGATGGGGTTCACGCTGCACAACACCGCGATGATCATCACCGGCGCGCTGGTCGGCTCGTCGGGCGCGATCCTCAGCTACATCATGTGCAAGGCGATGAACCGCAGCTTCATCAGCGTGATCGCTGGCGGATTTGGTGCCACGGCAAGCGCTGGCGATGCGGCCAAGGTCGACCGTCCGTGGAAGCGGGGTTCTGCCGAGGACGCCGCGTACATGATGAAGCAGGCCGACAGTGTCATCATCGTGCCCGGCTATGGCATGGCCGTCGCCCAGGCGCAGCACGCGCTGCGCGAAATGGGCGACCTACTGAAAAAGGACGGCGTCAGCGTCAAATACGCGATCCATCCGGTCGCGGGGCGCATGCCCGGCCATATGAACGTGCTGCTTGCCGAGGCGAACGTCCCATATGATGAGGTCTTCGAGCTGGAGGACATCAACAGCGAATTCGCGCAGGCCGATGTTGCATTCATCATCGGTGCGAACGACGTCGTGAACCCAGCGGCGAAGACCGACAAGTCGTCACCGATCTACGGCATGCCGGTGTTCGACGTTGACAAGGCGAAGTCGGTGTTCTTCATCAAGCGCTCGATGGGCGGTGTCGGCTACGCGGGTGTCGACAACGACGTATTCTATATGGACCAGACGATGATGTTGCTGGCCGACGCGAAGAAGATGGTCGAGGATATCAACAAAGCACTGGCACACTAGGCTCAGGACTCATTGATTGATCCAGAAGATGAAGGTTGCGGCGATGCAGATGGCGGACATGAAGGTGTGGGCGCATCGATCGTAGCGGGTGTGGATGCGTCGCCAGTCCTTGAGCCTGCCGAACATGTTCTCGATCT
>JBBRRC010000005.1:0-111406 GCA_038225385.1 Sphingomonadales bacterium | reverse complement strand
CGCGGCGAACGATCCCGTTTCGCCTCGGCGCGACGTCAGCCACTCAAGCAGGCGCGCGATAGTGCCGCCCTGAATGATGACCGAGAACAACACGACCAAATACGTCGCGGATATTGCGATCGACTTGGCCGGCCCGTCCGGCAAACCAAGCGCTAGCGCCACTGAAATGCCGCCAGTGTGCCGGCTCGGCTGCTACGCGCGCAGTCATATAGTCCCAGTCGACAAGGCCACCCGGCTTGATCGGACCCATCAGGTGCGGGACGGGTGAGGTATGCGCCAGCATCATCCCAACCGTGGTCGCTTCCTTACCGACGCTGGCAAACTCCGGCCAGATTTCGCCGACCAGCGTGTCGTATCCGAAGCGCCCTTGCGCCAGCCCTGTTATTGGCGAGCTTCATCCCTGTTATGTGCCTGATCGTTATCTGTTATATCGGATAAAATTCCCTGTTAATTCTCTAGGGAATTCTGGCGAAAAGTGGCGCAAAACCGTAGGTTTTCGGACTCCTGAGGGCCTTTCCGGGCATCGAAAAACGCAAAATTCCCTGTTTTTCCCGCTAAAACAGGGAATAACAGGGAGAGACCGGTTCGCTCGCGACTATGTGGCGCGCCATGGTTTGCGGATTTGAGCGGGCATCGCGAATAGATGATTTCATGGATTTGACAGGCCGCGACGCCGACGGCCGCCGGTCAAAACGGGTTTTAGTGCTGGGCGCTACCGGAACCATCGGTCGTGCAACCGTTCGCGCGCTTTTGCGGCGGGGCCACGTGGTCGTCTGTCTGGTCCGATCGGGCGCAGGACCGGGCGACCCGGTCGAAACTGCCGGGACCAGGGCCCTGCCGGACGGCGCAATCGTTCGGCACGGGGAGATAAAAGACCGCGAATCGTTGATCCGCGACGGCATCTGCGGCGAGCGTTTCGATGCGCTTGTGTCCTGCCTGGCGTCACGGACGGGTTCGCCGAGGGACGCCTGGGCGATCGATTATCAGGCGCACATCGACGCGCTCGCTGCGGCCAAAATCGCTGAAATCCCGCAGTTCGTGCTGCTGTCCGCGATCTGCGTGCAAAAGCCGCTCCTTGCATTTCAACATGCCAAATTGGCATTCGAAGACGCGCTGGTCGGATCCGGCCTGACCTATTCGATCGTCAGGCCGACGGCCTTTTTCAAGTCGCTGTCCGGTCAGGTCGACCGCGTCAGGCGGGGCAAGTCCTTCCTGGTTTTCGGCGATGGGCGGCAGACCGCCTGCAAGCCCATCAGCGACGACGACCTTGCCGATTATCTTGCCGGATGCCTCGACGATGATGACCGGAAGAATCGAATTCTGCCGATCGGCGGGCCGGGCGACGCGATCACGCCACGTGAGCAGGGCGAGCGGCTATTTTCCCTCGTCGGTCGGAAACCGCGCTTCGGCCATATCCCGGTCGGTCTGCTCGACGTCGTGATCGGCGTGCTCGGCACGATGGGCCGCCTCTTTCCGGCGCTGGCAGAAAAGGCGGAACTCGCCCGGATCGGACGTTATTACGCGACCGAGTCCATGCTCGTCCTCGATCCGGCTACCGGCCGATATGATCCGTCGGCCACCCCCGCGACGGGAGCGGAAACACTCTTCGACTATTATGCCAGGCTGATTCAGGGAGAGGTAACGGTCGAACGGGGCGACCACGCCGTCTTCTGACTCTCATGCTGGCGAAAAGTGGCGGTTAAGACGTGATCGCAAGCCGCATATCGCAACCGACGTCCGCTCGTTTAGGCCATAGTCGAAGTCGTCCGACGCTTTGATGAAGACCGGGCCGAGACCATAGCTTGGCACCCCGCGCGCCCCGAGATCGCAGCGCGGCGTGCTGCGACAGCGTCGTGACCGCTGCCGAAAAGGTGGAAACTTTCGGATCAACTTTCTTTGTTACCACCAAAATGATCCATAATGAGCTTTGCTATCTCATTGAATTCTATTTCGGCGGCGAGGTCTCTTTCGATCTGACGGCGATCCCAGACTGAAAAAGCTCGTGATGACATCAAAACAACGCGTGACATGACCCACGCGTGTGACAATGATACCATTTTGGTCGGAGGGTCGGCGGGGTCAACGTGCGGTCGGACAATCTGGGGAGGCTGAGCGAGCGACAGCGGCAATGTCTACGGGCGGCTGCCCGCGGATATTCGTCGAAGGAAATCGCCCGGCAACTCGGCCTGTCGCCCTCGACGGTCAATAACCATATAGAATCGGCCAAGAAATTGGTTGACGCCGCCGACCGGGGGGAAGTCGCTCGCGCCCTCGTCGATTTTGAGACTGGGCACAAAATGCCTAGTGACCCGCAAGGGCTGTTCATCGCCGCCAATGCCGCCACTCTGAGCCCATTACGAACGGCGGCTTACCAGGAAGGGACCACATGGGACCTTCTCCGGCCGCCCCCCGTGGGAGGACCGGAAAATGACCTGACTGGCATCCAGCGAAGCTTTCACATCCTGCAGATCGCCCTCATGTCGGTCATCGCCATCGCGGCAATGTCCCTCGTCATAGCCGGCCTTCTGCACACATTTCAGCCCTAGTGCTTCAAGCGCCTGTGATCGCTTAGAGTGCTCCTGCTCTGGGAACATGAAAATGCTAAACATCCAACATTCCGTGGGTTCTGTTGTTGCGTCCGACTCCAGCCAGACCCTCCACGCAATCGACGAGGCGCTGCTGCTGAAAAGTCGCCTGTGCTCGACGATCATCGAGGCATCGCGTCAATCAGACCTCCCCGCAAGCGACAGCCAGCGCTTGCTTCAGTCAATGGCCGAGGGATTTCACCACTTCGTCGATGGTCGCGCCAAGATGGTTGCGACACTGCGGAGCCTGACCGCGATCAAGGGCCGGTCCACGCTCGAAGTTGTCGACTATGGCTGCCCCAACGGCATGGTCGCCCTGCTTAACGACGTCCCGCACGAGCAGCCCGCTGTTCCGGTTGCCTGACGCGTTGGCGCCATCGACTGTCAGGCATCGTACGGGCGGAGACATCTTTTGCTGATCGCAATGCTCTTCTGGTGCCTGACATTAATGACGTGCGCCTTTGCGGCGTTCCTCGGCGGGCGTGACGGGCGGCTCGTCGCGTCGCTCACGATCGGCGCCGCGCTCGCTACGATGGTTCTTGAGAGACGAGACACATGGTCATCTGCCCACAACGCGCTGTTCATCGTCGATCTGGTGATGTTCCTCCTGCTTTACCTGCTTGCCCTGCAAAGCCGGCGGTATTGGCCGTTATGGGTCGCGGCCTTCCAGCTCGTGACCGTCACCACGCACATCGCCGCCTTTTCGATGTCCGAAACGCCGGCACGCATTTACGAAGCCATCGCTACGATTTGGATCATCCCCGCCCAACTGACCATGGTCTGGGGCGTGTGGAAAGATCATGTCGGCGCCCTGCGGAGCCCTGCTCATGAACGCCGTTACAGCTGAATTTGCCCGTCTTGCCGACGACCTCCGGCGCTTGGCCGATTTCCTGCCGGCCGCGGAGGTGGAGCGGCGCGACACGTTGTCGCTTGTCCAGTCGCTCATTCAGGTTCGACGGCACCGGGATCGAATCTGGCCTGCATCACTGTTCGGTGAGCCGGCATGGGACATGATGCTCGATCTATATGTCGCCTGGCTCAAAAACTCGCGCGTCTCGGTGTCGAGCCTGTGTATCGCGTCCGCATCCCCAACGACCACGGCGCTCCGCTATATCGCCGCGCTGGAACGTGAAGGCATAGTCACGCGAACATCGGATGAAGTCGACCGCCGACGCCAGTTCATCGAACTCTCGCCGAGCGCGCGGGCAAAGATGAACGATGTCCTGCGCGCAATGTTCTGACCCTGAAATCGGGACTTAGATCGCTGGGTGCGCGCTCATCGCCATGATCCGGGTCCAATGCGCATCGCTGACCGGCACGACGCTCAATCGCGACTGTCGGATCAGGCCGAAATCGGCAAAGGCCGAGTCGGCTTTCATTGCGGCGAGCGTGACGGGCTGGGGGAGAGGCTCGACAGGAGCCACATCAACCGCTGGAAACTTGCCGGTCTCGTCCTTCGGATCGACATAATGTTCGCGCACGATTTCAACGATGCCGACCGCTTCCTTGCCTTCGTTGCTATGATAAAACAGCGCGCGGTCGCCCGTTTTCATCGCGCGCAGATTGATGGCGGCCTGGTGATTGCGCACGCCGTCCCAGATCGTCCGGCCGTCACGAACCATATCGTCCCAGCTGTATTTATGTGGCTCGGATTTCAGCAGCCAATAGCTCATCAGATAAGCTCCGCCCGGGGATGTCGTGCGACGAACAGACGTTGCCCCTCGGCCAGAAACACTGACAACAGGGCCAACATTCCCGCAACCGCAATGGCGACATAAAGCGGGACCGTCGTGCCGTTGAACATCTGACCGATGACTGTCCCACCCAGCGCGCCGAACACCGTGGAGAACGACCCCTGGAGCGAACTGGCCGTGCCTGCCACCTGGCCAAGATTTTCCATCGCCATTGCCCCGAAATTAGCGACCGTCATCGCGAAACAGAACATCATCGATGCCTGCAACAGGATAAAGCTGACCATGGTTTCGTGTCCCCCGAACGACCATGCCGCGTGAAAGGCCGCGATACAGGTAAAGCCCAACAAGCCGGCATGACCGATCTTGCGCATACCGAAGCGCCCCACGATCATCGAATTCAGGAACGAGCCAACTGCCATCGTTCCTGCCATGATCGCAAACCCGATCGGCAGGAAGCGCGCGTTGTTGAACACATCGGCGAAAATCTGCTGGACGGACGTCAGGAACCCAAAGATCGCGCAGGTCATGAAGGTCAGCGCAAGCGTATAGCCCGTTGACTGGCGGTCAGCGAGGACAACGCCCTGGCTGTGCGTCACCTGACCCCAGCTGATCGCGATCCGGTCAGCAGGATCGAGCGTCTCGGGCAGCCGGGCAAAGACCCACAGCCAGAGCACCGCGCCGACCAGACCCAGCACAATGAAAATCCATCGCCAAGGCGCGACCGCCAGGATCAGCGTTCCCATGGTCGGTGCGAGGATGGGTGCAGCCATAAAGACGACCGTCGCCAGGCTCATGACCTGTGCCATGGCGCGCCCTTCGAACTGGTCGCGAACGATCGATGTGACCAGCACCCGCGCACCCGCCGCCGCCACGCCCTGTATCGCGCGTGCGGCCAGCAGCCATTCGAACGTCGGCGCTGCGGCCGCGGCAACGCTGAACACGGTATAGCCGACCAGCGACCACAACATCAGCCCGCGTCGGCCGTAACGATCCGACAGAGTACCCACAAAGAACTGCGCGCCACCGAACCCGAGCATGAACGCAGTAATGACGAACTGCCGATAATTCTCCGTGGTTACGCCTAACGAACGGCCGATGAATGGCAGCGCCGGCAGCATCGAATCGATGGCGAATGCGACGACCATCATGATCGACGCAATCAGCACGACAAACTCGGTGCGACCGGGACGGCTTTGCGTTGCAACCATCCCCTGCCCTTATGCTGCGCTGCGAAAAATGCCTAGTCCGCGAACAACAGTACGGGCGTTTCGAGCAACTTTTTCAGGAGTTGGACGAAACTCGCCGCGTCCCACCCGTCGACGACGCGGTGGTCGCAGCTGATCGACACGTTCATCAGCTTTGCTACGGTGACCTCACCGTCACGGATCACCGGTCGCTCGATGATGCGATTGGGACCGATGATTGCCACCTCGGGACGGTTGATGACCGGCGTCGTCACAATCCCGCCCAAAGGGCCCAGCGAGGTGACCGTGAGCGTCGATCCCGACAGCTCCGCGCTCGTCGCCTTGCCGCTGCGCGCCGCCTCGGCGAGGCGGGTGATCTCGGTCGCCAGCTGCCAGATATTCCGCGATTGCGCGTCGCGGATTACCGGGACCATGAGGCCCGCGCTGGTCTGCGTCGCCATGCCAAGATGGACCGCACCGGAGCGCGTCACGACACCTGCCTCGTCATCATAACGGGCGTTGATCATCGGGAAGTCGGGAATTGCCTTGCAGATCGCGACAATCAGGAGCGGCAGCATCGTCAGCTTGGGCCGGTTGCCGCGATGGTCGTTCAAATCGGCACGCATCGCTTCGAGCGCGGTGACGTCGATTTCCTCGACGTAAGTGAAATGCGGAATGTGCCGTTTGGACGCCGCCATGTTTTCGGCGATGCGGCGACGCATGCCAATGATCTTGATCGTTTCATCGACACGTGGGGCGGCGGCTGCGCCATAGCCGGCATCGCGGTTGTAGCGGAGATAGGCGTCGAGGTCGGCATGGCGCAGGCGACCGTCCGCCGACGGCTTGACCTGCGAAAGGTCGATACCGAGGTCGGTGGCCCGAGCACGGACGGCGGGGGATGCGAGCACCTGATCGCGTGCGGGCACGCTCTGCTGTTGCGCGGGCACGGGCGCTGTCGCCGGCGGCGGCACTTCACCACTTGCCGACACAGTTGGCGCCTGGGCAGAGGGGCGAGCGTCTTCCACGAGAGAAACTCCAGGACTCTCGGCATCGACCTGTTCCTCGGTCGCACCTTCGTCGCCTTCCCCCTCAACTTCGATCACCGCGAGGGTCGATCCGATCGGCACCATGTCGCCGACTTCTCCGGCCAGTTCCACGACGACGCCCGACACGGGCGATTCCATTTCGACCGTCGCCTTGTCGGTCATCATGTCGGCCAGGTTCGCGTCCTCCTCGATACGGTCGCCGACCTTGACGTGCCAGGCAACGATCTCGGCCTCGGCAATGCCTTCGCCGATATCGGGCAGGCGGAAGTTGAAACGTGCCAAGGTTCAGTCCTTCATCACGGTATCGAGCGCCGTTCCGATGCGGATCGGCCCCGGGAAATATGCCCATTCCAGGCTGTGCGGATAGGGTGTGTCGAAACCGGTCACGCGCTGCACCGGTGCCTCGAGATGATAGAAGCACCGTTCCTGCACCAGCGCGGACAGCTCCGCGCCAAAGCCCGATGTGCGCGTCGCCTCATGCACGATCACGCAACGTCCGGTCTTCTTGACGCTTGCCTCGATCGTGTCGATGTCCAGCGGCAACAGCGTCCGCAGGTCAATCACCTCGGCATCGATGCCCTTCTCTTCGATCGTGCCAAGCGCCACGTGCACCATCGTGCCGTAAGCCAGCACCGTCACTTCCGACCCCTCGCGCACCACGGCCGCCTTGCCCAGCGGGACAGTGTAGCGCCCCTCGGGCACGTCGCTCATCGGATGTTTCGCCCAGGGCTGCACCGGCCGGTCATAATGCCCGTCGAAAGGCCCGTTGTAGATGCGTTTCGGTTCAAAGAAGATGACCGGGTCATTGTCCTCGATCGCCGCGATCAACAGCCCCTTGGCATCGTAAGGGTTCGACGGGATGACGGTCTTCAGTCCGGCAACGTGGGTAAAGATCGCTTCCGGCGATTGCGAATGCGTCTGCCCGCCGAAGATACCGCCACCGAATGGCGAGCGGACGGTAATCGGCATGACAAACTCACCTGCCGAACGGTAGCGCAGCCGTGCCGCTTCGCTGACCAGCTGGTCGAGGCCAGGGTAGATATAGTCCGCGAACTGGATTTCGGGGACCGGCCGCATGCCATAGGCGGCCATGCCGACCGCGACCCCGATAATGCCGCATTCGTTGATGGGCGTATCGAACACGCGACGCTTGCCGTGTTTGGCCTGCAGTCCTGCCGTTGCCCTGAACACCCCGCCGAAAAAGCCGATGTCTTCGCCCAGCACGACGACATCCGGGTCGGAGGCGAGGCACACGTCCATTGCCGAGTTGATCGCCTCGATCATGTTCATCGCGGGCATGTCAGATACCCGCGGCTGTGCGTTCGGCACGCATCTGATCGCGCTGCTCTTTCAGGTGCCAGGGCATGTCCTCGAACACATCCTCGAACATCGTATCGAACGGCTGGTGAAGGCCATGGCCGAGAATACCGTTCTTCTCCGCCTCTTTCTGCGCTGCCTTGACGGTTTCGGCGAGTTCCTTGTCCTGCGCAGCGTGGCGCTCCTCGTCCCATTCGCCAAGGCCGATCAGATGCGTCTTCAGCCGTGCAATGGGATCGCCCAGCGGCCATTTCGTCGCTTCGTCGATACCGCGATAGGCGCTTGGATCGTCCGACGTCGAATGTCCCTCTGTGCGATAAGTGAAATGTTCGATCAGCGTAGGCCCGTGATTGCCGCGCGCCCGCTCCGCCGCCCAGGCTGTCGCTGCATAGACGGCCAGAGGATCGTTGCCGTCGATACGCAGCCCCGCAATGCCATAGCCCACTGCCCGCGCCGCAAAGGTCGTCGCCTCACCCCCTGCAAAGCCGGCAAATGAAGAGATCGCCCATTGATTGTTCACGACGTTCATGATCACCGGCGCGCGGTAGACGGTCGCGAACATGCAGGCGGAATGGACATCCCCTTCCGCCGTCGACCCCTCTCCGCACCAGGTCGCAGCAATGCGCGTGTCGCCCTTTGCCGCGCTCGCCATCGCCCATCCGACCGCTTGCGGATACTGGGTAGCGAGGTTGCCGGAGATCGAGAAGAACGCACCTTCACGCGTTGAATACATGATCGGCAGCTGCCGCCCCTTGAGTCGATCGGCGCGGTTCGAATAGATCTGGTTCATCATGTCGACCAGCGGCCAGTCGCGAGCGATCAGAATGCCCTGCTGGCGATATGACGGGAAACACATGTCATCGCGATCGAGAGCATAGGTCGCCGCAACCGACACTGCCTCCTCGCCGGTCGACTTCATGTAAAAACTGGTCTTGCCCTGCCGCTGTGCCCGGAACATCCGCTCGTCGAACGCACGGGTCAGCGCCATGCTGCGCAACATGCGACGCAGAATGTCGGGCGAAAGCCGGGGATCCCAGGGTCCGGTCGCCCGCCCTTCGTCATCTAGTACCCGGACCAGCCCATAAGCGAGATCGCGCATCGACGCCGCGTCCGCCGCGCTGTCGGGTCGTCGGGTCGCTCCTGCCGGAAGTACCTCGATATCACTGAAATCGGCTTCGTCACCGGGCCGGTATTTCGGCTCTGGCACGTGCAGCGTCAGTGGCTGCAGATTGGCGCGGTCGCGGTTGTCGGGCGAATCAATCGGCATCGTCCCCCCTTGACCGTGACTTTGCGATTCACGCAATAATATTTCAACGTCGAAACGCGTTGCGACCCCGAGCAGGTCCGGCTAGGTTTACGCAAACGTAAAGCTGCAGGAGAAGGTAATGACGCTCGATGTTGCGGGACGCACCGCCTATACCGAGGACCATGAGGCGTTCCGTTCGACGGTCCGCAGCTTCATTCAGAAAGAAGTCGTACCCAATATCGACCGGTGGGACGAAGCGGGCATCGTCGAGAAGGCGCTATGGCCCAAGGCCGGCGAAGTCGGCATGCTTTGCCCGACGGTTCCAGAGGAATATGGCGGCCTCGGCCTCGATTTCGGCTATAACGCGATCATCGACGAGGAAATCTCTTACGGGGGGACCGCGCTCGGCTTCTCGCTTCAGTCCGACATCGTCGTCAATTACATCGTCAGCTACGGCAGCGAGGAGCAGAAGCGCCACTGGCTGCCCAAGCTCGTGTCGGGCGAGGTCGTTACCGCCATTGCCATGACCGAACCGGGCGTCGGTTCCGACCTGCAGGGCATTCGCACGACTGCGAAAAAGGATGGCAGCCATTACGTCATCAACGGCAGCAAGACCTACATCACCAACGGCCAGAACGCCGACCTCATTCTCGTCTGCGCCAAGACGGACACCGAGATCGAGCCGAAGTGGAAGGGCGTGTCGATCATCCTCGTCGAGGCCGACCGCGACGGTTTCAAGCGTGGCCGAAATCTGGATAAAATCGGCCAGGACGCGGCGGATACCTCCGAACTGTTTTTCGAGGACGTCCGCGTGCCGATGACCAATTGCCTGGGCGAGGAGGGCAAGGGGTTCGTCTATCTCATGAGCGAACTGCCCCAGGAGCGCCTGTCGATCGCGATTGGCGCGCAGGCATCGGCCCAGCGCGCCTATGACGAAACCGTGACCTTCGTCCGTGACCGCAAGGCCTTTGGCAAGCCGGTCATCGATTTCCAGAACACCCGCTTCACCCTCGCCGACCTCAAATCGAAACTCCAGGTCGGCTGGGCGCATCTCGACTGGGCGATAGCCCGTCATTTGAAAAAGGAACTGACGCCGGAGGAAGGGGCCGCGGCGAAGCTGTGGCACACCGAATTCCAATGGGAAGTCATGGACAAATGCCTCCAGCTTCACGGAGGCGCGGGCTATATGGACGAATATCCGATCGCGAAGATGTGGCGCGGCGCACGGGTCACCCGAATCTTTGGCGGCACCAATGAAATCATGAAGGAGCTCATCGGGAGGAAGCTCTGACGCGGCACTGTTATCGGGCCTTCTCCGTCAATGCCCGTTCCCAGGCGAGAGCATCCCTCACGATCATGTCGAGATCGTCGCGCCGTGGCCGCCAGTCCAGAGTCGCCAGAATGAGACTGTTGTCGGCGACCAGCGCGTCGGGATCGCCGGCGCGCCGCCCTTCATAGCGCCGGTCGAGCTTCATATTGGTCACACGGTCCACGGCATCGAGGACTTCGTTCACCGAATAGCCCCGGCCATAGCCGCAATTCATCACGTGACTGGCACTCGGCGAGGCGGCCAGCCGTTCCAGCGCCGCGACATGCGCCTCGGCCAGGTCACTGACGTGAATATAGTCGCGCACGCCGGTCCCGTCGGGCGTCGCATAGTCAGTGCCGTAAATGCTGACATGGCTGCGCTTCCCCGTCGCCCCCTCCGCTGCGATCTTGAGCAGATGCGTCGTACCTACCGTCGACTGACCCGATCGACCCTTCGGGTCAGCCCCGGCAACGTTGAAGTAGCGCAGGGCACAATAATTGATCGGGTGCGCAACCGCGACATCGCGCAGCATTGCCTCCGTCATCAGCTTCGAGGTGCCATAAGGATTGATCGGCCGGGTCGCAGCGTCCTCGCGCACCGGGACGACTTCAGGAATGCCGTACGTCGCGGCAGTCGAGGAAAAGATGAAGTGCCGAACGCCGCCCCTGACCGCGCTTTCGATCAGCGACCGGCTGCGCACGGTGTTGTTGAGATAGTATTTCAAGGGATCGCTGACCGACTCTGGTACGACCACGGAGCCCGCAAAGTGGATGATTGCGCCCACTTCATGCGTCGCAATCGCCGCGGCAACCGCTTCGGTATCGTCGATGCTCGCCTCGACGAACGGAACGCCATCGGGTACCGCCCAACGGAAGCCGGTGGTCAGATTGTCGATCACGATGACCGGCCAGCCCGCATCGCGCAGCGCCAGGACGGCGTGGCTGCCGATATAGCCGGCACCACCGGTCACCAGCACCGGGAATTTCTCGGTCATTGAGGGGCCCGCATCGCTTGTGCTTTGCGCTATGCCGACCGTCGCGCGCCTTGTCGAGAGAGCGGGAACCACTTACCTGGTGGGGCGTCGGGCAGAGGCCGGACGGCGCCGTCTTACCCAGAACCGAAAGCACTGCCCGATGCGTCTAACAATCGACGTGCTGCTCGATTATTCACTACCTGAAACCGCCGATGTGCTGCTCCAGGTGGAGGCAGCGGCGATGGTCGACCAGCGTATCATCTCCGAAAGCCTGACCGTCACTTCGCCTGAGCCGCTGCGCGCGATCCACGGCGAAGAATCGGTCGGGCAACGCACCTGGGCGGCCGCTGTCGATCACTTTACCGCACGCTATCAGGCGACCATCGACATCGACCGCTCGCCGCCCGCGCTCGACTGGCTTGGTGCGTCGCCGCCGCGTGATTTGCCGGGGCTGGTGCTCCCCTATCTGCTGCCCAGTCGCTACATCGAAAGCCATTTGTTCGAAACCTTCGTCAACCGGCAGTTCGGCAGCTATCAGGGCGGCGCAAAAATACTGGCGATGCGGGACTGGATCGGGCGCGAGATGGTCTATGCCGCCGGCGCATCCGATGGCGAAACCAGCGCCACCGACAGCTTCGTGCGCAGGGAGGGAGTCTGTCGCGACTATGCCCATCTCATGGCGGCATTCGCGCGGGCGGCACTTATCCCGGCGCGGCTGGTGTCGGTTTATGCGCCGCATGTCAGCCCTCCTGACTTTCACGCGGTGGTCGAGGTCTGGCTGGAGGGAAGCTGGCACCTGGTCGATGCCACCGGGATGGCCACGCCTGACCAGATGGCGCGGATCGCAGTGGGCCGCGACGCTACCGACATTGCGTTCATGACCGTGTTCGGCGTCGCGACACTGATCGAACAACGGGTCACGGTCACCGCGGAACCGGCACCCGTTCTCATCGGTTGATCACGGGGAATGACGAAGCCGAAAGTCGAACCATGACCGATGCCGACAAGCCCGCCGACCAGCCCCACGCAAGTGAACCCGTCTCGACCGATCTGAATCCAGCCTATCACCCCGACCAAATGGCGATGCAGGACGAGTCCATCGTGGAGCGTCTGGTGCAGGACCCGGAGGATATCGACGCGCAGCTCGACGCGGGGCTCGACGCATCGATGGATGCATCCGACCCTCCGTCGTCGGTTCAGCCGGGCGATTCGGGCGACCCGATGCCATCCTCAGGTTATGACGAGGCCGCAGAGCGCGCGAAAGTCGCTGAATAAAGCGATGTAACAATTTCGTCGCGATAGCTGTTGCAGCGCAACACGATCCGTGATTCATTGTCCCTGCGGGTCGTCGCGGTGGTTAATCCCCTGCTAAGATATGGGGCGCATCATGACACCTGCTGCAGCATGGGGCTGTAGGAAGGGCAAAGATCATGGGCAGCGGAACGCGGCCGGCCGATGGCGCGATGACATTGACTGAGTTAAGGGAGTTCGCCAGCTTTGAAAGCGGGACGCAGCGGTATATCCGTCGCTCGCTCGATATCGGTCTGGCACGCACCGACGCAATCGATCGCTGGTCGCGCGATCCGATCGAGACCGCCAGCATAAAGGCGCAGGCGCGCGTCTATGCACGGCTCGATACGGTCAGGTCGCAGGTTCCCGAGGACAGCGGCCTGGACCACGTCGAACCGCTGATGGCGCCCCTGGTCACGATGTCGGCATTCGACCTCGGCCAGAACCGCCTCGACAGTTTTTCCTCGTACCGCTTTTTGTATGAGCGGCTGATCGGCGCGGCGGTCCGTCCGTGGCTGCCGGGGGCGTTCTGTGCGGCGGCGTCGCTGCCCCACCTCCATCCGGAAAAGCGGCGAAAACTGCTCCAGTCGATCAGCGAGGCGGCAGCAACTGCACCGGGCTGGTCGAACCGCGAACCCGTCTTCTACCCCGAATGGGTGGACAAGATCGATTCCCGGGTCGCGAACTAGGTCCTGAACGAAAAAGGCGTGCCGCCGAAGTCTGGTAGCTGGCTTGTGGCCTGAAACGGTCGCAGCACGGCCTCGGCATTCATTTCTCGCTGTCCTACACCTAACCTCTTTGGTGATAATGAGGCTTTGGTGGTTGGAGAATCGCGAGATGAACATCGACATTTTGATCGAAGAGGTGATCGGGCGTGAGGGCGGATATTCGCAGCGGCCCGACGATCGCGGCGGCGCAACGCGCTGGGGAATTACCGAGGCTGTTGCGCGCGCCCATGGCTATCACGGAGCGATGCGCAGCTTTCCGCGCGAGGAGGCGGTCGCAATCTACAAGCGCATTTACTGGCTCAGTCCCGGCTTCGATCGCGTCGGTGCTATCGCCCCGAATATCGCCGCGGAACTGTTTGATACGGGCGTGAATATGGGTCCGGCCGTCGCCGTCGCCTTTTTGCAGCGGGCGTTGAACGCGCTCAATCGCGGGGCATCCGACTACCCGGACATCGTATCCGGCACGCGCATCGATGCCGCGACCATCAGCGCGCTCGGCGCGTTCCTCGATAAGCGCAAGCCAAACGGCGAGAGCGTGCTGAAGAAGGCCCTGGAGGCACTACAGGGTGAGCGCTACCTCGACCTTGCCGAGCGGCGTCCGGCGAATGAAGCATTTCTCTACGGATGGCTCGCCAACCGACTGGGATAGGCCGGTTCGACCAGACAGTTTTCGCACATTTCACAGGAGCCCAGAAATGGCCATTCTCGATGCCCTCGTCAGCCCGATCGCCGGCCTGCTCGACAAGATCATTCCCGACCCGCGTGCAAGGGACGCGGCAAAACTGGAATTGCTGAAGCTCCAGGGGTCACAGGAAATGGAGCAGATCCGCACCCAGTTGTCCGCGATCGTCGCCGAAGCACAGTCCACCGACCCATGGACGAGCCGCGCCCGACCGAGCTTTCTCTACGTGATGTACGCAATGATCCTTTGGGCCATGCCGATGGGCCTGATCGCGGCTGTCGAACCAAAAATGGCACAGGGCATCGCGAGCGGCATGAACGCCTATCTGGCCGGGATACCGGACCCGATGTGGACACTCTTCGGTACCGGGTATCTCGGCTATACCGCCGCCAGAACCTTCGGCAAGATGAAGGGCGTGGAAGCCTGAGGCTGCGCCGCGGTCAGGGGCCGAAGTCACGGTTCGGAGGTCAGGTCAACGCGCGTCGTTGCAACCTGGCCTTCAACTCTCGCATCCCGACCCGCTCGATGGCTTCCGCTCGGTTCGACGTACCGACGATCGTGGCCAGATGGCCGAGCGTTTGTCCGATGATGTCGAATTGCTGGAGCGCGCTCGCATAACGCGCAAGGATGATCGGGTCTGCACACAGCGTGTCCCCCAGGGCATCGAGAGCGCGGCGCATATAGGCAAGCTCTTCTGACAGGCGCTGATCGACGACGTCATCGCTGATCGTCAGCGGCTTTGGCCGGTCGACGGGCACCCGAAGCGGTGACACGGGTTGGCAGCGGACCTTTGCTTGCGCCAGATCGCACTGTTGCTGCGCCGTCGGTAAGGGCGCGGGGCTCGGGTAGGCATAAACCATTGACGTCATTTCCTGCGTCGCCCCCCTTCGTTCAGGCGTTGTCGCTCTCTTCAACGTCATTAATTCGTCATGCTTAATTCACGCAGCCGTCTGTCCCCTCGGTATTTACCGTAACCGATAGAAGTCGGCGATACGGTCAAGTGCCAGCGTCAGGACCAACCGGCCGCTTCTTGTCGGCCAGCCGAGCGCCTTTTCCGATGCCGGCAACGCTTCGCAAGCACACACTGTGCGCCACAATATGTCGGCCAGCCCGGGACCGGCCGCATCGATTGCCTTATCAAAACGGGCCTTGGCATCCAGTTGGGCGACGGCATGGTCAGGCGCTGTCGGCGTGCCACGCCGACTGCCAATACTGGCGCCGGCCGTCCATTTCATCGTCACCTGCGGTCCCAGCGCCGCTCTTTCATAATCCGTGCGCAGCTGTTCGCCCGCCGCAAACTGCCGCTCGTTCACCAAGCCCCGCGCCTTCAGCCAGCCAAGCGGCGATTCGGCAATATTCACCGAAAAACTTCTCGACGACCCGCGGGCCCGTCTTTCCACCAATTGCTGGCGCATCTCAGCTCCTTACAGAATCACCAGATCGGCTTGCCAACACTGGCGAGTTGTAGGACAGGGAAATTGCCGTATCGGTTAGGAGAGTTGACAATGATTACCCGTATCCGCGAAGTTCGCCGGGCCAAGGGATTGACTCTGCTCGACGTGGCGCTTGCTTGCTCACCACCAACGACCGCGCAGACAATTGGCCGTCTGGAGACGGGCACGCGCACTGTGTCGGTTGGCTGGCTGAACCGGATTGCGGCGGCGCTGGGGGTGACCGCGGGCGACCTTGTCGAAATGCCCGACCGTGCCGACCTCCCGGTCGCGGCGGTTCTGGGGCGGGACGGCGCTCATGCGCCACGGGCCCACGCCGTCGTTGCCCCTCCCCTTGCCGAGGGCGACATGGTTGCAGTGAAGGTCGACGATGGCATCGGCGATTACCGACACGGCGATACGATCTGGTGCGCCAAGGTCGCACCCGACAGTTACGCAAAAATGCTCAACCGTGACGTCCTGCTGCCCCGCCCTGCAGGTCGTTTCATCTTTGGTCGTCTGATCGGTCGCGACGGAGCGATGCTGCAGGTCCTCCCCCTGGGAGCAGGTGCCAAGCAGCAGGTGGTGACGGACCCCGCATGGGCAGCGATGGCGGTGAAACTCGTACGAGACCTTTAGTAACGATGGTGGGCGCTGACGGGCTCGAACCGCCGACCCTCTCGGTGTAAACGAGATGCTCTACCAACTGAGCTAAGCGCCCGCCCTTCGCAACGGCATCATTTGCTGCTACCGATACCGACTTCCCATGGCAACAAGTCTTCCAACTCCACCCAAGGTCGGCATGGTGTCGCTCGGCTGTCCCAAGGCTCTGGTCGACAGCGAACGCATCCTGACGCAATTGCGCGCCGACGGCTATGGCCTATCGGCCGATTACGCCGGGGCCGATGTCGTGCTCGTCAATACCTGCGGTTTTCTTGATTCCGCTAAGGAGGAATCATTGGAAGCCATCGGCGAGGCGATCGCCGAAAATGGCCGGGTCATCGTTACCGGCTGCATGGGCAACGAAGCCGATGCGATCCGCGCGCGCTTTCCGGAGGTCCTCGCCATCAGCGGCCCGCACCAATATGAGGCGGTCGTCAGCGCGGTGCACGATGCGGCACCGCATAGCCGCTCCCCCTATCTCGACCTGGTGCCGGATGCGGGTGTCAAGCTGACCCCGCGTCATTACAGCTATCTGAAGATCTCGGAGGGCTGCAATCACCGCTGCGCCTTCTGCATCATCCCGTCGATCCGCGGCGACCTCGTCAGCCGCCGCCCCGACGCGATCCTGCGCGAAGCCGAAAAACTCGTTGCCGCCGGCACCAGGGAGCTCCTGGTCATCAGTCAGGACACCTCGGCCTATGGCATCGACATCCGCCACCAGCCACGCGCGTGGCACGGACGTGAGGTGCGTCCGCACATGACCGACCTTGCCCGCGAACTCGGCTCGCTGGGCGCGTGGGTGCGGCTGCACTATGTCTACCCCTATCCCAATGTCGATCAGGTCATACCGCTGATGGCCGAGGGCATTGTCACGCCCTATCTCGACATACCGTTTCAGCATGCCGCGCCCTCTGTTTTGAAGGCGATGAAACGGCCCGCGAATGATGACAAGGTGCTTGAACGCGTTCGCCGCTGGCGCGGGATATGCCCCGACCTGACCATCCGTTCCACGTTCGTCGTCGGCTTTCCCGGTGAAACGGATGCGGACTTTGAATATCTTCTCGACTGGCTCGATGAAGCCCAGCTCGACCGGGTTGGCGCGTTTCGATTCGAGCCTGTCGCGGGTGCCGCGGCGAACGCCCTGCCCAACCCGGTACCCGACGAGGTCAAAGAGGCGCGCTACACGAGAATCATGGAACGCACGGCCAAGATCAGCGCCGCCAAACTTGCGGCAAAGATCGGTCGGACGCTGCCCATAATCATCGACGAGGTCGATCAGCAGGGCGGCGCGACCGGCCGGAGCCAGGCCGATGCACCAGAGATCGACGGCCTGGTTTTTCTGCGTGACGCACCGACGCTCATGCCTGGCGACATTGTGCAAGTGAGGATCGAAGACGCCGACGATCATGATCTCTACGGCGTGCCGCTCGGCTAGAGGCTGTGGTGCGCCTGCTCGTACTCGCCTTCGCCATCGTCGCAGCCCCGGCTCTGGGCCGCGACATACCGCTCACTGCCAAGACCATCGACGGGCAGCACTTCTCGCTCATCGATTGCCGTGATCATGTGATCATCGTCAATTTCTGGGCGACTTGGTGCGTGCCCTGTCGAGCAGAAATGCCAGCACTCGATCGTTTCTATCGGACCTACCGCGGCGAAGGGCTCGATATGATTGCGGTTTCGCTCGATCGCGGCGTGACACGGGCAAGGCTGGCAAAAGTCACGTCGCACTTTGCCTTCCCGATTGCTCGGATCGATGACACACACCTCAACCGGGCATCGATCCCCACAGCGCTTCCCGCCACTCTGGTCTATGATCGTGGCGGGCAGCTGCGGTTCACGTCGAAAGCGGGCGAGCCGGTTGATGATGCGATGCTCGAGCGGATCGTGACTCCTCTGCTGAAGGAGCGCGTCACGACCCGATAATGATCCCTAGAAACGGAATTGAGCCCCGGCAGTCGCTGTTACCCGCGGCACCAATTGATAGCCGATAACCCGGTTGTAGACGGGCACCTGGACATAGCCGAACACGGAAACCCGACCGCCAAGTGCAGCGACGAGACCGGGCGATAGGCTGACTTGTTCACCGCCGCTGTTGGCGCGGTCAGAAGCGAACCCACTGTCTTTGTTCGCAACTTTTGCACTCAATTCAATCTGCGGCGTCAGTCGGCGCCATTGGGTAAAGTGCAGGGCACCGGACAACTGCAGCGCATTGCCGGGCCGGTAGCCCGCACGGTCATCGAGCGCCGCCTGCCCCTGTATCTGGACGATGTAATCGAGCGAACGCGTCAATTTTCCATAGTGATAGGCCCCGACCAGCGCCTGCACCGTGCCAGTCCCCGGCTGAAGGCCACGATCAACATCCTCGTCTTGCTCCGGTCCGGTCAGGAATTTCTGACGGAAGGACCCCGTTGGCAGGACCAGACCGGCCTGCAAACCGGTAATACTTTGCTTGCCGCTCAATCCCTGCCAGCGCGCAACCAACCGGATGTCGCCCAGGCCCCGAGTGCGTGAAGTACTCTGGTCGACCTCCCCCTCGCCAATGGTTGCGTGCGGCCGCAGGACGAACGGGACCTGCACCGCCACTCCCCAGTCGGACGCGAACTGATGGTCAAGCGTGGCGGTGACATAATGGTTATACGTAAAACGCTCGATCTCGCGATCGGCGGGAAGGGCGATCATGTTCCGATCGAGCGGCGCGCGCCCGGACTGAAGGTGCAGTTGTGGAACATAATCGTAACGGATGATGAGCGTCGTACCGGGTTGTGCGACAAGGCCCTGACTGAGCCATTCCGAGGTGAGCGTGCAGCCGCAGCTGGCACACGCAAGGGCGGGTCCGCCGGTGGCGAACAGCAACGCGGTACCGAAGGCACGGGCGTAGTTGGTCGGTTTCATAATCCGTTTTCCTGGAACTGAATCGAAAAGCGGCAGCCCATACCGCGCGCATCAGATCATCGCTACGACGGATCTGCGACGGCCGGATGGCTGCTTGCCGGCAACCAGAGAACGACGGTAGTTCCAACGCCAGGTCGGCTGGAAATCTTCAGCGCACCGTTGAGTTGCGATGCAAGGCCGTGGACCATCGACAGACCGAGGCCCGTGCCTTTGCCAATGCCCTTGGTGGAAAAGAATGGCTCGATAGCCCTGGCTGCCGTCGCCGCGTCCATGCCGGTACCCGTGTCGCTGACCATCAGGGAAACATAGGTGCCCTTGGCCAGACCCGGCCCGCCGTCCAGCCCGACCACTTCGCTTTGCGCCGTAATCGTCAGCTGTCCGCCATCGGGCATGGCATCACGTGCGTTGACCGTGAGGTTCAGCAGCGCCATCTCGAGCTGGTTTGCATCGGCCATCGCAGGGGGCAAATCGGCCGCAAGGTCCAGCACGAGCGTTATTTGCGGTCCAAGCGTCGTGCGAACCAAATCGCTCATCTCCCGCACCATGACCGGAACGTCGACGGGCCTGAGCTCTAGCGGCTGGCGACGCGCAAAGCTCAGCAGACGCTGGACCAGCGTCTGCGCGCGTTCCGCCGACGTCAGGGCACCTGCGATCAATCGCTGTTCGCGCTCGCCGCCGATGCCGGATCTTCGCAGCAGGTCGAGATTGCCCAGCATGGGCATGAGCAGATTGTTGAAGTCATGGGCGACGCCGCCAGTCAGCTGTCCCATCGCTTCCAGTTTTTGCGACTGGCGAAGGGCCTCTTGCGCAATTTCAAGCTGGGCGGTTCGTTCCTGCACCAGCTTGTCGAGTTCGGCCTCCGACCGCGCCAGAACTTCGCGCGCCTCAACCACATCTGAGATATCGGTACAGGTGCCGAACCAGTAGGTTATCTTGCCGTGAACGTTGCGGATCGGCGTGCCGCGGGTCTTGAACCAGCGATATTCACCGTCGTGACGTCTGATGCGATAGTCGATATCGTAGGGATGGCGACCAGCGACGGCACCCATCCAGTGGTCATACGTTCGTGGCCGATCGTCGGGATGGACAACGCGATTGAGCCATTCCAGTCCCAGCTGATCTTCCTGCGGTTCACCCGTATATTCGACCCATTGACGACTGAGATAATTACATCGCCCGTCGGGATCGCATGTCCAGACCAGCTGTGGCAGCGATTCCGCCATCGTTCGATAAGACTGTTCACTTGCCCGAAGCTCTGCTTCTTGGCGGATCAGACTCGTCGTCTCTACGCAAAGAACAAGCACGCCGCCGATGCCCCCCGGCGCACCAGCGTCATTGATCGGGCTATAGCTATAGGTCCAGTAGACGTCCTCGATCTTGCCGTTTCTCATGATCGGGACAAGCTGGTTCTCATGCCAGGTCGCTCCCCTGCCCTGCATCACGAGTTCGATTTGTGGCCCGATGATCGGCCAGATTTCCTGCCAATAGTCACGCCCAGGCTGCCCCAGCATTGCCGGATGCTTCTCTGGACCAAGCGATTGGGCATAGGCGTCGTTATAGAGCGAGATGTGAGTCGGCCCCCAAAACACGAAGACGGGATGCCGCGTCGTCAGCATGATCCGGACGATAGCCTTGAGGCTGGCGGGCCATTGGGCCGGGGCACCAAGAGGTGACTTGGCCCAGTCATACGAACCCAGGAAAGTCGCCACCCCCCCCCGTCGCCAGCGAGGAAAGCCAAATGCGAGTCTTGCATCAAAATACCCCGCGCGATGGCATGACAATGACTTAGATTTGGTCACATCAGGGGTCAAGGCGGCGGCAAGGGTGGTGACTATCCCCAATTCGCTGTTAGGCAGCGGTATGACCGATTTCACCCTCTTTCTTATCCCTGATCGAGGAGAGCCGGCGCGCCTCATTCATCTGGTCGATCCTTCGACATTCAGCGCGTGGCTGTCCGCACAACCGCCAAGGGCGCGTGCTTCGGCAGCCGCATTGGGTTTGAAACCAACGGCGTCCGCTACCGCGATCCTGCCCGGAGAAGCGCCGGATGAATGGTTCGCCGTTGCGGTTGTCGCCAACGCCGAAGAATTGTCGAGCTGGTGCCTGGCGAAACTCGCCGAGAAATTGCCCGAGGGGATTTATCGACTTGCGTCGGGTCACCCGGGTGAGGCGGCACTCGGCTGGCTGCTCGCACAATATCGGTTCGACCGCTATCGCAAGGATGAGAAGGCCGTCGGACCGCGCGTCCTGCTGACGAACCAGCCTGCCACGATCGATGCGGTCGTCCGCGAGGCGCAGGCGGTGGCGCTGGTGCGCGACATGGTCAATACGCCCGCCGCCGACATGGGCCCGCCGCATATCGAGGCGCACGCCGCGCGGATCGCAAAGGCGCACGATGCGCAGCTGATCGTGACCAAAGGCGACGACCTCGAAGGGGGTTATCCCCTGATTCACGCTGTCGGCATGGCGGCTGCGCGCGAATTCGCCCCACGCCTGATCGAGATCGAGTGGGGCAATCCGGCGAACCCGCGCCTGGCGGTCGTCGGAAAAGGCGTCTGCTTCGACAGTGGTGGCCTCGACATCAAATCCGCATCAGGCATGCGACTGATGAAGAAGGACATGGGTGGTGCGGCCCATGCTCTGGCTCTGGCAGAGCTCATCATGGCGGCACGGCTTCCCGTTCGATTACATCTGCTGATCCCTGCCGTGGAAAATGCCATTGCCGGCAATGCGTTTCGCCCGGGCGATATCCTGAAGTCGCGCAAGGGATTGACCGTTGAAATCGCGAACACCGACGCGGAGGGAAGGCTCGTGCTGGCCGATGCCCTGACGAGAGCCGCCGAAAGCGATCCTGCGTTAATCGTCGATTTTGCCACGCTGACCGGTGCCGCGCGGGTGGCGCTCGGCCCGGACCTGCCGGCGCTCTTTGCAAACGACGACGCATTTGCTGACCAGACTCTGGCAATGGGCATCGCTCATGACGACCCGCTGTGGCGGATGCCGCTGCACGACGGGTATGACGACATGCTGAAGTCGGACATCGCCGACCTGAACAATGCGCCAGAGGGCGGTCTTGCCGGGGCCGTCACCGCGGCGCTCTTCCTTCGGAAATTCGTGCCGGCAGGTAATCCGTGGCTGCACCTCGACACCTTTGCCTGGCGACCGAAGGCAATGCCAGGGCGCCCCAGGGGCGGGGAAGCCGTCGGGCTGCGGGCCGTCTGGCACATGGTCCGGTCGCACTTTTCCTGACGCCATCAGCGGGCACGCAACCGTTCCGCTTTCCGCTCGTTCATCCCTCATCAAAGCGAAGTCCCGTATTGGACGGGAGAGGAATTGACCGTGTCGCGTTCGATGCTCAACGACTGGATGCTTACCCTGATCGACTATGTGCGCTCAGGACACCCCGACCTGACGAACCGTCAGATGGCCCTGCTCATGGTCGTGTACCAGAAATCGGGACCCCACACGGTACGCGGCCTTGCGCGCGATCTGCACGTTTCAAAACCCGTGATCACTCGTGCCTTGAACAGGCTGGGCGCACTCGGCTATCTGGCTCGGGAACGCGATGAGCACGACCGGCGGAATGTTTTCGTCGCAAAAACACAGGCGGGGGCAGCATTTCTTGACGATTTCGGACAGCTTGTCTCGGGACAGCACGCCCAGCGCGCCGCCGCGTAAACGGTTATATTTGAAAGGGCCATCGGTTCCGCTTGACGATAGCCGCTTTGCTGTACGACGTGATCTTGCCGAAATCGACGTCGCCGACCGGGTGTTTGCTCAGCATTACGTAGAGCCGATGCCCGTCGCGATAATCAGCGACACGAGCATCAGGGCTCAACCTCGCGACGATAGCGCCGCTTTGGGAACGCTCGTCCGTGGTACCACATTTCATTTACTGGATATGGGGCGTGACTGGGCCTGGGGGCGGTCTGGCGCGCTCATCGGGTACGTGCCGGTCTCCGCGCTCGCACTCGACCAGTGATCCGCGTCTTCATCGACGGTGCCGCCGGCACGACCGGTCTGGAAATCGAGGCAAGGCTGGCCGACCGGCCCGACATTGAGTTGATCCAGCTCGATGATACGACGCGCCGGGATGATGCCGCGCGCCGAAGCGCGTTGAATGCCGCCGACTTTGCGATCCTGTGCCTGCCTGACGAGGCGGCGCGTGAGGCGGTTGCGATGATCGATAATCCGCACACTCGGGTGATCGACGCCTCGACTGCGCACCGGACGGCGCTCGACTGGACCTATGGTTTTGCCGAGGCCGGCCATAATGTCGCGGGTGCGCGGCGGGTATCCAATCCCGGCTGTTACGCCACGGGATTTGTCGCCCTCGTTGCCCCACTCGTTCGCGCCGGGTTGATCGACGCAACAGCAAAACTAACCTGCAATGCTGTCTCGGGCTACTCGGGAGGCGGCAAGGCAATGATCGCCGAGTTTCAAAAGCCAACCGCACCAACGGCATGGCGAAGCTACGCGCTGTCGCTGGCGCACAAGCATTTACCGGAAATGCAGATGCAGTGCGGACTGGCCAGCCCGCCCCTTTTCCTGCCGTCCGTCGCCAACACGTACAGGGGTATGATCGTCGAGGTGCCGATGTTCGATCTCGATGCGGCCGTGATCCGTTTCGCGCTCGAATGCGCGTATCCCGCGTCGCCAATTGTCCGCGTGGCAGACTACGATGGCCACGAGATTTCGATCGAGCGCGCAGGCGGCACGGACCGCCTCGATCTGTTCGTTTTTGGGCGTGCTGACGGCAGTCAATGCTGCCTCGTCGCCGCGCTCGACAATCTGGGCAAGGGCGCTGCTGGCGCAGCCGTCCAGAATCTCAATCTGATGGCAGGCCTGCCCGAAACCACCGGCCTGAGACTCTGAGCCCCTCCCTGATTCAGGGAAGGGCCCAGATATTTTATTTCGCGTGACCCTTGAGCCAGGTCAGGATGTTTTCAGGCGTCGACTGCTCGTAGGGATCGGTGTCGGTGCCAGCGTCATTGATACCGGGTTCCTCGAACCAGGCCGCGATCTTCCCGTCATCGATGACGGCGGCGTACCGCCAGGAGCGCTGGCCAAAGCCGAGGTGACGCTTGTCGATCAACATGCCCAGGCGACGGGTAAAGTCGCCATTGCCATCGGGCAGGAGCTTGACGTTCTTCAGGCCCTGGTGCTGTCCCCACTGATACATGACGAACGCATCGTTGACCGACACGCAGTAAACCTCATCGACTCCGAGAGTCTTGTACGTATCGTAGTTTGATTCGAACCCAGGGAGCTGCTTTGACGAGCAGGTCGGCGTGAACGCGCCTGGCAATCCGAAAATGACGATCCGCTTACCTTTGAACAGGTCGCGGGTCTGAACGTCCTGCCACCGGAAGGGGTTTGGCCCCTCGACAGTTTCGTCGCGCACGCGCGTCTTCAGGGTTACATCGGGAACTTCGCGACCGACATGCATGGGTTTCTCCTCGGGTTGGAATCGGATGGCGACAGAGTCGCCTGAGTCCCGCCATATGGGGCTGACCACTCGATTGCCAACCCTACATCTCGCCTTTCGACCGGCGATACGCATACCAGCGCTGCACATTGGCATTATGCTGCGTCAGCGTGTCGGCGAAGGCGCTGCTGCCATCACCCTGCGCCACGAAGTACAGGGCATTGGACGAGGCCGGATCGAGCACGGCCTCGATCGACGCCTTGCCGGGATTGGTGATGGGGCCGGGCGGCAGACCCGTGTGTCGATAGGTGTTGTACGCATTGTCGCTATCGAGTTCAGAGCGCAGGATACGTCGACCGAGCGGCCGCCCCTTGGTGACAGGATAAATGACCGTGGGGTCCGCCTGAAGAGGCATGCCCCGCTTCAGCCGGTTCGAATAGACCGCCGCGACCATCGGTCGTTCGCTTGCGCGTGCCGTTTCCTTCTCGACGATCGAGGCCAGCACGATCGCTGCCTCGGGCGTCGTGACAGCCGTCGCGGGTTTGCGCCGTGCCCAGGCGTTGGCGATTGCGGTCTGCATCGCCTTTTGCATGCGCGCAATCAGCTTGGCCCGGGGCTCGCCCCGAACATAGGTATAATTATCCGGCAGGATTGACCCCTCGGCGGGAACCGGCACGTCCCCCGTCAGCAGCGGCAACGCCATCAATCGATCTCTGACGAGGGCCGAGGGCATACCCTCGTAAACCGTCACAAACCGCTGCATCACCTTGCCCGATTGCAGCAGCGCCAGGATATCGCTGGCGGTCATGCCGCGCTTGATCTGGTATTCGCCGGGTTTGATCGGGTCGCGCGACCCGAACAGCCGGGCGTTTGTCAGGAAGGCATCGGCAGACGAGATCGCCCCCGCCCGCCGCAGTTCAGCCGCCGCCGCCTTCAGCGTCGATCCCGCTGGAATTACGACCGAAACATCCTGCGGTGCCCCACCGCTGCAGCGCAGGGCCGCGACGATCAACAATGACGAGATGACGAGGAGAACGAGGAGCCTGCGGATCATCTTTTTCTTCCCTCACGCAGCGTGTCCGGGAACGAGCATCAGTCGAGGGAACGCATAACCAGGGAGGCATTAGTGCCGCCGAAGCCGAACGAATTGTTCAGCACCGCCTTCACCCGCCGCTTCTTGGCGACATGCGGCACGAGATCGACACCTGCACAGGCATCGCTCGGATTGTCGAGGTTGAGCGTCGGCGGGACGATCTGGTCGCGCATCGCCAGGATGCAGAAAATGCTTTCGACCGCACCTGCCCCGCCCAGCAGATGACCGATCGCCGATTTGGTCGACGACATCGACATGGTCGTCAGGTGATCGCCGAACAGGCGCCTGACCGCGCCCAGCTCGAGCTCGTCGCCGAGCGGCGTCGAGGTGCCGTGAGCATTGATATAGTCGATATCGCCCAGGCTGAGGCCGGACTTGCGCATCGCCATTTCCATGGACCGGAACGCGCCGGACCCCTCCGGATGCGGCGCGGTGACGTGATAGGCATCGCCCGACAGGCCATAACCAAGCACTTCGGCATAGAGCTTTGCGCCGCGTGCCTTGGCACGTTCATATTCCTCGAGGACGACGACCCCTGCCCCTTCGCCCATGACGAAGCCGTCGCGGTCGCGGTCATAAGGGCGCGACGCCCTTTCGGGCGTATCGTTAAAGCTGGTCGACAGCGCGCGCGCCTGAGCGAAACCGGCGATACCGAGCGGACAGATCGCGCCCTCGGCCCCGCCAGCCAGCATCACGTCGGCGTCATCCATGGCGATCATCCGCGCAGCATCGCCGATCGAATGCGCACCCGTGGAACACGCCGTAACGACGGCATGGTTGGGTCCCATCAAGCCGTATTTGATCGAAACCTGGCCGGAAATCAGGTTGATGAGGCGTCCATGGACAAAATGCGGCGAGACACGGCGCGGACCCTTTTCCGCCAGCACGAGCGACTCGCTTTCTATACCGGGCAGTCCGCCGATGCCCGATCCGATCGACAGCCCGGCACGGAATCGTTCGGCCTCGGTCATTTCGGTCAGGCCGGCATCCTCGAGCGCCTGTCCAGCGGCATCGATGCCATAGATGATGAACGGATCGACCTGGCGCTGAACCTTGTGGTCGATGCGCTTGCCGGGGTCGAAGCCATAGGGATGGTCGGCGGATTTCACCTCGCACGCGATGCGGCAGACCTGATCACTGGCGTCGAACCGGGTGATCGGTCCCGCACCCGATTTTGAGGCGATGAGGTTGGCCCAGACCGTTTCCACCTCCGCGCCCAGCGGCGTGACCAGTCCCAGCCCCGTTACGACGACACGACGCATAGTCTCTCCAAAACGAAAACAGGCCCAGCCCGCCGGGCTGAGCCTGTCAGAAACCGGTCAGCTGCGACGGATCAGCCCTTGTTGCTGTCGATATAGGTGATGGCATCCTTGACCGTCGAGATTTTCTCGGCAGCGTCATCGGGGATTTCCACACCGAATTCTTCCTCGAATGCCATCACCAGCTCAACGATGTCGAGGCTGTCGGCGCCCAGGTCGTCGATGAAGCTCGACTCTTCGGTCACCTTGTCCGCGTCGACGCCAAGGTGCTCGACAACGATCTTCTTCACCCGGTCGGCGGTCTCGCTCATGAAGGGTCCTTCTCGTTCATGTGGCTTTAATCTTGAAGCGCAGCCCTAATGATCGGGAAAGGGGGGCGCAAGGGGGTGGGTATCTCCTGCTCAGCCCTTACCCAGAACATAGTCGACCAGCGCGCCAAGCGACCTGAATTCACTGGCGGCAATCCCGTCTCCCTTCGCACCCGGCGGGACCAGCGCACGCTCGAACCCGAGCTTGGCCGATTCTTTCAGGCGCAGTCCCGCATGGGCGACCGGACGCACTTCGCCGGAGAGCGCCACCTCGCCAAACGCGACGATATCCGCCGGGACGGGCCGCTCGCTGAAGGCGCTGACCAGCGCCGCCGCAACCGCGAGATCGGCGGCAGGATCGCTCAGCCGGTAGCCGCCGGCGATGTTCAGATAGACCTCAGCCGATGAGAGCGAGAGCCCGCAGCGGGCCTCGAGCACCGCCAGAATCATCGCGAGCCGCCCCGAATCCCAGCCGACGACGGCGCGACGCGGCGTTGCGCCGCTCGCCAGTCGCACGGTCAGCGCCTGTACCTCGACCAGCACCGGCCGGGTGCCCTCGAGCGCCGGAAAGACGACCGTACCCGTTACTGCCTCGCCCCGCGTGGTCAGGAACAGCGAGGATGGATTGCCGACTTCACCGAGACCATCCTCCCCCATGGCGAAGACGCCGATCTCGTCCGTGCCGCCAAAGCGGTTCTTGACCGCACGCAGGATACGATATTGGTGACTTCGCTCGCCTTCGAACGCGAGGACGGTGTCAACCATGTGTTCCAGCACGCGTGGTCCCGCGATGCTCCCGTCCTTGGTTACATGACCCACCAGAACGAGCGCGCACGACCGTTCCTTGGCAAAGCGGATCAGTTCACTGGCTGCCGCTCTGACCTGACTGACTGTTCCCGGCGCGCCCTCGATCAGATCGGAGTGCATCGTCTGGATCGAATCGATGACGAGAAGGTCGGGCGCCTGAGGAAAGGTTGCGAGAATGTCGCGGACCGACGTGGCCGCGGCGAGGCCAACCGGCGCATGGCCAAGACCAAGCCGCCGCGCCCGCAACCGGACCTGGTCGGCCGCCTCTTCTCCCGAAACATAGGCGACGCGCCGGCCCGCAAGCGCGAGCCTGGCCGCCGCCTGCAAGAGAAGGGTAGACTTGCCGATGCCCGGATCGCCGCCGATCAGCGTCGCCGACCCGGTGACGAAGCCGCCGCCCAGCGCCCGGTCGAGCTCCCCGATGCCGCTCGACATCCGCGGCGGCAGAACAGTGTCGGTATCGAGCTGCACGAGGTTTACGGCGCGACCGCCCGACTGCAGATTATGACGCGCTGAAAAGGGCGTTACGACTGCGCCCGCATCCTCGATCAGCGTATTCCATTCCAGACAATCGTCGCACTGGCCCGCCCATTTCGACGCGACCGACCCGCAGGCCTGGCAGATATAGCGCCGCTGCGGCTTCGTCATCGTTTTCCCTCACTGAACGAAGCAAGAACATAGCTCGGATGAGGGGTGTGGGCAAGGACCGCGGTAGCCGCAATACGAACGGCAGGTTGCTCGGGAGGGATGAGCGACCTGCCGTTCAGATGGGGCACCGTAAATAAGGAGCGTGTGGGGTACGCTTTGTCCCTCCTTACGGTGACCGGGGGACCAGACCCGGTAAGACCTTACTAGCCGGAGGGACTTTACACCTCCTTCAAACAGGACATGCGGCCAATACGGTATAGAAAGCTCAAGAAAGGCGTGCGCATAGGATGTTTATGGGCTAAATTAACCTTATTATACAAGTGTAACGATTTAGTGTAACGGCGTTCAAGGGGACCGGTTAGCAGATGTCAGAGGCGAATACAGTTTATGTGATCGATGACGACCTTGAGCTGCGCGTTACGCTGAGTGCCATGGTGCAGGCACTTGGTTACCGTTATCATCCTTTTTCCAGCGGACAGGACTTCATCGATTCTCTCGATCATTTGCAAAGTGGATGTGTTTTAATCGACCTTTGCATGCCCGAAATGAACGGACTGGGCGTTCTGGAGGCAATGTCCGGTTTGCAAAATCATATTCCTGCCATTTTGATTACCGGGCAGGGCGACATTCCGACGACAGTATGTGCAATGAAGTTGGGCGCGCGCGATGTGCTGCTTAAGCCGTTTACACTCGACCGTCTGGGTCAGGTTCTCCGGGCGGCACTTGCGACGATCGAGAATACTCGAGACGTTTTGCCCACCTCATCTCTCGTCTCGTCTTTTGCAGACTTGCTCACCGAACGGCAGCTCGATGTTCTTACGGGGATGATTGACGGACTCAGCAACAAACAAATCGCTGCCAAATTGGATATAGCACCCCGCACGGTCGAGATGCACCGCGCCAAGCTTATGGAAAAGCTGGGTGTGCGCAACCTTGCCGAGGTCCTCCGGCGTGTCATGCACGGCAATCCGAACGACCGGCCGCAGCCAGGCCACGGCCGGACGCGCGCCGTCGGATTCTGAAGAACGCCCACTTTCCCCCGGTGGCCTCGCGTGCGACTCGAAAATGATGCGAGAAAAAGAACTTCGGCTCGGCCTTGTCTGCTACGGCGGTATCAGCCTTGCGGTCTACATGCACGGTGTCACGAAAGAGGTCTGGCATCTGGCGCGTGCGAGCCGTGCGTTCCATGATGGTGTGACGCCGGACGACCCCGTCGAGCAAGCCTATGTCGATCTTCTGAACACACTGGAACGGGCAACCGGCGTCCGCGTGCGCATCCTGGCGGACATCATTGCCGGTGCCTCGGCCGGCGGCATCAATGGCATCTTCCTTGCCCAGGCGATCACGACCGGACAGTCGCTCGATCCCCTGACGGCAATGTGGCTGGACAAGGCCGATGTGGATGCGCTGCTCGATCCGGAGGCGCGGGCACCGTCGCGCATCTCAAAGCTGTGGGCGTCGCCGATCGCCTGGGCCTTCGCCGGTCGACAAGGCGATACCTGGGACGACGGTCTGGACCCGAGTGCCCGAGAGGAAATCCATACCAAGCTGACCCGCTTCGTCCGGTCGCGTTGGTTCGAACCGCCCTTTGGCGGCCCCGAGTTCGATACGCTGCTGCTGAACGCATTCGACGCGATGGCGACCGGCCGGGCCGGGCCGCGCCTTCTCCCCGACGAGCAGCCGCTCGACCTGTTCGTCACGGTGACCGACTTCAACGGCCATCCTGAAAACCTGCCGATCCATTCCCCGCCGATGATCATCGAGACCGAGCACCGGCTGACGCTGGCCTTTCGTGATGACCCGGGAGTACCGGATCAACTGGGTGATGCCGCAGAGCTTGTGTTCGCGGCGCGTGCCACCGCGAGTTTTCCGGGCGCCTTCCCTCCGTTTACCGTCGGCGAACTCGACCGGGTGTTGAAGGATCGCCAGCGTGCATGGCCCGGTCGCGATGCGTTTCTGTCACGCATCCTGCCCCGGCAGACTGACGAAAATATCGCCGAACAGACCGTCTTGATCGACGGGTCGGTGCTCGCCAACGCCCCGTTCCGGCCCGCGATCGAGGCGCTTCGCGACCGCCCTGCCCGCCGTGAAGTCGATCGGCGATTCGTCTACATCGACCCCAAGCCCGGACGTAAGAGCATCGGTTTCGGCAGCAAGCGCGGGGAGGTGCCCGGATTCTTCACCACGCTGTTCGGCGCGCTGTCCGATATTCCGCGCGAACAGCCGATCCGCGACAATCTGGAATCGATCGCGGCGCGCAGTGGCAGGATTGCCCGGACGCGGCGCATCATCGAGGCGCTGCGTCCCGATGTCGAAACCTCGGTCGAGAGCCTGTTCGGGCGCACGCTGTTCCTCGACCGGCCTACGGCCGCGAGGCTGGCGACCTGGCGGGCCCGCGCCGCGGAGCGCGCCGGTCGTGACGCCGGCCATTCCTACGTGGCCTATCGTGAAATCGTCCGCGCGGGCATCGGCGATGCCCTCGCCCGGCTGAGCGGCGACAGGGTTTCCGTCAGCGCGCTCCACGCCGCATTGGCACGGCACGCCGACCTGTCGCGCCTCGACCTGCGTTATCGTATCCGGCGCCTGCGGTTCGTTGCCCGCCGGATGTCCATCCTGATCGAACAGGATCCATGCGGAGAATATGACGATCTGCGTCGTACGGTCTTTGCCTGCCTCGCAAACTACCTCGACCTCGAATCATCGCACCTCATGCGCATCGAGACGGACGACGCGGGTGTGCTGATCAGCCTTGTCGAGGGCCGATGGAACCTGCCCGCGCTCGATGCCCGCACCGATGCCGCGCTGGCCGATGCAATCGGGGCCTGCCTGCGCGTTCGCCGGCGGGCACCGCTGCTCGCCTATCTGGGTTTCCCCTTTTACGATGTCGCGACGCTTGCGCTATTGCAGGGCGAGGGGTTCGATGAATTCGACCCGGTCAACGTCGACCGCATCGCGCCGGAGGATGCGACGTCGCTCGGCAACGGACCCGTGCTGAAAGGTGTCCAGTTCAACAGTTTCGGTGCGTTTTTCAGCCGCACCTACCGTGAGAATGATTATCTCTGGGGTCGACTGCACGGCGCGGAGAGACTGATCGATATCGTCGTCTCGACATTCCCGATGAAGATCGACGATGCAACAATCCTGTCGGCAAAGGCCACGGCGTTCGCGGCCATCCTCGATGTCGAAACGCCCCGTCTGGCCGCGATACCCGAGCTCATCGAGGAGCTGCGCCGGCGGGTTTCAACGATGGCTGGCAATCGCGCCGGGTCGGGAATAGACTGACGGCACCAAAAGGCGAACGAGGCAAATCCCTAGATGCGATTCCTGCGCACTGTTTTCTGGGTCGTGCTGGCGGTTTTGGGCGTGATATTCGCGTTGAACAACTGGACGCAGGTAACGGTCAATTTGTGGAGCGGGATCGTCGTCGATACCCGGTTGCCCATCCTGCTGCTGGCAACGTTCCTCATGGGGCTGCTTCCGGTGCTCATCCTGCACCGCGCAACCCGCTGGAGCCTGAAGCGCAAGCTCGACACCGCCAACCGGGCGCTGACCGAGACACGCATCGGCACCGAACCGGCAGGCAATTTTGCGACCCCCGACGGCACGCCCGTCGTGCCGACGCCGCTGTCGCCATGACCAGCCCGATCTGGGTTGCGATCGACACGCCCGACCTCGAGCGGGCGAAGCTAATTGCCGAAAAGGTGCGGCGCCATGTCGGGGGGATCAAGCTGGGCCTCGAATTCTTCTCCGCCAACGGACGCGCCGGTGTCCATGACATGGCAAAGCTGGGCCTGCCAGTGTTTCTCGACCTGAAATTGCACGATATTCCCAATACCGTCGCAAAGGCGGTACAGGCGCTGTCCGCGCTCGAACCCGCAATTCTGACGGTTCATGCAGCGGGCGGGCGTTCGATGATGGAAGACGCCAAGGCGGCCGCGCCCGTCGGGACCAAAGTGGTCGCGGTGACCGTGCTGACCAGTCTCGATGAAAGCGACCTGCTTGCGTCAGGCGTGGCTGGCACCGCGCATGATCAGGTGATGCGCCTGACGGCAGGGGCCCGGGAAGCGGGCCTTGACGGTGTGGTCTGTTCCGGCGCCGAGGTCCGATATGCCAAGAAGCTGTGGCCCGAGGGATTCTTCGTCGTGCCCGGCGTCCGGCCCGCCAACGGCGACGCGCGCGACCAAAAGCGCGTCGTCACGCCAAGGGCGGCGCTGGATGCAGGCGCGTCGATCCTCGTGGTTGGCAGGCCGATCACCGGGGCGAGTGACCCCGATGCTGCGGTACGGGCGATCGAGGCGACGCTTTAGCCTTTCCTAGCCGCATCCGGGACGGCTAGGGAGCGCTGACATGCCTCTCTTCACCAAAATCTGTGGGCTCTCCTCAACGGAGACGCTCGATGCCGCGATCCGTCACGGCGCAAGCCATGTTGGGCTGATCTTCTTTCCCAAAAGTCCGCGCAATGTCACGTCCGACAGGGCAGCTTCGCTGGCCGCGCGCGTGCCACGCCACATCAAGACGGTTGGTGTGTTCGTCGATCCCGACCCGGCATGGCTGACGGCGCTCCGCGAAACGGTTCGCCTCGATGTTATCCAGCTTCACGGGCAGGAAACGCCGCAATTTTCGGCATCGCTGAGCGGCGAAGTCTGGAAAGTGGTTTCGGTTCGCAAGCGGGCAGACCTCCACGCGGCGATGACGTATCGGGGAGCCGCATCGCGGATCCTCTATGATGCAAAGACGCCCGAGGGCACCCTGCCCGGGGGAATGGGGTTGCGTTTCGACTGGACACTGCTGAACGATTTCGCGCACCCCCTGCCCTGGGCCCTTTCGGGCGGTCTCGATGCCGACAACGTCGCCGACGCAGTCCGCGTCACCGGCGCGCCCCTGGTCGACGTGTCGTCGGGCGTCGAAAGCGCGCCCGGCGTCAAGGATGTGGACAAGATTGCCGCGTTCCTTAAAGCGACCTCCACGCTATGACCCTTCCAAACAGCCTACGCACACAGCCGGACGATCGCGGACATTTCGGCCAGTTCGGCGGTCGCTATGTCGCCGAAACGCTAATGCCGCTCGTGCTCGAGCTTGAGCGCGAATATCGGGCGGCCAAGATCGATCCGGCGTTCGCCGCGCAGTTCGACGACCTGCTCGAACATTATGTCGGGCGTCCCAGTCCGCTCTATTATGCCGAGCGCCTGACCGACCACCTCGGCGGGGCCAAAATCTATTTCAAGCGCGACGAGCTGAACCATACCGGCGCGCACAAGATCAACAACTGCATCGGCCAGATCCTGCTCGCCATCCGGATGGGCAAGACGCGGATCATTGCCGAGACGGGGGCGGGCCAGCACGGTGTGGCGACCGCAACGGTTGCGGCGCGGTTCGGACTGCCGTGTACGATCTTCATGGGTGCGCGCGACGTGGAGCGCCAATCGCCCAATGTCTTTCGCATGAAATTGCTCGGTGCCGAGGTCGTGCCGGTCACCAGCGGCGCACAAACGCTGAAGGACGCGATGAATGAGGCGCTGCGCGACTGGGTCGCGAACGTCCACGACACTTTCTACATCATCGGGACGGCGGCAGGCCCGCATCCCTACCCCGAGCTTGTCCGCGATTTCCAAAGCGTGATCGGCAAGGAAGCGCGCGAACAGGTGCTGAAGCGCGAAGGTCGCCTGCCCGATCTGCTGGTCGCTTGCATCGGCGGCGGATCGAACGCCCTCGGCCTGTTTCATCCGTTCCTCGACGATACCGACGTGGCGATGCTGGGCGTCGAGGCGGGCGGCTATGGCCTCGACAAGGACCATGCCGCATCGCTCACGGGCGGTCGTCCGGGCATTCTCCATGGCAACAAGACGTTTCTGCTGCAGGATGGCGACGGCCAGATCACCGAGGGTCATTCGATCAGCGCGGGGCTCGACTATCCCGGCATCGGGCCGGAACACAGCTGGCTCCACGACATCGGCCGCGTGGAATATACCAGCATCACCGACGACGAAGCGCTGGAGGCATTCCAGCTGATGTGCCGGATCGAGGGCATCATCCCGGCGCTGGAACCGAGCCACGCCATCGCTGCCGTCATGAAGCGCGCGGGCGCGATGCCGAAGGATCAGATCATCGTCGTCAACCTCTGCGGGCGGGGTGACAAGGACATCTTCACCGTGGCGGATGCCCTGGGCGTCAGCTTGTGAGTGTCGCCGCTGCGATAGACGATCGCCTCGCCGCTGCCTTCTCGCGCGGCCCCGCGCTCATTACCTTCGTGACCGCCGGCGACCCGACCCCTGCCCATACCGCCGACATCCTCGATGCGCTTGTCGCGGGCGGTGCGGATGTGGTCGAGCTGGGCATGCCGTTCACCGACCCGATGGCCGACGGCCCGGCAATCCAGGCGGCGAACTTACGGAGTCTCGCGGCGGGTACGACCACCGCCGATATATTGGCGATCGCCACGGGATTTCGTGCGCGCCACCCGGACGTCCCCCTTGTCCTGATGGGCTATGCCAACCCGATGACGATCCGCGGGCCGGAGTGGTTCGCGCGCGCGGCGTCCGAAGCTGGGGTCGACGGCGTCATCTGTGTCGACCTGCCGCCCGAGGAAGACGAACTCGCCTTTGCTCTCCGCGCGCATTATATCGCGCCGATCCGCCTCGCCACACCGACGACCGATGCGGCGCGCCTGCCCGCCGTGCTCGATGGCGCAAGTGGTTTTCTTTATTATGTTTCCGTGGCCGGGATCACCGGCCTGCAACAGGCGGCACAGACGAGTATCGAAGAAGCGGTCGGCAGGCTGAAAGCGGCGACCGACCTGCCCGTCGCGGTCGGCTTTGGCGTGCGCACCGCCGAACAGGCGTCGGCAATTGCCGAGGTCGCCGACGGTGTCGTCGTCGGTTCGGCCATTGTCGAAATCGTCGCACGGCACGGGGCAGACGCGGCCCGCCATATCGAAGCCTATGTCGGGACCCTCGCAGAGGCCGTGCACGGAGCCGGGGCGTGACCGCGCGCGAGTTTGGGATTTATTTTCCGGTCGTATTTCCGGTCCTGTTCGTGGCGATGTGGCTGATCGCGTCGGGTCTGGTCTGGAAGATGTCCGGATGGTCCGACCTGCAGGAGGCCTATCCCGATCGCGAGGAAGAAGCGACCTGCAGGCTCAATTTCCAGTCGGGAGCGATGGGCACCTCGCTGATGGGGTATAATCACGTGAATTACGGCAATTGCCTCAGTTTCGGGATTTGTCGATCGGGCTTGAGAGTTTCGCTGATGTGGTTATTTCGGGGCCTGTGGTGCAAGCCGTTCTTTGTGCCGTGGCAGCGCATCGAAAGCGAAGACGCCAAGCTGTTGTTCGTGTTTCCCTACAAACGACTGAATTTCGGAACGGCGGTGAGGTCGAGCTTGTTCATTTCCCGGCGCACTTTCGAGAAAATCAGCGAGCGGTCCAACGGCATGATGACGGCAGGCAGCCATAGGGGCCGGCCATGAGCTGGCTCGACAGCGTTCGCAAACGCATTCCCTTCATCGCCAAGCGCGAGACACCCGACAATCTGTGGGTCAAATGTCCCGGGTGCGGGCAGATGGTGTTCACGCGCGAATATCTCGAGAATCTGTCCGTCTGCCCAAGCTGCAACCACCACGGGCGGATCGGGCCGCAGGCGCGGTTCGACCAGATTTTCGATCCGGGATATACGCTGGTGCCGGCACCCAAAGTGGCCGAGGACCCGCTGAAATTCCGCGACTCCAAGCGATATGTCGATCGCCTGCGCGCGGCCCGGGCGGCAACCGGGGAGCAGGACGCGCTGATCACGGCACGCGGCGCAATCGAAGGATTGCGCGCGATCGTGGCGGTCCAGGATTTTGCGTTCATGGGCGGATCGATGGGGATCGGCGTCGGTGCCGCCTTCGTCGCCGGGGTCGAGGCCGCCATCGCGGCCGATGCGCCCTATGTCATCTTCACCGCGGCTGGCGGCGCCCGGATGCAAGAGGGCATATTGTCGCTGATGCAAATGCCAAAGACGACGGTCGCGATCGCGATGCTCGCCGAGGCGCGGTTGCCGTATATTGTCGTGATGACCGACCCGACGACCGGAGGGGTCACCGCAAGCTATGCGATGCTCGGTGATATCCAGTTCGCCGAGCCCGGTGCCCTGATCGGTTTCGCCGGCCAGCGCGTGATCGAGAGCACGATCCGCGAAAAACTGCCCGAGGGGTTCCAGCGTGCCGAATATCTGCTCGAACATGGCATGCTCGACGCGGTGGTCGCGCGAAAGGATCTGCGCGCGACGCTGGCCCAGACGATCGCCTATCTGATGCCCGGAAAAAAGGCGGCGTGAGCGCTGGTCGATCCGCCACCCGCTAGCCAATGCCCGACCACGCCCGATCCTCCGACCCCGCCGTTCAGGCACAGCTGGACCGGTTTGCCCAGCTTTCGCCAGGGCGGGACATCCTGGGACTGGAACGTATCACAGCGTTGCTGGCGGCGCTTGGCAACCCGGAAAGGCGCCTGCCACCGACCTTTCATGTCGCGGGTACCAACGGCAAGGGGTCGACGTGTGCCTTCCTGAGGGGTGCACTCGAAGCGGCGGACAAGACTGTCCACGTCTACACCAGCCCGCATCTCGTCCGCTTCAACGAACGCATCCGGCTGGCAGGCCGGCTGATCGAGGATGCGATGCTGGCACCGCTGCTGGCCGAGGTTCTCGACACCGCCGACGCCGAGCGCATCGGGCCAAGTTTCTTCGAGGCGACCACTGCCGCCGCCTTTCTGGCGTTCAGCCGGACAGCCGCCGACGCCTGTGTCGTGGAAGTGGGACTGGGCGGGCGGCTCGATGCGACGAATGTCATCACCCCGCTCGTCTGCGGCATCGCGCAGGTCGGCGTTGATCATCAGTCGTTTCTGGGGGAGACGCTGGCCGAGATCGCGGGCGAAAAGGCAGGGATCGTCAAACCCGGCGTGCCGCTGGTCTGCCTGATGCAGTTGCCGGAAGCGCTGACCCGCATCGAGGCGGTTGCGGCCAACGCGGGCGTATCGCCGTGGCTGGAGGGGCGCGACTGGCAAATCGATCCGGCGATCGAGCCCGGGCTGTCGGGCGCGCACCAGGTCCGCAATGCCAATTTGGCGGCGCAGATGCTCGCCCGTGTTCCCGCCGGCCAAGGGCATGACACACTGAAAATCGACCCCCGGCACATTCGTCGGGGAATCGCCACCACCCGCTGGCCGGCCCGGCTCCAGCGGCTCGGTCCGGGACCGTTGACCGAACGACTGCCGGGTCGACAGGTCCTGGTCGACGGTGGCCATAATGCCGATGCCGCCCAGGCCATTGCACGGACGCTGGATGGTGCTGGTTCCATCGACCTCGTCTTCGGTCTGATGCGCAATCGCCGGATCGCCGACGTGCTGGGCCCGATCGCGCCGACCGTGCGCGTGGCGCATGTCGTGCCGCTCGACGGACATGACCATCATGACCCGCGCGATATCGCCATGTTCGCGCAGGCGCAGGCGATGCCAAGGCACTGCTACCCTGCATTCAGCCTCGACGAGGCAATCGACCGGCTGGCGGCGGATACGGGCGGCGCGCCAACAATTTTGATATGCGGCTCGCTCTATCTCGCTGGTGAAGCGCTCAGACTGAACCGGGAGTTCCCCGACTGAAGCGCGACGTTCGCACCCATTCCAGCGCGACGAAGAGGACCGCCAACAGGCCGACCGCCGCCGTGTAGCGAAACACGACGGCATAGCCGAGGGTGTCGAAAGCCTCACCGGCGATGCCGCGCCCCAGTGAGCCGATGAGGAAGGTCAGCGACGACAGCAGGGCATATTGAACCGCCGTATAACGCCGGCTGACGATCCCGGAGAGATACGCGATGAACGCTGCGCCGGCGATCCCCGTCGAAATATTCTCGCCCGATATCGCCAGCAACAGGCGAACCATTCGCGCGTCCGATCCCAGCATCGTCGCCAGCATGTTGAGACCGAACAGATTGGCGACAAAGTCGATCTTAGCTCCACCCTCCGCCAGATCGGCATAGACGAGGTTGCCGAAGATCGGCAGCACCGCGCCGATCATCACGGTCGGCAGCCGGCCCAGTCGCGCGAACAAATAGCCGCCGAGGCTGATCCCGATGATGGTCATGAAAATGCCGAAAACCTTGGACGCGAAGGCGACCTCGTCCTTCGAATAGTGGAGGAAATCGAGGTAGAAGGGGAAGGCAAACGCCGACCAGACATTATAGCAGAGCGTGTATGTCAGGATCAGCCCGATCACGATCAGGACGCCCCAGCCAAGGCGCGCGCACAGTTCCGCGAGCGGGGCGACCAGCGCGATGTAAAGATGATTGAGTGCCGTCCGGCCCGGCGACACCGTCGGATCGGCGGCAGTCAGCACATAGCGCCCGTTTGCCCGGAGCCAGTTGGTCGCCGCCGCGACGCACAAGGGAACCAGAACCGTCGCGACGACGATCCACGGCCCTGTCGCCTTGAGGAAATCGGATGCCGAAGGCCGCGCGGTGCCGGGCGGCAAAGTTTCCAGCATGGAGATCATGAAGCGTCCGATCGCGGTAATCGCCCACAGCCAGCTGATCCCGACGATCGCCAGCGCCACGGTCCGAGCGCGCGGCGCGATTTCGCCCGCTTCCGCCAGGCCCTCATACAATGCCCCCCGGGCCGGGCGCGCGGTATCGGGCGCGCGCAGCGCGGCAAAGACCATCGCCCCGATCAGTGCCGCCATCAGCAGATAGACCGCCGGCCATGACATCCGCGCCGCCAGCACCAGAGCGAGTGCGCCCCCGATGATGCTCGCGATGCGATAGCCGAACTGGTAGATAGCCGAGAGCAATTCGACCGGCGTGCTCTCGTCGGCGACATCGATCCGCCATGCGTCGACCGCCACGTCCTGCGTCGCCGAGGCGAGCGCGGCAACGACCGCAAAGATCGCGAACCAGCCGATATTGGCGACAGGGTCGGTTGCCGCCAGCCCGGCAAACGCCGCAATCATGATAAGCTGACAGAGGACGATCCAGCTTTTCCGCCGCCCGAGCCTGTCGAGACCGGGCAGGTGGAAACGATCGACGAGCGGCGACCAGAGGAATTTGAACGAATAGGCCAGACCGATCCACGACAGCACGCCGATCGTGGCAAGATTGATCTTCACCTCTCCCAGCCAGGCGTTGAGGGTCCCGATCAACAGCGCATAGGGCAGCCCCGACGAAAAGCCGAAGGCCAGCATCGACGCGGATTTGCGCGTCTGCAGCGCCGCGCGAAGGAGGCGCCAGCCCTTGGGTTTCGGCCGGACAGCCGGGCCTTGCGCCTGATCGCTCACCTTTAATTGCTCCCTGGTCGGTCTGGCGCGAACCTAGCCGGATATGGCGGCAAGGGAAGCATGCTGTGAACGCGCGCACGCAGCCGTGTCTTTCACGATGAGGTCGAAGCGGGTATCGGCTGCCGATGGCCGAGAGTGCATCACGAAACGGGCAACGCATTGCCAAGCTCCTCGCGCGTGCGGGGATCGCCAGTCGTCGCGAGATCGAGCGCATGATCGATGAGCGGCGGATCGCGCTCGACGGCGTTCCGCTGGAGACACCGGCAACGATATTGACCAGCCTGAAAGGCATAACGGTCGACGGCAAACCCGTCGCGGCGGCGGAACCAACCCGGCTGTTCCGTTATCACAAGCCAACCGGCCTGCTGACCGCCGAGCGGGACGCAAGGGGTCGCGCAACGATTTACGACAGGCTCCCCGCCGACCTGCCCCGCACCGTGCCCGTGGGTCGGCTCGACCTCAATACCGAGGGCCTGTTGCTGATGACGACCGACGGCGAATTCAAACGTCGCCTCGAGCTGCCGTCGACCGGCGTCCCGCGCAGTTACCGCGCCCGCGCCTATGGTCCGGTCAGCCAGGCCCAGCTGGAAGAGCTGATCCACGGCATCGAGATCGACGGCGTTCGCTATGGCCAGATCGATGCCAATCTCGAACGGCGCACCGGCACCAACGTGTGGATCGAGATGACGCTCACCGAAGGCAAGAATCGCGAGGTCCGGCGCGTGCTCGAACATCTTGGCCTGCGCGTCAGCCGGCTGATCCGCACGCGCTATGGCCCGTTCGCCCTCGGCGACCTGCCGCCGGGCGCGGTCGAGGAGGTCAAGCAACACGAACTGGTCGAATTCCTGAAACAGCTGGACGAAACAAAGCCCGTTGCTCTCACGACCGAGCCGGTCGCACCCGGCAAAGCCCTGCGCAAACACTGGCGCATCGCCCCGCCAAAGGCCGTCGGCGTCAAGCCGCGCACAACCGTTCGTGCGCCGATGGCTGCCGCTGCTGCCAGGACCCGTGCGCCCGCGCGTACGGCCGTCCCCGCCACAGCGACACCACGCCCCGTCCGCGCCAAGGTCGACCGCACCGGCTGGGCCAGGCCCAAACCAAAGCCTTCGCGCGGCCCCAAAAAATGATTGCGCGCGCATGAGGATCATTGCCGGACAGTGGCGCGGTCGTCCGCTGGTCGCGCCCAAGGGCCTGGCGACGCGCCCGACCGCCGACCGCACGCGCGAGGCATTGTTCTCGATGCTGGTCAGTCGCCTCGGTTCGCTCGACGACCTGCGCGTCGCCGACCTGTTCGCCGGGTCGGGTGCGCTGGGGCTGGAGGCTTTGTCGCGAGGGGCGGCGAGCTGCACCTTCGTCGAGCAGGACGGGCCGGCACTCGACGCGCTGCGGCTGAACATCGCCAAATTGGGTGCGAGGGCCGAGATCAGGGCGCAGTCGGTCATGACATTGGGACCCGCGCCCACGCCCTGCGATCTGCTGCTGCTCGATCCGCCTTATGGCACGGGTGCCGGCGTCGTTGCGCTTGAACGGTTGCAGCGTCTCGGCTGGATCGCCCCGGCCGCATTGATCAGCGTGGAAACCGCCAAGGGCGAGGCGGTGACGGTCGATGGGTTCGACGTCGACGTCGAGCGCGTGGTCGGCAAGGCCATGCTTACCCTGCTGCGCCCGGCGGGCTGAACCGCGTTACCCCACGAACACCCGAAGGAGGAGCCAGTATAGTCCCCCCGAGAGTGTTATGGCCACAGGCAGGGTCAGAACCCAGGCCAGCGCCATGTTGCGGATCGTGGTGAGGTTCAGCCCTTGCCCCTGACCGACCGCCGCGCCCGCGACGCCCGACGTCAGGATATGGGTTGTCGAAACCGGCAGCCCGAAGCGTTCGGCAAGCAGGATCGTCGTCGCCGCGACGAGTTCGGCGGACGCCCCCATGGCATAAGTGAATTCGCTCTTGCCGATCTTTTCCCCCACGGTGATCACGATGCGTTTCCACCCGACCATCGTGCCAAGGCCCAGCGCGATCGCCACGGCGATTTTCACCCAGGTCGGAATGAAGCGCGTGCCGTCCTCGAGCTTGCCCTGAAACGCCTTGACCGGCTTCATCGCCGGCTCGTCGGCCACCGCGCCCTTTACTGCAAGTTTGCTTGCGTCGAGGACGAGATACATGTCGCCTCGCAGATTGGGCGTCGCCGCCGCCGGCACCTGCTTCAACGAACCATAGCTGCCGACACTGCGACCGAGGTCGGCGGAGAGTGTCGCCAGCGCGGCATAGGCGCGAGGGTCGCTCGCCGTTTTCGTCTGTAGCACATCCTTCAGCACCTGGCGTGCCTCCGGCGCGGCAAGGTTGATGCCGCCGCCATGCGAGGCAAATGCCGAGGCCGCGCCGTTCGCCGACGCGATGAACGCCGGGGTCTGACCGACAGGCACGGTACGGTTGAGGGCATAGGCGGTCGGCGCGCAACCGATCAGGATGAGCATGATCAGGCCCATGCCCTTTTGCCCGTCATTACCACCATGCGCGAAACTGACGGCGGTGCATGTAAAGATGAGCAGCGCGCGAATGCCCGTCGGCGGCGGCGCCCCGGGCTCGGGTTTGCTGTACAGCTTGGGATTGCGCAGCACGACGCGCAGCAGGACCATGAGCACCAGCGCCGCGACAAAGCCGATCAGCGGGCTGAACAGCAGCGCCGAAAGCACTTTCTGCACCTGGCTCCAGTCGACGCCGGCGGTGCCGCCCTTGCTGCCCGACTGGATCAGCTGGTTGGCAAGCCCGACGCCGAGGATCGAGCCGATGAGCGAATGGCTCGACGAATTGGGCAGGCCGACATACCAGGTCGCCAGATTCCATAGGACCGCTGCGAGCAAAAGCGCGAAGATCATCGCAAAGCCCGCGCCACTGCCAACGTTGAGAATCAGGTCGACGGGCAGCAGGGTAATGATCGAATAGGCGACCGCACCGGTCGACAGCATCACGCCGAGGAAGTTGAACGCCCCCGACCAGACCACCGCGAGCGGCGCGGGCATCGAATTGGTGTAGATAACCGTCGCAACCGCGTTTGCCGTATCGTGGAAGCCATTCACGAATTCGAAGCCGAGCGCGATCATGAGCGCCAGCGCGAGGAAGGCGAACACGCCCGTCGCCATCGTCTCCCCGACATTCTGGGTGTCGATCACGACGCTGAAGGCGGCATAGGCCACACCACCGATGAGCACCGCGAGGAAAATCCACCGCGCGCTCGGATGGGTGTGCGACTCGAATCGCGACCCCTCGGGTTCGACAGGAGCCCGCGGCTCGATCAATGCGGATGTCGCCATGCTTTTCGGCTTAACCCGCCGTGCATGACATTATCGTGACGGTCTGCACAGTCGCGATCATGTCTGCACGGCGAGTGACCTCAGCCTAGTTCTGTGGCGCGCCAACCGGCGAGAAATGCCCATGGACGAGCATCCATTTCCCACCCTGACGAACATAGACCCGCGTCGAATTGCCCACCGTCGGCTTCGTCTTGCCATCGCTGGTCTTGATGACGCCGCCGTAATTGTACGATACGATCGCCGTATCGCCATAGACCTGCACATGCGGGTTCATCATTTCGCCGACGAGCGTCTTACTGTCCGGTGCCAGGGCGTCGTAAAGTCGGACGGTGGTCGCCTTACCAATGACCAGAGCCGGGTAAGCAGGATTGAATTCGGTATAGTCGTCCGCCGCGCTGACCAGTTCATCCGCCGCAGGCTTGCCCGCGATCTCGGCCGCCCATTGCGCACGAACGACGGCCATCACGTCATTGGCGACGGCGGCATTGTCGGCGGCGAACACGGGCGGTGCAACAAAGCCGAGCAGTGCGGCGGCAGTCGCGGCGCGAAGGACCGCTTTCGGTATGATATGCATGATGATCTCCCCTGAGTTCGACGGCGTCTGGCGCGTGCCGTCACGAAGAATACGACTCGTTGTTTGCGCCCCGCGCGGAACGTCTGCTCGGCCGGTGCCCGAGTCAATGCGCCTGCGCAACGAAACCGCCGGTTGCCGCGCGCACTCGCGTTCCCTAACTGTTCAACGGTGACGCTTCCCCAGACGACCGACCCGGACCCGCCTTATCTTCGCGGCCTCAACCCGCCCCAGCGCGACGCCGTGCTGACCACGGAAGGCCCCGTGCTCGTCCTCGCCGGTGCCGGCACGGGCAAGACGGCGGCGCTGACCGCCCGGCTCGCGCACCTGATCTACACGCGCAAGGCATGGCCGTCCGAAATCCTGAGCGTTACCTTCACCAACAAGGCCGCACGCGAAATGCGTGAGCGGGTACGCGGGCTGGTCGGTGATGCGGTCGAGGGGATGCCGTGGCTAGGCACCTTCCATGCCATCGCCGCCAGGATGCTGCGCCGTCATGCCGAACTGGTCGGACTGCAGGCGAATTTCACGATCCTCGATACCGACGACCAGCTGCGGGTCCTGAAACAGCTGATCCAGGCGGCCGATCTCGACGAAAAGCGCTGGACCAATCGCGCCCTCGCCGGCCTGATCGATCAGTGGAAGAACAAAGGGCTGGTCCCGGCCGACATCGGGGCAGGCGAGTCGGAACGGTTCGCGAACGGCAAAGGCGGCGAACTCTATACGGCGTATCAGGAACGGCTGCGCACGCTCAATGCGTGCGACTTCGGCGATCTGCTGTTGCACATGCTGGTCATTCTGAAGGCGCACCGCGACGTCCTCGAATCTTATCAGAACCGCTTTCGCTACATCATGGTCGACGAATATCAGGATACGAATTCGTCGCAGTATCTGTGGCTCCGCCTGCTGGCGCAGCAGCGCAAGAATTTGTGCTGTGTTGGCGACGACGACCAGTCGATCTACAGCTGGCGCGGCGCGCAGGTCGAAAACATCCTGCGCTTTGAAAAGGATTTCCCGGGCGCAAAGGTCATTCGTCTGGAACAGAATTACCGCAGCACGCCGCACATTCTGGCGGCCGCCAGCGGCGTGATCGCTCATAATTCGGGTCGCCTCGGCAAGACGCTGTTCACCGACCTGAATGCCGGCGAAAAGCTGCGCGTCGTCGGCGTCTGGGACGGCCCGGAAGAAGCGCGGCGGGTCGGCGACGAGATCGAGAGCTGGCAGCGCGCGGGCAATTCGCTCGACGGCATCGCCATCCTCGTCCGCGCTCAATTCCAGACGCGCGAGTTCGAGGACCGCTTCATCGCGATCGGCATGCCCTATCGCATCGTCGGCGGCTTTCGCTTCTATGAGCGCGCGGAAATCCGCGACGCCCTGGCCTACCTCCGCCTCATCAACCAGCCGAACGACGACCTCGCCTTCGAACGGATCGTCAACGTCCCCAAACGCGGACTGGGCGACAAGGCGGTGGCCAAGGTCCAGCAGCTGGCGCGGGCAGAGGGGGTGCCGCTGATGCTCGCCGCCGCGCGCATCCTCGACACCGACGAGCTGACCAGCCAGGCACGCCGGACACTGGGTAATTTCGTCGGCGACATTGCCCGGTGGCGTGATCTGGCGCGCGACATCGCGCACGCGGACCTCGCCCGGCAGATGCTGGACGAAAGCGGCTATACCGCGATGCTGCAGGCGGATCGTTCGGTCGAGGCCGCCGGCCGCCTCGAAAACCTGACCGAACTGGCGCGGGCAATGGAGGAATATGAAACGCTGGGCGCGTTCCTCGAACATGTCAGCCTGGTCATGGACAATGAGGCGCAGCGCGACGAGGCCAAGGTCACGATCATGACGATCCACGCGGCCAAGGGTCTGGAGTTCGACAAGGTGTTCCTGGTCGGCTGGGAGGAGGGCGTATTCCCGTCACAGCGCGCGCTCGACGAAGGGGGCAGTGCCAGCCTCGAGGAGGAACGCCGCCTGGCCTATGTCGCCATCACCCGGGCGCGGCGCGAGGCGATGATCCTCCATGCCGCCAATCGCCGCATCTACGGGCAGTGGACGTCGAGCATCCCGAGCCGTTTCGTCGGCGAACTGCCTGACGCCAGTGTCGAGCATGAAACAACGATGTCGGGTGGCGAAAGCCTGTGGCGGGCGAACTGGACGGCCAATGCGGACCCGTTTGCCCACCTCGCCGCGACCAATGCCACGCGTGCCGGTACGCGCGGTCCCGGCTGGCAGCGGGCGGCAAGCGGCATCGGGTCGGGCGGGGGCGGCTTCACCTCCACCCCATCGCGCATCGTCGAGGCACGGGGCAGCGCCGTTTCGCTCGGCAATGCGGGACGCGGCGATCTGGCGATCGGCCAGCGCGTGTTCCACACCAAATTCGGCTATGGCGCGATTGCCCTGATCGAAGGCAACAAGCTGGAGGTCGAATTCGAGCAAGCCGGGCGAAAGCGCGTGCTCGATACGTTCGTGACGACCGGATGAGCGAGGCAGATACCGTTGACTTTCGTACCCGCCGCGATGAACGCTTGGGGACGATGACACGGATCGGTATCTTGGGCAGCCGGGGCCGCATGGGGCTTGCCCTTGCGCAGGCGATTGCACCCATGGGCGCGGTCCTCGCCGGGGGAGCCGATACGGGCGACGACGAAACGGCGCTGGCGCAGGCCAGCGACGTCCTGGTCGATTTCTCGTCCCCGGCGGCGCTGGCGGCGCATCTGGCCGCGGCGCGCGCGGCCCGGACACCAATCCTCGTCGGGACGACCGGACTCGATGCCGGCCACCACGCGCTGATCGATGCGGCAGCGACCGAGATCGCGGTGCTGCAGGCGGCGAATACCTCACTCGGCATCAACCTGCTCGCAGCACTGGTCCAGCAGGCCGCAGCGCGGCTGGGACCTGACTGGGATATCGAGGTGCTCGAGATGCATCATCGCCACAAGGTCGATGCGCCGTCGGGGACCGCGCTGCTGCTGGCGCAGGCGGCCGCCAACGGACGCGGGCGCAGCCTGCCCGAACTCAGCCGCTTCGACCGGTTCGAAAGCCACGCGGCACGCGAAGAGGGCACGATCGGCTTTGCTTCGCTGCGTGGCGGGTCGGTCGCCGGCGATCATGTCGTCATCCTCGCGGCCGACGGCGAACGGCTCGAACTCGGCCACCGCGCCGAAAGCCGGGATATCTTCGCGCGCGGCGCGGTGCGTGCCGCACTGTGGCTGACTGGCCAGGCCGCCGGGCGCTATACCATGGCGGACGTGCTCGGGCTTTGAAGAAGGCGGACATCTTCGAATTCTACCGGCGCCTGGCCGAGGCCAACCCCTCGCCCGAAACCGAGCTGGAAGCGCCCAACATCTACACGCTACTTGTCGCCGTCGTCCTGTCGGCCCAGTCGACCGACGTCGGCGTGAACAAGGCGACACGCCAGTTATTCGCCGCGGTGCGCGATCCGCAGGCCATGCTGGACCTGGGGGAGGACGCGCTGAAGCAGCACATCAAGACGATCGGGCTCTACAATACCAAGGCGAAGAACGTTATCGCGCTGTCGCGGATTCTGGTCGACGTCCACGGCGGCGTGGTGCCGACCGACCGCGACGCGCTGACCGCGTTGCCCGGCGTGGGGCGCAAGACGGCCAATGTCGTCTTGAACGTGGCGCTGGGGGCCGAAACCTTTCCGGTCGACACGCATGTCTTTCGCGTCGCCAACCGGACCGGCCTCGCCAAGGGCAAAACCCCGACCGCGGTAGAGACGATCCTCGAGCGCCAGACCCCGGCCCCGTTCCGCGTCCACGCCCACCATTGGCTGATCCTGCACGGTCGCTATACCTGCAAGGCAAGGACACCCGAATGCTGGCGCTGCAGCGTGTGCGACCTGTGCGCGTTCAGGCCCAAGACAGCCGCACCGGCGCATAAGCCGGGCATAACCACAGGAGGATGACATGAAACCCTTCATCGCCCCACTTGCCGCCCTTGCCGCGCTGTCGGCTCTCGCACCCGCCTCGGCAAAGATCGATCGTACCGTTCCCGAGGCGACTCCCGACGGCAAGCCGGTCAGCTGCGTCCAGACCTACCAGATCCGCGACACGCGCGTGCACGGCGACAGTGTGATCGATTTTCACATGAACGGCGGCAAGGTCTATCGCAACACTTTGCCCAATTCATGCCCGTCGCTGGGGTTCGAGGAGCGGTTCGCGTACAAGACATCGACTGGCCAGCTGTGTTCAGTCGATACGATCACCGTGCTGCAGGGGCCGGGCATCAGCCGGGGAGCGACGTGCGGCCTGGGCGAATTTCAGCCGGTGAAGCTGGTCAAGCCGGTGAAGTGATAGGGCTGGCGAAGCGGGGACGCGCTTGCTAAGGGCGCGTCCTGGCCAGGCACCGGTAGCTCAGCTGGATAGAGCACTGCCCTCCGAAGGCAGGGGTCAGGGGTTCGAATCCCTTCCGGTGCGCCATCGTTTCAATGGCTTAGCGCGGTTGCGGCCCGCTAGTACAGAATGAATACGGAATACAAGGGGGCAGCGTGACAGCGGAAATAGCCGTCTTGAACAAGCTGGCGGTAACCCTAGCTGCAGACAGTGCGGTTACGATCGGAAATGCCGACGGGCCAAAGGTCTATAATTCAGCCGACAAAATATTTGAAGCTACCACGTACGACCCGATAGGCGTTATGGTTTATAACAGTCCTGAGCTATGTGGTGTGCCGGTCGAGACCATCGTGAAGATGTATAGAGATCGGCATTGCCCTGGTCAATTTGCTACTGTCTTCGATTTTGCCGATGCTTTTCTCGAGCATGTCGAACAGTTCGAAACGCCGAAAATAACAATAAGGAACAACGTCTGGGGGCTCATTCACGGCCGCGCGACTGCTATCAAAGAGCAGCTGAGAGAGGTTAGTGAGGATTTTTTTAGAACGGCTACAACTGAAAAGTACTCGTCGATCGATGATTTGTTCGAAGCGGTCGAAGCGCACGCACTGAGTGTGCTCGACGAGCAGATCGTGACGTTGGCGGGCCTCCCGTTGCCGGCTTGGGCAGAAGGCTTGGGTGAGGAAGACGTGTTGGCTCATCATGGAGATGCGATCAGGGAGTACATCGGAGCCATCTTTGAAGGTGACGACTTGTCGGTTGAGCGAGGTGACCGGATCACCCGGATATTGGCGTGGAGCCTTCTGAAGGAATGGCAGCGCAATATGCTGACCGGCATGGTATTCGCTGGGTTTGGCCGCGACGAAATCTTTCCTTCGCTATTTAGCGTGGAGGTGTACGGGACCATTGCCGGCAAGCTTAAGCACGATCGGCAATTAAAGTTTGATGTTGATCGGCAACTCGTACCTGACGCCGCCGCGTTCCCTTTCGCGCAGCAAGAGATGGTCGATCGATTCATGTATGGATTGGACAAAGAGTTTCTCGACCTTTGCACAACCTATTTTTCCGGGGCGCTTGCTTCACTGAAATCAAATCTCGATCAGCACCTCGAGGCATTTGATGATGCCGTCCGCGCCCCGCTTTCTCCTGCCGTGGATTCCATCCTCGCTGAGTTTCAGAGAGAGGTCGTGCCTGACCATATAAACCGTCTCAAAAGCCAATTTTCAGACATGATACGATCGATGCCGAAGCAGGAGCTCGCAGCGTTAGCTGAGAGCCTGGTGCACATCACCTCTTTGAAGCGCAAATTTTCAGCGGGTGCAGAGTCAGTGGGTGGTCCCATCGATGTCGCCGTGATAACCCGCGCAGAGGGTTTTGTATGGGTGAAGAGAAAACACTATTTTGATGCAAGCCTTAACCCTCGATATTTCTTCCGGCGATATGGTGGGAACCAAGGCGGCGAGCAGTTCGCTAACAAACTCGAACCACAGTAGGGGAAGCTGATGCCACACAGCGTATTCGATCAAGCAGCACCAAGCCTCGAGAAGCGCGAGCGGCGCGCTCCGAGTACCGAAGAAGCTGCCCGGCGCAGCGTCGAGCGGGTGAACCAGGTCATTGCATCTGTATTCGTGAAGGCGCGTCAGCAAGGTTGACAAGGGCGCCCGCGCAATGGCGCCATATCAGGTCGCGACAGCAGCCGGACATCGCATAGCGTATAAAGCAGCGCCATAGGCTGGCGAAAACTTCGGTGTGCATAACTTATAGCGGCCGAAACTCCGGTCGAGGTTCTGGCGGAACGAGGCGAGTATCGTGCTCGAGTTTTCGAGAACGCCGCCCGAATAGGACACGAGCACATCTTCGTCGGGAAGAAAGCCCGATGCTTTCCGGATAGCGTCCGCGATCGCGGCAAGCTCCGCCCCGGCGCGGTTGCAGATGTCCAGTGCGGCCAGGTCGCCGGCCAGCGCCGCCTCGGTCACCAGAGGACTCAGCGCGGCGATTTCCTGGCGCGACATGGCGTCCGGTCCCATGATCCTGCTGCAGACATCGATATCGTCGGCAAGACCAAGATAGGTGCGAAAGGACTGGTAAAGCAGCCCTTTATCCGAGCGGCCGTCACTGGCCCTGGAAAAGGCGTTCAGCCCCTGGATTGCCAGCCAGTAGCCCGAGCCCTCGTCGCTGAAAACTTCGCCCCAGCCGCCGGCGCGGGCCGCGCGTCCCTGGCGCTCGCCATAACCGATCGAACCGGTACCGGCGACGATGTTGATGCCATCTGCGCCGCCGAGCGAGCCCGCCCAGCCGCAGATCATGTCGTTTCCGCAGGTGTAGCGACGATGGCCAAGAATCGCGGCCGGCAGTTCCTGAAGCACAGGATCGACGGCTGCGTCCTCACCAAAGGCGGGCAAGCCGATGAAGGCGTGGGCGACACGGTCGATGGCTCCCGAAGCCGATTGCGTGACCGCGCTCAAGCCTTCTGCCAGCGCCTGCTTTACGCCCTCGATGCCGACCTGAAGATGGTAGGTGGTGCCGCCGGTATGTTCGGCGAGCACCTCGCCAGCGCGGTCGATAAGGATGAAATGGGTCTTCGTCCCACCGCCATCGACGCCAATGAAGCCCTCGCGGCTCACGCGTCCGTCAGGCAGTGGATAGCAACGCCCTGAACGACGCGGTTGACGACACCCGACGCGTTCGGGTTGTCGGGCGTCAGGCCGACCGCGAACGACGCATGCAGGGCAAACACCTGTGGCAGAACGATATAGGGAAACAGCAGGTCGATATCGGTTGCCCGGGCCAGCCCGTCGACGAGCAGTCCAGCCGGCGGTGACGCTCCTCCGGCGGAAATCGCAATGACAAGCGCGGCGCGGCCATCGCGCTGAAGTTCGGCAAAGAGATCCAGATCGTACCGCCGGGTCAGCGGGTCGTTGGACAGGAAGACGACGACGAGCGTGCGGTCGGTGACGATCGTCTTGGGACCATGCCGGAAGCCCAGCGGCGAGTCGGAGGTCGCGACGATGCCGCCGTCGGTAAGTTCCATCAGTTTCAGGGCCGCCTCCCGCGCGAGGCCCCTGAAAATATGGCTGCCCAGGTAGGCAACGCGCGCATAGTCCGCGCCGGCCAGTTCGGCAGCCAGGGGCACCGACGCCGCGATCGCGGCTTCCACCGCACTGGCAATCGGTTCGATCCTGTCGGCCATTGCGTCAACGCCCGTCAGTGCCGCGAGTGCCGCATAGGTCATCGATGTGAAACTCGACGTCATCGCAAACCCGCGATCATGGGTGAGTTCAGGCAATTGAATGACATAGTCGCCGGGCCTGGCGTTGCGGGCCAGCGCACCGTCGGCGTTGCAGGTGATGACGAGGTGCCGGACGCCGGGCACGAGGTCGTTGGCGAGGTTCACCGTCGCCGCACTTTCGGGACTGTTTCCCGACCGCCCGAACGAGACGATCAGGGTCGGTGACCGTCTATCAAGATAGAGGTGAGGCGCGCTGACGATGTCGGTCGTGGCGATCGCCTCTACCCGCGCCGCAAGGCAGTGGTCGAGCCAGGGGGCGAGGCAATCGCCGATGAACGACGACGTACCGGCGCCGGTCAATATGATCCGCGCGCCGGGGTCGGCTGTGAATGGCGTCAGGAATGTGCGCAACCCCTCGGCCTGCGCCGCCAGCAGCCGTTGGGTCGCACGCAGCATTTCCGGCTGTTGCACGATTTCGCGCGCGGTCCAGCGGCCGCCGCGCCCATCGAGCAGATTATCGTCCAGACCAAGCTCAGCCATGGGCAGTGCAGGCCTTCCGATACGCCTCCAGGACCGAAGTTATATGCGCCATGACGAGGCCCTTTGGAGTCGCGGCCGCTTCGCCCGCGCGGACCGCCGCATAGGAAAGCGGCAGATACTGACTGATCAGCGCGGGCGGAGGTGGCTTGCGGGTAAGATTGTCGAACAGGGTTTCCTGCGCCGCGACGATCGCGGCATCCGGCCAGTAATAGCGGACGCGGTCGCTCAGGCTGTACTGGAGGTCGATGTCGAGCGCGTCGCCGGTCGTCTCATAATATTTCGCCCAATACTGCGGTTCGGCCTTCATGCGGGCAAGAACGACGCTGCGGAAACCGGCACTGCTCGCGGCGGGGAAGAGTTCGCTCTCGATCGCATCGAGTGCCCAAAGGGCTTCGCGAAGGGCAAAGGTAACGCCCGGCCCCACTTTCAGAATGGCAAAGTGATCCGCGACGAGTGCAGCGAGCGATGCCGGCGTCTGATAATCGGTCGAGTGCGCCTCGAACACGATCCGTGGTACGGCGCCGATGCTCGCGCTGAGTGCCCGGGCAGCGGCGGGATCGTAATCGACGACCTTGTGATGATCGAATTCAACGCCGGGTTGCACGACGGTTGCAATCACGCGCTGCCACGCGTCCCCTAGACCAGCGCCGAGAAACACGCGCTCATGCAGGTCGATTGTCGATCGCGCTGCGTCGGGCGTCGTCACCTGAAGCGTCGCAACATCTTCGGCCGCCCCCCCCGGCACGGGCACTTCCGTGCCGATCACGTATAGCGGGGCTTCTCCGCCCGCATCCCGGTACGCCGCCTCGGCGACGGCGCAGAGGCTGGCCGCCCGCGTGGCAACCACCTCTTCGGGCAGCGGCGTCGGATCGTCGGCGCACGACATCGAACAGTCGAGGTGAATCTTGCGAAAGCCCGCGCGGACATAGTGATCGATCATCACCGCTGCCCTGGCCATCGCCTCCTCGGCGGGCATCGCACTCCAGGCATTGGGCCCGAGATGATCCCCGCCGAGCGCGATGCGGTCGCGCGGAAAATCGACCCGATCGGCAATCGAATAGACAAAATCGCGGAAGGCCGACGGCACCATGCCGGTATAGCCGCCGTCCTGATTGACCTGGTTGGAGGTCGCCTCGATCAGGGCAAGCGGTGAACCCATGTCGCGTGCGTGCCGGAGAACGGCCTCGAGAACGATCGGATGGGCCGAGCACACCGAGGTGATGCCCACGCGTTCGCCTGCTTTGTGGCGGGTGACCAAATCGAGCAACGCATTCATGTGAGCGCAGCCCCTGCCGGGGCGTCTTCGCTGACCGCCTCTGGTTCGAGGGCCAGGAGCATGGACGCGACCGTCGCGAGGACGAGGCCGACGATCTTCAGTTCGCCTGGCACGATGCCGATGACGGCGAGCGAAATCAGTGCGGTGACGAGCGGGGCGCCCGCATTGGTCAGCGGCGCGACGACAATCGCCTTCCCATAGCGAAAGGCGAAGACCAGCGTCAGGGCCCCGATGGCGTTCAGCACCTGAATGCCCGCCGCGAGGACAGGTCCGTCAATGCCCATATTCACCGGCCTTGAAAAATCGGTCATCAGCCAGGCAACAGGGGCGAGCATCAGGCCGGTCAGCGCCATGAAGAAAAAGATGCTCTCTCCGCTCATGACGGCGTTGGCCGCTTTCATGAAATAGGCCTGCACGCCCCAGCACAGCATGACGATCAGCGCGAGGATGAACCAGCCGACCCCCTGCCCGGCCCCGTCCCCGCCAAAGGAGAAGTCGAACGTGGGGAGCGCCAGCAGCGCGAGGACGATGCCGGCCGCCCCCAGCCGGGTCGTGCGTTCCCCAAGCAGCGCGAACGACATGGCGATCGTCACCACCGGCGACAGCGAGATGATGGGAAAGATCAGATAGGGCGGCCCTTTGGTCACCGCGTAGAACAGGACCATCTGGCCGCCGGCACCCAGTAAACCAATGATCAGGCCGTAACCGATCGCGACCGGATCACGGTCCAGCCGCCAGTTCGCCAGTTTCAGCACGATGAGCGCGGGCGGGATCATCGTCAGCGACCAGACACAGTAAACCAGCGTTTCGGGAAAGCCGTGCTGTGGCGAGAGGCCCGAAAATGCGCCCCAGACGCCCCAGAGGGCAACCGTGGTCAGCGCATTGAACAGCCAGCCGCGGTGCGGCGCGGCAATGGGCGAACCGGTCATGCCGGGGTCGCCTCGATCAGCAGGAACCGCTCAAATGCAGCAGGGATGCGCGACGTGGCCGCGGTCACATGGCCCAGCGGCCGCCCGGTAAAGCCGTCTCTCAGGGCGAAGCGCCCGGCACCCAGCCCGCGCAGTTCGAGCGGGCCGCTCCAGCGGTCCGCAAAAAACGCATAGTGCATGGTGCCGTCTTTTTCGACCGCATGTGCCTCCGGCTTGTCGAAACCGATATCGTACAGCCCACCGAGATATTTGCCCGTCGGCAGCATCTGTTCCCGGTAAAGCGCGATCCACTTGCGCCACAGCGCTTCCTTGGCAGGCGTCAGAACATAACCGCCCGGTGGGAGCCTGTCGCCGCTGGGACGGGTGGTGTCGGCCGGCCAGGTGAATTTGGTCGACAGAATGCCGCCGATGCCAAAGGTCGAGGCGAAATCGTCACCATGATCGCTCAGTTCGACATGATCGCCCGCAAAGGGGGCCGATGGCCCCATCAGCGCCTTCATCGTCTTGCCCTTCAGCCGCACCTGCCACGATGATTCAGGGTCGGAGGCGGGGGTCTGGTTTATCGCCGGAATGTTGTGAAAGGCGAACGCCGTGCCGCACGGACAGATTTCGACGACCGTTGCCGGGTCGATCGCGATGGCGGTGTCGTAGAGCGCCTTCCAGAAGTCCTGCAGTTTTTCGACCGATTCCTCGGGCCGGGCATGATTGTGCGCGGGGTTGTAGCAGGGTGCCACGCCGTTCAGATGCTGGCCGTCGAGCTTCAGCCCTTTGTAGCCCCAGTCGCCGATGATCCGCGCCACCTGCTTCTTGTAATAATCGACCGTCGGGGGATAGGCGGGGCACAGGGTAAAGGCGTTCCACCAGCTGACGTTCTGGACCGCGCCGCTCTTGTCGAGCAACAACATGTCGACGTGGTCATGAAGCAGGTCGGTGCCCGGATCGACGGCGAGTGGCGAATACCATAGCCGGGGTTTCATGCCCTGCGCGAGGACGGCCTCGGCAAACGCTTTCATATCGTCATCACCGCGCGGAAACTTTGTGCGATCGACCTTCCAGTCGCCTTCGCTGGTCTGCCAGCCGTCATCGAGCACCGCCCAGTCGAGACCCAGCGACTTGGCCTTGGGCAGGGTCGCGATGATCTGTTCGGTGGTGAAATTGCGCTCATAACCCCAGGCGCACCAGATCGGCTCGTAGCTCGTCGCCGGGGTCGCCGGGGCAGCCAGACCGCGCTCGGCCATCAGCTTGCGGTAGCCGTCAAGCGCGGCAAAGTGATCGCCCCGGTGGGCAGCGATGAAGCAATCGTGGGTCGCCAGCCGTTCGCCGGGTGCCAGCGTCATGCCCGTATCGCTTTCGATCGCAAGACTGGTCGCCCCGGAAACGTCCCGGATCGGCAGCGACACGAGCTTTGGCGTGACCTCGACATGGCCGACGGCAATGCCCGCGCGCCGGTGCCAGACGTCGGCAACGGGGGTGCCGCCGCCATAGTCCGATGCGTTCATGCCCATGAAATTGCGCTGGTCGAAGCCCGGCTTCACCGGCTGCACCCAGTCGCGGCGATTTTCATAGCTGGCGCCCGAGTAGGACCAGCTGCCGCCCGGTGCCGGCAAAAGGGTGTGGGCAGCGGCGCGCCATCCCGATACCGCGAGCGGCACCGTGCCCCGGTTAACAAACTCGGCCTGCACGATGACAAACCCCGGGTGACGATCGTAATAGGTCAGATAAACGACCTTTTCGACGCCAGCGGACGCCAGGCCGCGCAACGTGTGGCGGTCGCCGCGACCATGCGCATCCTCCACGGTCGTGCGCCGATGATCCACCATGACGAAGCGGTCGACCGCCGCGCCGTGATCGAGCAGGAGCGCCTCGCCCGCGTCGAATCCGGTCAGCGCGACGCCGTCGAGTGACACCCTGCTGCGCAGCGCACCGTCGAAATCGATCGAGAGTCCCTTGCCGGCGGTTTTCACCGCGACGACCGGGCGAAGCGTTGCGGCGGCAGCGCGGGTGGCGAGCATCGGGATGCAGGCCGATCCACCGAGCAGTTGCAGCAGCGCACGGCGGCGCATGCAGATAGCCGAGTTGCCGCGATCCTTGTTCATGCAGACTCCCTTCGCGCCAGAGGCATTGCACGGGGGTGATAAACCATGCAATCAAAAAGGCGCGGTTGGGAAGTTTTGAGTTTCGTTTTGTTTGTTTCTACGGGAGCGTGACCATGCGGATGAGATCTGTAGCCCTGATTTTCGTCGCGGCCCTCGGCAGCGCGGCGATGGCGACGTCGTCGTCGACCTACCGGGTCGCGGACTTTGCTCATGTCCGCAAGTTCGACGCGCATGTGCATGCCAACGTCAACGGGCCGCAGTTCCTGGCCATCGCCCGCAAGGACGGGTTCGAGCTGATGTCGATCAACGTCGACTATCCCGACTTTCCCGATCTGAAGACGCAGTCGGCCGTGGCGCAGGCGCTCAAGGCAGCGGATCCGAAGCATTTCCATTTCGCCACGACCTTCACGATGAAGGGGTTTGCGTCGCCCGGCTGGACGCAGGCAACCAATGCGGCGCTGGATACCGCGTTCGCCCACGGGGCACTGGGCGTTAAGGTCTGGAAGAACATCGGCATGGTCGAGAAGGACGCCAGCGGAAACCAGATTTTCCTCGACGATCCGCGTTTCGATGAGGTGATGGCGCATATCGAACAGGCGCACGTGCCCCTGATCGCGCATCAGGCGGAGCCCAAGAACTGCTGGCTGCCGCTCGACCAGATGACGACCGACAACGACCGCAGCTATTTCAGGGACCACCCCGAATACCACATGTATCTGCATCCCGAGCAGCCGGGCTACGAAACCCTGATGGCGCATCGCGACGCGTTTGTGAGCCGGCACCCCGGATTGAGCTTCGTCGGCGCCCATATGGCAAGCCTCGAGTGGAGCGTCGACGTGCTCGCCGCGTTCCTCGACCGATACCCGAATGCCACGGTGGACCTGGCCGCGCGGATGACTCAGGTCCAGTATCAGTCGGTCCGCGATCCCGCCAAGGTGCGGGCGTTTTTCGTCAAATACCAGGATCGCCTCCTGTACGGATCCGACCTGACACAAAACCCGCCGTCGGCAAGCGAGCGCGCACAGAACCCGCCATCGACGAGCGCCGATTTTGCCAAGGAGGCGGATGATTTCTGGCGGTCGGACTGGGCGTACCTCGCGACCGACACCACGCAGCGCATCGATGCGATCAATGCGGATGTGCCAGGGCTGGCGCTGCCCCGGACGGTCATCGACAAAATCTATTATGGCAATGCCCGACGGGTCTTTTTGAAGAAGCGCTGACCTCAGGCGCTGACCTCAGGCGAGGTGCAGGGCAAACCCCGCGGTAGCACTCGCGGCGCGGATATAGTCGGGCGCGCCGGTATCGGTGACCAGCGCGTCGAGGTCGGCGATGTCGACGATCCGGTGCAGGCAGACGCGGCCGAATTTCGCGCTGTCGGTCACCGCGATCACCGATTGCGCAGCCTTTGCCATCTTGCGGTTGAGCAGCGCTTCGGGCTCGTGATGCGTGGTAATGCCGCGGTCGAGGTGGAACCCATCGACACCGAGGAACAGCTTGTCGACGTGCAAATCATCAAGCGCGTCGACCGTTTGCCCGCCGTAGAAGGCCATGTTGCGGCGGCGCAGCTCCCCACCCAGCATGACGATCTTGATGCGGCTTTTCTGCGCCAGCATCGCGAGGACGCCGAAATCGTTCGTCACGACCGTCGTCCCCTCGTCATCCGCAAGGAAGCGCGCGATCTGCAGCGTCGTCGTGCCCGAATCGAGGACGATCGAGTCACCGGGACGCACCATCGCCGCGGCGAGGCGGCCGATCCGCTCTTTTTGTTCGAGGTTGACGTTGCGCTTTGCATCGACCGGCGGTTCGACCAGCGCGCCGACCACTTCCGAAGCGATCGCGCCGCCATAGGCTCGCGAGGCGATGCCCCGCTCGCTCAGATAATGCAGGTCCTTGCGGATCGTCTGCATCGACACCCCGAATTGCTCGGCCAGCGGCGCGACCTGCACGCTGCCCTGCGCCTTCACCATCGTGCTGATCTGCTGGCGTCGCCCGCTCGTGTCGCGCATCGCCGACATCCGCTTCCTCATTGATTGATTGCCCGGCGCGCCTAACAAACATCGCGGGCCGGTTCAATGCCGGCCGAAAGTTTCGCTTCTTTTCGGTATGGCACTGTACAAAAACCCGTGCTACCGAATCGCAATCAGGATCGGCTAACCGAAACATATTGGGCCGGGACGAGGGATCAGCATCAAGGGGAAGCGCATGCGACGCATCGGTCAGGTTCGTATCCATATCCTGGGAACCGCCGCAGTGTGCGCGCTGGCCACCGCCCTGCCGGCACGCGCGCAGACCGCGCCCCAGGCAGCCGATCCCCAGTCGGATTCCGAAATCATCGTGACGGGCGTGCGGGGCAGCCTGCTGCGCTCAACCGACATCAAACGGTCGGCAACGACGATCGTCGATGCCATCTCTGCCGAAGAACTGGGTAAATTCCCCAATCGCAATGTTGCCGAAGCGCTTGCGAACATCCCCGGAGTCACGGTCGGGCGTGACGGGCGCGGCGAGGGCAAGAACATCACGATCCGCGGCCTCGGTGAAAACTTCGCGATCACGACGCTCAACGGCCGTATCCTGCCAACCGACGGGCCCGACCGGGCGTTCGCGTTCGACGTGCTGCCGTCGGAAATGATCGCCGGGGCAGAAATTCAAAAGGCCGTCCAGTCGTCGCAGAACGAGGGCAGCATCGGCGGCAACATCGACCTGCGCACCGCGCGGCCGTTCGACCACAAGGGGCTGCATGCGGCGGGCTCGATCGAGGGGCAGTATAACGACTTTGCGAAAAAGGGCGGGTTCAAGGCATCGGGCGTCGTCAGCACGACATTTGCGAACGACACGATGGGGTTCCTGATTTCAGGGAGCTATAACCGGTACAAGTTCCGGACCGACAATCTGGGCGAATATTCGAGCCAGAATACGTTCGACGTCGTCACCAACGCCGACGGCCAGCGCGAAGTCATCACCATGGACGATCCCCGGTTCGACCAGGTGAGGGGCGGCGTGATCGTGCCGTATTTCTACAGCGTCGGCTATGTGCTGGGCGAGCGTGAGCGCTGGGGCGGATCGGCGGCGTATCAGTGGCGCCCGTCGGACCGGTTCGAATTGCGGCTCGACGGCATCTACAGCAATTACAAGGTCAGCCAGCAGAATTACCGGACGTCGGTCGGCCTGACGCCGTTCGACGACGACGGCAATTTGCGCTGGGACCTGAACAACCTGACGATCGACAGCAACAAGGTCGTGACCAACTACACGGTCCAGCCCGCGACGATCGACGTGCTGACCACCAACGAACCGCGCAATTCGATCACCTATCAGTTCGGCGGCCATATCGACTGGAAACCGTCGGACAGGCTGAAGTTCACGATCGATGCCTATTACGGCAAGGCAAGCGACGATACCGGCGGCCAGAACGAATTCGTCGTCGCCGGCATCCCGGGCTCGCGCGCCGTCGTCACCACGCGGGACAACGGCATTCCCGACATGGTCCTGACGATCCCCAATGCCGACGGGACGGTGACCAACCGGACGCTCGACCAGGCAGGCAATGCCGATCTGCGCGTCCATTATATCGGCATCCAGGGCCAGAACATCGCCGACAAGACCAAGGGCGGCAAGATCGACGGCGAATTCGCGATCGATGCCGGCGTCCTCAAATCGATCACGTTCGGCGTTAACTATACCGACCGCAAGAAAACGGTCGATGTCATCGACAACCAGTTCACGACGTCGTGCAACTTCTGCGGCTATCCGTTCCCGTTCAGCGCGATCGGCGCCGATGTCGTGCGCCCCGGCCTCGTCACGAACATCCTGCCGACGCTGACGGGGAATTTCCCGCGAAACTTCCCCTCGTTCGACATTGCGGCCTATCTGGCGGCACTCCCTGCGGCAGAGAACAACCCGAACGTCCCCGATCCCAACAGCTGCAAGGACGGCGACGGCAACCCGATCCCAGGCTGCACGCTGTCGCCCTATCCCACCGGCTACGCGACGCAGGTCGTCCAGCCCGATCTGCTTGGCTCATATGCGATCAGCGAGCGGACCTGGGCAGGCTATGTCCAGTATAATTTCGAGGGCGAGCGCTGGCGCGCCGACCTCGGCGCACGTCTGGTCGACACGAAGGTATCGTCGGTCGGCTACGGCGCGAGTGTCGCCAGCTATGTCGTGTTCGGTGCCGGGTCGGCCACCGTCGTCTTCAACCCGGTCCAGGCGATTGTCGGCGGTGGCAATTACCTGCGCCTGTTGCCGTCGGCCAATTTTCAGTACGACCTGACCGATGCGCTGCGCCTCCGGCTGGCCGCGTCGAAGGCGATCTCGCGACCGACGTTCGGCGAATTGTCGGCGGCCAAGGATTATTCGGCGGCGCAGTCGAACACCCCGACGATCATCGATGCCGGCAATCCCAACCTGAAGCCGACATCGGCGGACCAACTCGACGTCTCGCTGGAATATAATCCGAACCGGCGGCTCTCGCTGAGCGCGGCGGCGTTCTACAAGCATATCACCAATTTCGTGACGACGACCTCAGTACCGTTCAAGCTGGTGCCGACCAACCAGCCCGCGAACGCGCCGCAAAGCTTCGACTTCACCGAGGTCGTCACCATCAATGGTGACAGCGCCAAGGTGTGGGGTATCGAACTGGGCGGCCAGTATTTCCTCGACAACGGCCTCGGCTTTCAGGCGAACGCCACCTACAACCACTCGCAGGCGCTGAGTGCCGGCCAGACCACCGAATTGTTCGGCGCCGTACCGTTTTCCGCGAATGCCAAGATCTTTTACGAAAAGCACGGGATCAACGCCTCGGTATCGTATGAATACCAGTCGCGCTTCACCGCCAATCCGACGCAGTACATCAGCTCTCTCGTCGACAAGGAACGGCCATATCACGAACTGTCGGCGAGCCTTGCCTATGACATCCTGCCGAGTTTGACCGTCTATGTTCAGGGGTCGAACCTGCTCGGTCAGGCGACGCAGCGCTACAGCACCTACGCCAACGTCCCGTCATTCTACGAATATACCGGACGGGCCTTTTTCTTCGGCATCCGCGGGCGGCTCTAGCAGCGGGTCCGCTGCCAGCCGGTCAGCTGCCAGCCGTCAACTGAACGCCTGAATGCCGGTCTGCGCGCGCCCGAGGATGAGAGCGTGGACGTCGTGCGTCCCCTCATAGGTGTTCACCGCTTCGAGGTTCATGACGTGGCGGATGACGCCGTATTCGTCGCTGATCCCGTTGCCGCCATGCATGTCGCGGGCAACGCGCGCGATATCGAGCGCCTTGCCGCAATTGTTGCGCTTGATCAGGCTGATCGCCTCGGGTGCCAGCCGGTGATCGTCCATCAGCCGTCCCGCGCGGAGCGTCGCGCACAGCCCGAGCGTGATTTCGGTCTGCATGTCGGCGAGCTTTTTCTGGATAAGCTGGGTCGCCGCCAGCGGCCGCCCGAACTGCTTGCGGTCGAGCGTATATTGACGCGCGGCGTGCCAGCAGAATTCAGCCGCCCCCATCACGCCCCAGGCGATGCCGTAACGCGCATTGTTGAGGCAGCCGAACGGCCCCTTCAGCCCGGCGACCCCGGCAAGCAGGCGGTCGGCCGGGATGTGGACGTCGTCCATCACGATTTCGCCCGTCACCCAGGCGCGCAGCGAGAACTTGCCCTCGATCTTCGGCGTCGAGAGCCCCTTATCCCCGCGCTCCAGGATGAAACCGCGAATCTGGCCGTCGTCGCATTTCGCCCAGACGACGAAGACGTCGGCAATCGGCGAGTTGGTGATCCACATCTTCGCACCCGACAGAACATAGCCGCCGGGCACGGTGCGCGCGCGCGTCTTCATGCCGCCCGGGTCTGACCCCGCGTCAGGCTCCGTCAGCCCGAACGCGCCGATCCATTCACCGGTCGCGAGTTTCGGCAGATAGGCCGCACGCTGCGCCTCGTCGCCGTAAGCGTGGATGGGATACATGACGAGGCTGGATTGCACCGACATTGCCGAGCGATAGGCGCTGTCGACCCGCTCAACCTCACGCGCGATCAGGCCGTAGGCGACATAGGAGACACCGGGACAGCCATAGCCCTTGATCGTCGGGCCCAGTAGCCCGGCCTCCCCGAACTTCGTCATCAGCGAGCGGTCGAAGGTTTCGTGGCGGTTCGATTCGCGCACGATCGGCGCAAGCTCGGCATCGGCGAAGGCGCGGGCGGTGTCGCGCACCATCCGTTCTTCATCGGTCAGCTCGGCATCGAGCAGCAGCGGGTCCGTCCAGTCGAACGATGCCCATTTCGGGGCGGGAGCGCTCAGGGGAGCGGGAGCGAGAAGCGTGGCCATAGACCTGTCCTGAAGTGCATGTGGTTGGACGTGCTGTCCTCCAATCACGCGCCGTGGGCAAGAGTTAAGAGCGGGGCGGCGCATTTCCAACATCTGTGGCCGCGCGGGTATATCCGATTCCCCAGGGGACGATGTGCGACCGGCGCGTCCTTGCCACGGGCATCCGGGGCGGGACGACTTTGAGGGTCGTTCCAGTCTGGGCACGCCTTGGTTGGAGGGGTGCCTGATCGCCTGCTGACCTGCCTGCGCATATGTGGCGGCGCCGACGGTTACGGATTCGCTCCACACCTGTCCCGCAGCGTTCTTGCGGGGGAGCCGGTGACGCCTGCTTATGGCCCGTTGTCCGGGCTCTTGATCACCGCATCGCTGCGGTGACGCGGACGGCCGAGGGGGACACCGAGGGTGTCGAACGGCGGATCAGCAAGCTAGTCCGACTGCGATGCATCGGCTTTGACAAACCGGATGGCTCCGCGCCGGTCGCAACGCGCCGCCGTGTGACGGGCCGCGCCCGATCCCGGCTGCCTTGATCATGGACAGCCGGTCTCAGATGGGCGCATATAACCTATCTGGTTTTATTTGTCAAGCAGTAAATCATGGGGGGAGAACGCCGTCGCTACGCGCCGCTGAGCCCCTGGTCGCGCAGGCCGCGCCAGATTTTCAGCGCCTGAACGGTTTCGGATACGTCATGGACACGAACGATCTGCGCACCCTGCTCGACGGCCTTGAGCGCCACGGCGAGGCTGCCGGCGAGGCGGTCCTCCACCGGCACCTCATCGGCCAGCGCACCGATAAAGCGTTTGCGGCTTGCCCCGACGAGCAGCGGACAGCCAAGCCCGTGGAACAGCGCCAGGCCATTGATAAGCGAAAGATTTGCGGCGACCTTCTTGCCAAAGCCAAGGCCCGGATCGACGATGATCCGCTGGCGCGCAATGCCCGCCGCCTCGAGCGTGTCGATACGACCGGCCAGCCATTCATAGGTTTCGACCAGCGGATCGCGCTGATCGCCCCCATCATGCAGCGATTTCGCGGGGTCGGGTGAATGCATGATGACGACCGGGAAATCCCCTGCGGCGACAAGCGCCACCGCCTGGGCGTCGAAGCAGAGCGCCGAGACGTCGTTGACCAGCGCCGCACCCGCGCCAAGCGCCGCCGCCATCACCGCGGCCTTGCGCGTGTCGATCGACACCGCAACGCCGGCGCGGGCGATCGCGTCAACGACTGGGCGGGTGCGTTCGATCTCGTCACCCTCCCAGACCGTCTGCGCGCCGGGCCGGGTGGATTCGCCGCCGACATCGACGATTGCCGCCCCGGCCGCCGCCATGGCGACGCCGGCCGAGGTCGCTTCCCCGAGGTTGCCCAGGTGCTTGCCGCCGTCCGAAAAGCTGTCTGGCGTCATGTTGAGGATGCCCATGACCTTTGGCTGGTCGAGGCGCACCGTGCGCTCGCCCAGGACCAGCGGCGGGCGCGGGGCAGTCAGTCGGGCAAGCGTCGCCTGCGCCGCCGCGTCACCGGCGACGGCGGCATCGATGGCATCGACCGGCACCAGCCGCGACGCCGTGCGCCGGCCCCCCTCAACGCTGATCACCTCAAAAGCGGAGAAGAAACACATGCCGCCGGCCAGCCGCATGACCTGTCCGTCGAAGCCCACCGGGGTATCGACGAAAGCGGTGGGCCGCAGGTAGAGCGTCACGGCTCGTTGGCGAGCAGATAGGTCTGGCGAAGCGCGTCGATGGGCCTGGCCCCGTCGCCCGCGTCGAAATGCCAGAAGGTCCAGCCATTGCACGACGGCGCCCCCTGAAGCGTGGCGCCGAGCCGGTGGATCGTGCCGGTCTGTGTGCCGCAGGCGAGCGAACCGTCCGCCCGCACCTTCGCCCGCCAGCGGCCCCGGGCGTCGAACACTTCGCTGCCCGGCAGGATCAGGCCGTTTTCGACCAGCGTGCCAAAGGCGACGCGCGTCGCCGCGGTCGGTGCCATCATCGTGGTGATGGCGCTTTCGTCGAGGGGCAGTGCCGCATCGATCCGTTCCCGCGCCACGTCGCAATAGGTCGCGTCGCGCTCGATCCCGATGAAGCGGCGCCCCAGGCGCCTGGCGACGGCGCCGGTGGTGCCGGTCCCGAAAAACGGGTCGAGCACGACATCGCCCGGGCGGGTCGTCGCGAGAAGAATGCGATAGAGCAATGCCTCAGGCTTCTGGGTCGGATGCGCTTTCGTGCCGTCGCGCTTCAGCCGTTCGGGACCGCCGCAGATCGGAATGACCCAGTCGGAGCGCATCTGCAGCTCGTCGTTCAGCGTCTTCATCGCACGGTAGTTGAAGGTGTAGCGCGACTTTTCCGATTTCGCCGCCCAGATCAGCGTCTCATGCGCATTGGTGAAGCGCGTGCCCTTGAAATTGGGCATCGGGTTCGACTTGCGCCAGACGATGTCGTTCAGGATCCAATATCCCTGATCCTGAACCTGCGCCCCGACGCGGAAGATATTGTGGTAGCTGCCGATGACCCACAGCGTCCCGTCCGGTTTCAGGATGCGCCGCGCCTGCGCCAGCCAGGCGGCGGTGAACGCGTCATAGGCGGCGAAGGTGTCGAACTTGTCCCAGTCGTTGTCGACGGCGTCGACGCGGCCGCCCTCGGGTCGGAACAGGTCGCCACCCAGCTGGAGATTATAGGGCGGGTCGGCAAAGATCATGTCGATGCTGGCGTCGGGCAGGCTCGCCATGGTGGCGATACAGTCGTCGTTGATGATCGTATCGAGCGGCAGCGCGGCGACCGCAGGGCGTGCCGCCAGACGTGTCACTACCCCCATCGCCAACTCCCCCGTCACGAACCTGCTTCGTGAGTCCACCGGACTCCCGCGTCAAGCGACAAGTTAACAGACATTCTTAACAACCGCCCTAACGTGACGGGGAACGAAGCGAGTCCGGCCACGAGATGTAGCGCCCGACTTCACACGCGGACTCAACTAATAGCGGTGTGGCCCGGAAGACTCTGCTCGGCAAAAAACTTTGCGACAGGCGCGAAACTGCGCCGGTGAAGCGGGGTGGGCCCATGTTCGGCGAGGGCGCGGAGGTGCTGCGGGCAACCATAGCCCTTGTTCGTCGTCCAGCCGTATTGCGGGTGGATCTCGGCATGGGCGAGCATGATCCGGTCGCGGACGTGCTTGGCGATGATCGAGGCGGCGGCGATCGACAGGCAGACCGTGTCGCCACCGACGATCGCGGATGCCGACCACGCCCAGCGCGGCAGGCGGTTGCCATCGACGAGGACGTGCGCGGGCGCGCAGTCGAGTGCGGCAACCGCGAGCGTCATCGCTTTCATCGTCGCCCAGTGGATGTTGAGCGTGTCGATCTCCCCCGCCTCGACGATGCCCACCCCGACCTGGGCACAGCCGCGCAGGCGGTCGTGGAGCCGGGCGCGTTCGGCCGCGCAGAGCCTTTTCGAATCGTCGATACCGCGCGGGACGCCGCGTGCCGGCAGGATGACGGCCGCCGCAACTACCGGCCCGGCCAGCGGGCCGCGACCGGCCTCATCGACACCCGCGACGGGGGACGGGTGGCTGCGCTCGTGATGCAGTGACGGGCGGCTCAGACGCGCCATGGCGGATACCTGCGGTTCTCACCGGCCTGATAGAGACAGATCGCATTGCCGGCGGGGTCGGAGAGCCACAGCTCACGCCAGAGCCAGGACTGGTCGACGGGATCGGCGTCGATGACCACGCCATCCGCCCTCAGCCGAACGACTGTCGCCGCGAGGTCGTCGCATTCGAAATAGGTGCCGCCGCCACCGCGGTGGATGGAAAAAGTCGCACCGCCCGCCGCCTCGAACCGGGCATAATCAGGCGGCGCATCGACAATCAGCGTCAGCCCGAGCCGCGCATAGAAATCGCGTGACGACGGATAGTCGTCCAGACGGACGGCAACCTGATTGAGCCGCACGCCGCGCCCGACATCGAGCCGCACGGACGCGTGGCCCATCGGGCCGTGCCCCTGCCCCAGCCCCGGCGCACCGTGCAACGCCAGCCGGACGAAGGTTCGCGCGCGGGCGATGGCCGCCGCCAGCGTCATGCCCTCCGCCAGGCCCGTCGCGAGCGCCGTGGCGAGCGTGCACCCGGTCCCGTGGGTGTGACGGGTTTCGATGCGCGGGTCCGACCAGCGGGCGACTTCACCCGAACGGTCAAGCAGGCGATCGGTCAGAACGCTGCCGTCGCCGTGCCCTCCCTTGACGAGGAGCGAGGGCGCGTGGGCCAGCGCCGCCGCCTCGCCACCGAGGACCGCGAGTTCGGCCAGGTTCGGCGTCGTCACCGTGGCAATCGCCATCAGCCGCCCGAACGCTGCAATCGTCGCCGCATCGGCGAGCGCCGCGCCGCTCGTCGCGATCATCACGGGGTCGAAGACGATGGGGAGGTCGCGGCCCGTCAGACAGTCGGCCACTGCCCCCGCCGTCTCCGCAGAGCCGATCATGCCGATCTTGACCGCGTCGGCCCCGATGTCGCCGAGGCAGGATCTGATCTGCGCGATCACGACATCGGTCGGGACCGGGTGCACGGCCTGCACGCCAAGCGTGTTCTGCGCCGTGACCGCTGTAATGGCCGTCATTGCATGCCCGCCGAACATCGTGACGGTCCTGATGTCCGCCTGGATACCGGCACCGCCACCGCTGTCGGACCCGGCGATGATGAGGATGCGGGGAATCACGCGGCGTCTTTGACCGTTTCGCAGATCATGTCGACCAGCCGCTCGACCTGACCGGCGTCGTCGCCCTCCGCCATCACCCGGATCAGCGGCTCGGTGCCCGAGGGGCGGATGACGAGGCGGCCACGCCCGGCGAGTTCGGCCTCGGCCTGGGCGATCGCGGATTTGACGCGCGCATCGTCGAGCGGCTTGCCACCCGAAAAGCGAACGTTCTTCAGCAGCTGGGGCACGGGGTCGAACTGGTTGAGCAGGCCGCTGGCCGCGCGTCCGCCCGCGACCAGTTCGGCAAGGATCTGCAGCGCGGCGATGAGGCCGTCGCCCGTCGTCGCATGATCCGACAGGATGATGTGGCCCGACTGTTCGCCGCCGACGTTGAAACCGCCGCTGCGCATCCCTTCAAGCACATAACGGTCGCCGACGCGGGTCCGCGCCAGGGTCAGGCCCTCGTCGGTCAGGCGGCGCTCGAGACCCAGGTTCGACATGACGGTCGCCACAAGACCGCCGCCGGTCAGGCGACCGCTGTGCGCCCAGCTGATCGCGATCAGGGCCATCAGCTGATCACCGTCGACGACCGTCCCGTTCTCATCGACGACAATCAGGCGGTCGGCGTCGCCATCGAGCGCGATGCCGATGTCGGCACCACTGGCGACGACGGTTTCCTGCAACAGTGCGGGCGCGGTCGAGCCGCATCCCTGATTGATGTTCTTGCCATCGGGCGAGACGCCCAGCGGCACGATCTCTGCCCCCAGTTCCCACAGGGCGGCAGGGGCCACCTGATAAGCGGCACCATTGGCGCAGTCGATCGCGACCTTCAGCCCGTCGAGCCGCAGATGCGCCGGAAACGTCGATTTTGCGAAGTGGATGTAACGGCCCCGTGCATCCTCGATGCGGCGGGCTCGCCCGATATCGGGCGCGGCGGCGAGCGCTGGTTCCACGGTCAGCAACGCCTCGATCTCGGCCTCGGCCTCGTCGGACAGTTTGTAGCCATCGGGGCCGAACAATTTGATACCATTGTCCTGATAGGGGTTGTGACTCGCCGAAATCATGACGCCAAGGTCCGCGCGCATCGTCTGGGTCAGCATCGCAACCGCCGGTGTCGGGATCGGGCCGAACTGCACGACGTCCATGCCGACGCTGGTGAAACCGGCAACGAGCGCATTTTCGACCATGTAACCCGACAGGCGCGTGTCCTTGCCAATGACGACCCGGTGACGGTGGCCGCCGCGCAGGAAGTAGGTGCCCGCCGCCATGCCAACCTTCATCGCGATCTCGGCCGTCATCGGGGGCGCATTGGTCAGGCCGCGAATGCCATCGGTGCCGAAAAACTTGCGTGTCATGCGTCGTGGTCTCCATCACCCGGCGAACGCGGGGAGCCATATTCTTCGTGCGGGGCATGAAGAAAAGCCGGATTCCCGCTTTCGCGCGAATGACGGAGAAGGCAAGAGAGAAGCAATGTCCAACGCGACCCGCATCCTGCTCGCCCTTTTTGCCGGGCTGGTCCTCGGCATCGTGGCGCAGGCCTATGCCCCCGCCCCTGCCCGGTCGATCGCCGACGTTGCCGACCCGATCGGTGCGCTGTGGCTCAACGGGCTGCGCATGACGATCGTCCCGCTGGTCGTGGCGTTGCTGATCACCGGCATTGCCCAGACCGCAGAGGCAGCGCGGGCGGGACGGATGGCCGCACGGACGCTGACCTGGATCATCGCGCTGATGAGCTTTTCGGCCGTAATGGGAGCCGTGCTGACCCCGATTTTCCTCGCCATCTGGCCGATGCCTGTCGCGTCCGCCGACGCGCTGAGAGCAGCGCTGACGACCGTGCCCAAGGTCGCAGCCGTCCCGCCCTTCGGCGACTTTCTGCGCGCGATCGTCCCCACCAATCCGGTCGCCGCAGCGGCAAGCGATGCCATCCTGCCGCTGATCATCTTTACCGGCGTTTTCGCGTTCGCGCTGACCCGCCTGCCACCGGAGCCGCGAAAGACCCTGACCGGTTTTTTTGCCGCCCTCGCCGATGCGATGGTCATCGTCATCGAATGGGTCCTGAAACTTGCGCCGATCGGGGTGTTCGCGCTGGCCTTCGTCGTCGGGGCACGGTCGGGGGCGGCGGCGTTCGGCGCGCTGCTCCATTACGTGATCATCGTGGCGAGCGTCGGGCTCGTCGTCGGCCTTTGCGCCTATCCGGTCGCGGTCGTCGCGGGCCGCGTGCCGTTCATGCGTTTCGTCCGCGAGGTCGCGCCGGTCCAGGCACTGGCCATCAGCACCCAGTCGTCGCTTGCCTGCCTGCCGCTGATGCTCAAGCGGTCGGAGGCGCTGGGCGTGCCCGAGGCGACCGCCGGGCTGGTGCTGCCGATGGCGGTGGCGCTGCTGCGCGTGACCGGACCCGCGATGAACCTGGCCGTCGCCCTGTACGTGGCCAACTGGTTTCACGTCGCGATGGGGCCGGCGCAGTGGGCGGTTGCCATCGTTGCCGCCGTCCTCACGTCGATGGGTGCCGTCAGCCTGCCCGGGCAGGTCAGCTTCGTGACGTCGATCGCCCCCATCTGCCTGGCGATCGGCATCCCGGTCGAGCCGCTCGCGCTGCTGATCGCGGTCGAGACGCTCCCCGATATTTTTCGAACGCTCGGCAACGCTCAGATGGATGTCGCGTTGACGACCGCAGTGAACGCAGGATCAGGGAGAGGCAGACCATGAAATATCGCACGCTGGGCCAGGGGCTGAAGGTATCCGCGATCGGCATCGGCTGCATGCCGATGATCGGCGGCGGCGGGAACATCCTCTACGGCGAGGCGGCGTCGGGCGACGAATCGATCGCCACCATCCACCGCGCGATCGAAATGGGCGTGACGTTTTTCGATACCGCGCAGATCTACGGCCCGTTCACCAACGAGGAACTGGTCGGACGGGCGCTGGCGAGTCTGGGCAAGGGCAAGCGCGATGAGCTGGTCATCGCCACCAAGTTCGGTTTCAAATTCGAAGGCACGCAGATCACCGGCGTCGACGGCACCCCCGACAATGCCCGACTGTCATGCGAAGGATCGCTGAAGCCGCTCGGCATCGATACCATCGACCTGTTCTATCAGCACCGGGTCGATCCCAATGTGCCGATCGAGGAGACCGTCGGCGGGATGGCCGAGCTGGTGAAGGAGGGCAAGGTCCGCCACATCGCGCTGTCGGAAGCGGCACCGGCGACGATCCGGCGGGCGGCGATGGTCCATCCGATCACGGCGCTGCAATCCGAATATTCATTGTGGGAACGCGATGTCGAGGACGATGTGCTCGCAACCTGCCGCGAGCTGGGCATCGGGTTCATCCCCTATTCGCCGCTGGGTCGCGGGTTCCTGGCGGGCGGGATAACCAGCATCGACGACCTCCCGGCCAATGACTGGCGGCGACAGGACCCCCGCTATTCCGCCGAAAACCTCCCCGGCAATCTGAAGATCGTCGATGCGATCGGGGTCGTTGCCGACCGGCGCGGCGTGTCGAAGGCGCAGGTGGCACTCGCCTGGCTGCTGGCCCAGGGCGACGACGTCGTGCCGATCCCCGGCACCAAACGGCGCGCCACGATGGCGGACAGCGTCGGGGCCGTCGACCTGGTACTGAGCGGCGCCGACCTTGCCGCGCTCGATGCTGCCGTACCACGCGGCGGGACGGCGGGCCCGCGCTATGCCGAGCGCGGCATGCGGATGGTGCGGCTCTAGGTCAGAGCCAGCGCCAGATACCCGCCGCGACGCCCGCGCCGCCCAGCGGATGCGCCCAGGTCGCGACGAGCCACAGCGCAGTGCCGCCGATGAGGACGACCCAGCCCGGCCATGCGGCGGCCCAGCCGATCCGCCCGCCGAGCTGTCCGGCAAAGGGCACGAACGCCGTGCGTGACACCCAGTGCGTCCAGGCGTTGCCCATCAGCACGCGCTTTTTGGCGTCCTGCCCCGCCGCGCCGCCGAGGGCGAGGACCGCGATGGCCGTCGTCAGCAGGAGCACCGGCGGTCGCGGCGAAACGAGGGCGTGGGTTACCGCCCAGGCCGTAAAGCCCCACATCATCGGATGGCGGGTGATCGCAAGGACGCCGTGCGGTTCGCCCATGGCAAGCTGTGCACCGCGCGGATCGGGCAGCGCGGGGTTGCCGGCCAGCGACCCGGCAAACAGGATGCTGCCGAGCAGCATCAGCAGTGTCGCCGGTACCCACAGCGCACCGCCGGCGATCCACAGCGGCTCACCGAGCGGGGCCTGCCTGAACGCCGATGCCGCCCAGCCGAGCGTGGCGAACGAGACCAGTACATAGACCGCCATGAACCCGCCCGCGCCGAGCCGCGCGACCATCGGCGCGCGCAGCGGGTGCGACATGAGGAAATGGGTGCCGACGAACGCGAGGAGCGCAAGTGCCAGACCGGTCATCGAATGCCCCTACATGAGTGACAATTGCTAATGGTCGTAAGCCTTGGGCAGATTGCCCTCCTCGGGCTTCATATACCGATCGCGCAGGCGAGTCTGCCGGGTGACGAGGCTCTGGTCGATGCCGTCGATCCACACTTTCTCGGGCGCGCTCGACAATTCCAGCGGGTCGCCCGACCAGATCACGACATCGGCACGCCGCCCGGGACGCAGCGAGCCGATCTCTCCCCCCATGCCCAGCGCCTCGGCCGGTTTCGAGGTGATCGCGGCAAAGGCCGATGCCCAGTCGAGGCCGGTCGCGCCGGGCAACCGCCCGACCCCTACGAGATTGCCGGCAAGCTGGGTCGTCAGTCCGGCCTGGCGCGCGTCATTGTCATCGATCATGCCGATCGAGACCTGGACGCCCGCCGCCTTCATCCGGCCGATATTCGATTGGGTCGACGCGATCGATTCGAACTGGTCAGGCAGATCGTTGAGCGCCGACGCGATCACCGGCACGCCCGCGGCGGCAATCTGGGGCGCGACCGTCCACCCTTCGGAGGCACCGACAAGGATGATGCGCAGCCGGGAAAACTCGGTCTTCAGCGCCAGCATGCGCAGGATATCGGGACCCGATTCGACGTGGATCATCAGCGGCTCACGGCCGTCGATGACCGGCAGCAACGCCTCGGCATCGCGCCGCTGAAGCATCGATTCCTTCGACCGTCCGTCATAGGTCGCCGGGTTGCGCGCGTAGTCGCGCGCCTCCGCCAGGGCGTTGCGGAACATGGCGAAGGCGGCGGGGCGGCTGCCGCCCGCGAGGCGTGAGCCCGCTTCGCCGAACTCGACGAACTGAAAGGCGTGCGAGCGGGTCATGGCATCGGCGTGGACGGCGGTGTCGATCACCGCCCCCTGTCCGGCGAACATGCTGTTCGCGGTGCCGGGTGCGACGATCGCCCGGGTGACGCCGCGCGCGCGGCTGATCGCCATCGCCGGCACCTGAGGGTTGATCGCGTCCGCCACGTCGAGCGAGGCATTGAACGGCGACGAATGCGGCTGAGCATCGTTGGTCGAGTCGACGGCATCGATGTTGACGAGGCCAAGCCGGGTAAAGCCCGCGACGATGCCAGCGGCAACCCATTTGCCCGAGGCGTCGATGACGCGGGCGCCCGGCGGGACGGCGACGCCCGCGCCCGCCGCGACGATCCGGCCATCGCGGACGACGACGGTGCCGGGGGCCGGAGCAGAGCCATCGCCGATCGCGACCGTGCCGCCGGTGATGGCGATCGTTTCGGCAAGCGCGGGGGTGGCGAGGAGTGCCGCGCCGGCGAGGAGCAACGCCTTCACTTCACATCTCCTTCGCCGACCTGGCCCAGCTCGAAATCACTCACCGGGCGGCGCTTCGGATCGTTGGCATCGTACATCAGCGCGCCGTCGATCCAGACGCGTTCGGGCCGGGTATAGACACTGAACGGATTGCCGTTCCACAGGACGACATCGGCCATCTTGCCGGGTTTCAGGCTGCCGGTCTTGGCAACGATGCCGAGCGCCTTGGCCGGATTATAGGTCAGCCATTCCCACGCAACCTCGTCAGGGATGACGATGCCCGCCCGCCGGCCCGCCGCCAGTGCCTTGGCCGCTTCCTGATTCAGCCGCTGGATGCCGTTGGGGTCGTCCGAATGCACGATCGCGCAGGCACCGGCATTTTGCACCAGCGCGATATTTTCCGGGATGGCGTCATAGGCCTCGAGCTTGAAGCCCCACCAGTCGGCCCACATCGCTGCGCAAATGCCGTTCGCCTTCAGCAGGTCGGCGATCTTGTACGCCTCTACCGCGTGGTGGAACGCCGCGACGTGATAGCCGAATTCCTTTGCCATATCGATGACCGTCGCCATTTCGTCGGCGCGGTAGCAATGGTTCTGGACGAGGATATCGCCCGCGAGCACCCCGGCAAGCGTATCCATCGCGATGTCGCGGGTGATGTCGCCGCCTTTATCCAGTTTCTTCTTGTATTCGACCGCCTTGGCCCAGACGCCGCGGTCGACGGCGATATTGCCCATGCGGGTCGACGGCATCTGGCCGCGTTCGCCGTAAACGCGCTTGGGATTTTCCCCGCACGCCATCTTCAGGCCATAGGGCGCGCCGGGAAACTTCATCCCCTGGGTGGTGCGGGCATAGACGTTCTTCAGCACCACCGAGCGGCCGCCGAACAGATTGGCGGAGCCGGGCAGGATTTCGAGCGTCGTCACGCCGCCGTTGACCAGCGCACGGCTGAACCCCGGGTCTTGCGGCCAGACGCTGTGTTCGGCCCAGACCTCTGGCCGGACGGGGCCCGTCGCCTCATTGCCGTCGGACACGGCCGCAACCTGGGGACTGGGATAGTCGCCGAGGTGCGAGTGAATGTCGATGATGCCGGGCGTCACGAACTTGCCGGTGCCGTCGATCACCTGCGTGTCGGCGGGGATCGGCGTGTCAGGGCCGCCGACGGCGGTAATCTTGCCGCCGCTCATGAAAACGACGCCGCGCTCGATCCGCTGTCCCTCACCGTCATAGACGGTCGCGCCGCGGATGACCGTCGGTGTCGACGGATAAGGCTTGTACGTGGACGGATAGGGGTCCGCGTTCCATCTGGGCGTTGCGGGCTTTGGCTTGGCGGACGCCGATACGGGTGGCGCGGGGTGGCTCGCGCACCCGGCAACGACCAGACAGGCAGCAGCGACAAGGACTCTATTGAACACCGTGCATCCACTTCTTGAGCAGTAAGGACAGGATGAAAAGCAGGACGCCGGCGCCAATCGCAATCCACGCGATCGTCGTGAAGGTGCCGATATAGGTGTCGAGGCTGACCTTCAGATTGGTGACCTGACCGCCGACCGTCTCGACGCTCGCGACCTGGGCGACGACGCCTGCGACATATTGCGCGACCGAGATCGACAGGAACCAGACGCCCATCATCAGCCCGACGATGCGGGCGATCGACAGCTTGGTAATCATGCTGAGACCGACGGGCGAAATGCACAATTCGGCCATCGAATGGATCAGGTAAAGTCCGGCGAGCCACCAGATGCCGACCTTGAAATCGGGACCCGCAAACTGAGCGCCCCAGACGAGGAACAGGAACCCGGCGCCGACCCCGATCAGCGCGATCGCGAATTTCACCGGGATCGAGGGTTCGCGCCCGGCGCGCGCGAGCGAGGTCCACATCGCCGAGAACAGCGGTGCCAGCAGGACGATGAAGGCGGCGTTGAAGAATTGCGTCTGCCCCGCCGAAATGTCGAACAGCCCGAAGATGCTGAGGTTGGTGTTGCGGTCGGCAAAGAGCGTCAGCGACGACCCCGCCTGTTCGAACAATGTCCAGAACACAACGTTGAAGACGACGAGCACCATCGCCGCCAGCATCATTTCCAGCTCCTTGCGGCTGGCATTGAGCGACGACCAGATCAGGATGCCGGGCACGCCGATCAGGAAAGTCAGGAACAGCGCCTTGCCCATCAGCGACAGCGACAGGATGTAACCGATGATGCCCGACCCCGGCACCGGTTGCGGCGTGTCCATCAGATTGGTGAAGAGGAACCAGACCACGGGCACGGCCAGCACCGCGCCGAGATAGATGAGCAGCGATTTGTCCCCGCCGGTCTGGGGCGGCGGATCGCCGTATCCCGTCAGCTGGTTGCCGCTGAACTGGATCAGCATCCACGAAACGAACATGCCGATCGCGGCAAGGCCGAAGCCCGCCCACCAGCCGAGCCCCGGCCAGCCGAACATGCCCACCGCCAGCACCGGGCACAGCAATTGCGAGAACAGCGAACCGAGGTTGATCCCCATGTAGAAAATGGTGAAGCCCGCGTCGCGACGCCGGTCGCCCTGTTCGTAAAGACTGCCGACCATCGTCGAGATATTGGGTTTGAAGAAACCGTTGCCGACGGTGACCATCGACAGGCCGATCAGGAGCAGAAAGACATTCAGACGATTGCGCGTGCCGTCGGGCTTGAATCCGCCCTTGGCAATCGTCCGCGTGACCGTCCCGCCGGGCGCCACCAGCTGAACCGAACCGTCATCGAGCCCCTTGATCGCGAGGCGACGGGTGCCGTCGATCAGATATTGCTGCTTGGTCGGCGATGCCTTGTCGATCTGGACGTCGTAGCGCTGCCCGTCGATGGTCGCGAACGGCGTGGCCGCATCGCCGCCGAAACACAGCGTCAGATACCCGAGCGACATCAGGATCGCGCCGAACTTTACCGACCGCTTCGACCCGAGATAACGGTCGGCCATCAGGCCGCCGACCAGCGGCGTGAGATAGACGAGCGCGGTAAAGCCGCCGTAGAGGCCGGTCGTCGTCTGGTCGCTGAACAGAAAATGGTCGGCCAGATAGAGCGTCAGCAGCGCCCGCATCCCGTAATAGCCGAAGCGTTCCATCGCCTCGGTCGTGAACAGCCGGGCAAGCTGGCGGGGATGGCCGAACCACGTGTCGCCGCTCGCCGGGTTCACATGGCTGATGTCGGGTTCGCTCGGCGTGTCGGCGGTGGGGCTATCCATAAATTCGTGCGAACTCCCTGAAATCCTTGCCGTGTCTGACGCACGGGCTTTGCGCCGACACTAACGCGGTTATTGCGCCTGTGAAGAAGATTGTTGCGGGGCACCCACCGGCGGCGGGACCAGCGCCTGTTTCGCCGCGCGCTGCGCCTTCACCGCCGCGACCGCCTCTGCGACACGCGCGACGCGTGGGCGCCAGCGGGGGTGCGAGCCATCGGACAAAATCCCCAGACCCGTGCTTTTGCCGAGCCGGGTCCAGAACGGGACGACCGCATCGACGTCATAGCCGCCGCGCGCCACGAGCCATACGCCGAGGCGGTCGGCCTCATATTCGGCGGTTTTGGACGGCGTCCCGAGCGCCTTGTGGCGCAGGATGTTGTGGGCCATTTCGTGGGCAGTCACGACGGCGAGTTCGTCGTCGTTCCGCGTGAAGTCGACCATTGCCGCCGTGATCTGAACGTAACGCCCATCGGCCGAGGCGTTGATCGACCGGCCGGGAACGATCTGGACGCGCGACGCGCAGCCGGGTTCGGGAGAATAGGACAGGCGGGTCACCCCGTCCGCACGACGAAGGTCGATCTGGACCGGGCCGGTGGCCGTCTTCGCCTCGACCAGGTCCTCCAGCTGCTGGACGCGGGCATAGGCGTCGCGCGCGACGCTGGCGGTGATCGCCGTCCCGCCGACCGCCAGGATTTCGTCCCCTGCCATAAAGCCCGCCCGGTCGGCCCCGCTTTGCGGCACCACGGCAACGATCGTCGGTCCCGCCCCGAGACCGAGCGCAGCCCGAGCCGCCGCGCGCTCTGCCTCCGGATATTGGGCCGCATCCTGAACGACGAGCCCCGGAAGGCTGACCCGCCCGCTGCACAGGCGGTCGTTCGCAGGTCCGTCACCCCCGCGCGCCAGGCGCCAGGCAATCCCCGCGAGCCGGACATCTTGAGCGGCAAGCGCCCGCACGGCGTTTGTCTGGGAAGGCGAGGCACTGGCCAGCGAGACAGTGGCCAGAGCGGCGAGAAAGGCCGGGAACATCCGGTCGTCCTAACCCGTCGCTTGCCGCCGCGCGAGGGGGCTGTTAGCCGCCGACGATGCCCGACGCCCCCCCGCTCAACGACACCTCATCCACATTATCGCTGCTCGCCACGCGCCGCTCGGGCAAGCCGCGCGACATGGTCGCACCGGGGCCGACCCCTGAACAATTGCGGACAATGCTGGCAGCGGCGACGCGCGTGCCCGACCACGGCAAGCTGGCACCGTGGCGGTTCATCATCGTCGGCGAGGCGCAGCGTGCGCGCCTCGCCTGGCTGCTGACACGAGCCTATCGGGCGGAAAAGCCCGATGCCGGTCGCCTCGAAATCGAGGCAATGGAGAGTTTCGCGCATCAGGCGCCGACGCTTGTCGTCGTGCTGTCATCGCCGGTGCCGGGCAGCAAGATACCCGAATGGGAACAGCAATTGTCGGCGGGCGCGGCGATCATGACCCTGCTGACGGCGGTGCATGCGTCGGGATTCGTCGGCGGCTGGCTGACCGGCTGGCCGGCCTACAGCGATGCCGTGCGCGACGCGTTCGGGGAGGCACACGAACGAATTGCCGGTTTCATCTTCATCGGCAGCCCAGGGCGACCGCTCGACGAACGGCCGCGTCCCGATTTCGATACAGTGGTCCGCAACTGGACGTAACGGGCAGGGCTGACAAACCGGCTGCGCTGCTGTATTAGCACGGCATGACAGCGGCAGAGTCCCCGGCACCCGTTTACCTTCGTCTGCGCGCGATGCTGGCAACGGCGATCCTGGGCGGGGACTATGGCGAGGGCGAGCAGCTCCCCTCGGTGCGCACATTCGCCGCGCGCCACGGTGCCAATCCGCTGACCGTCGCCAAGGCCTATCAGACACTGCAGGACGAGGGATTCGTCACCGTCCGGCGCGGCGTCGGGATGTTCGTGGCCGATGGTGCGGTCGAACGGCTGCGCGATCAGGAGCGCGACATCTTCATGACGCAAACATGGCCGTCGGTGCAGGCCCAGATCGTGCGCCTGGGCCTCGACCCGCGCGCCCTGATGGAACAGAGCCTCGCCTGAAAGCTTGTGCTAGTGCCGGGAACCAATGCTCAAAACGTCGATGTTTGCCCGCAAGCCCCGCCCGAGGGTCCATGCCCTGCCCGAGGGCGAGCGCATCTATGCGATCGGCGACATTCACGGGCGGCGTGACTGCCTCGATGCGCTGTTGCGGGCGATCGATGCCGACGACGCCCGGCGGGGGAAAGCGGCGACGACGCTCGTCTTCCTCGGCGATCTGATCGACCGGGGCGGCCAGTCGAGAGCGGTCGTCGAGCGGCTGATGGCGCTGGAGACGGAGCGGTCGTGCGTGTTCGTCATAGGCAACCACGAGGAGATCCTGATTTCGGCGTGGGAAGGCGACACGCCGTCGACCCGCCTGCTCCACCGCGTCGGCGGGCGCGAAACGCTGATCAGCTATGGCGTGACCGAGGTCGATTACGACGCCGCCGACATCGACCGGGTGACGCGGATGGTCGGCGAGCATGTCCCGGCCGCGCATATCGGATTCCTGAGGAAATTCAGGGACTCGTACCGGTCGGGCGACTATCTGTTCGTGCATGCCGGGGTAAAGCCCGGCGTCGCGATCGAGGCGCAATCGCCCCGGGACATGCGCTGGATCCGCAACACTTTCCTCGACGACGACCGCGACCACGGCGCGATGGTCGTGCACGGTCATTCGATCTCCGCCCAGGTCGAGGAGCGACCCAACCGCATCGGGATCGATACCGGTGCCTATGGCAGCGGCAGACTGACGGCGGTGGGACTCGAAGGAACGCAGCGCTGGTTTCTGTCGAGCGCGGAGACGCAGAGCGCGCGTTTACCCGAATGAAAATGATGGCTAGGCAGGGTCCGGCCGCGCCGATATGCGGCGCTTGCAGCAGCCGGGGCGATACGAAAATGACGACAGCGCGGCGGGCGGGCCAGTCGTGAGCGCACGCATTCTGGTCATCTTCGGGACGCGCCCGGAAGCCATCAAGCTGTTCCCCGTCATCCAGGCGCTGAAGCGTGAGGCCTCGCTCGACGTGCGGGTATGCCTCACCGGGCAGCACGGCGCGATGGTCGACGACATTCTGGCACTGACGGCGATCGTGCCCGATATCGACCTGGCGATCATGCAACCGGGCCAGTCGCTCGACACGCTGACCGCGCGGCTGCTTTCCGGGATCGGTGAGACGCTCGATACGGAGCGACCGGACCGGATCGTGGTGCAGGGCGACACCGCGTCGGCGATGGTCGGGGCGCTTGCCGGCTATTATCGCAAAATCCCGGTCTCGCACGTCGAGGCGGGCCTGCGCAGTCATGACATTCACCACCCCTGGCCCGAAGAGGTCAATCGCAAGATCGTCGCGACGATCGCCGACCAGCATTTCGCGCCGACGGCGACGGCCGCGGCCGCGCTGAGGGCAGAGGCGATCGATCCGGCGACGATTTACCAGACCGGCAACACCGTCATCGATGCGCTGCAGGCGATGCGCGACCTGCTGGGCGAGCGGCCCGCGCTGGCCGCGAAGCTGGACGCGGTCGCGGACGGGTTCGCCGGTCGCCGGATCATCGCGGTGACGACGCACCGGCGCGAGAATTTCGAAGCGCTGCGCGGCATTGCCGAGGCGCTGACCCGCATCGCGTCACGCAGCGACGTCGGCATCATCTTTCCGATCCATCCCAATCCGATCGTCCGCGAGGCGATGACCAGCCTGGCGCAATCGGCATCGATCGCGGTGATCGAGCCGCTCGACTATCCCTCGTTCGTCAGGCTGCTGGACCGGGCGCACTTGGTCCTGACCGACAGCGGCGGCATCCAGGAGGAAGCGCCGTCGTTCGGCAAACCCGTGCTGGTCATGCGCGAGACGACAGAGCGGCCCGAGGGGGTCGCGGCGGGCACGGCGAAACTCGTCGGAGCCGACCCCGATGCTATCGTCCGCGAGACCAGCTACCTCCTCGACGATGCTTTGGCCTATGAGGCGATGGCACGTGCCCACAGCCCCTATGGCGACGGGCGCGCCAGTGAACGAATTGCAAAGGTGATCGTCGATGCAAGCTAAACCCGTGCGGCAGGTCGCGGTGATCGGCCTCGGCTATATCGGCCTGCCAACGGCGGCGGTCGTGGCGCGTTCGGGGGCACAGGTGCTCGGCATCGATATCCATGACCATGTCGTCGAGACGGTCAATTCGGGCGGCGTCCATATCGAGGAGGTCGATCTGGATGCGCTGGTCCAGGGTGTCGTGCAACGCGGGCTGCTGCGCGCGTCGACCAAGATCGAGCCGTGCGACATCTTTCTGATCGCGGTGCCGACGCCGTTCGACGACGACCATGCGCCCGATGTCACCCATGTCATGTCCGCCGCGCAGACCATCGCACCGGTGCTGAAGCGGGGCGATATCGTCATCCTCGAATCGACGTCGCCGGTGGGGACGACCGAACAGGTGCGCGATGTCCTCGCAGCGATGCGGCCCGATCTGACATTCCCCCACGCGGGCAACGGGTCGGCAGACATCGCCATCGCCTATTGCCCGGAACGCGTCCTGCCGGGCCGCATCCTGGTCGAACTGATCGACAACGACCGCTGCATCGGCGGGATCACGCCGCGCTGCGCGCGCAAGGCGCTGACCTTTTACCGCAGCTTCGTGCGGGGCGCGTGTATCACGACGACGGCGCGCGTGGCCGAACTGGTCAAGCTGAGCGAAAATGCGTTCCGCGACGTCAACATCGCCTTTGCCAATGAATTGTCACTGGTGTCCGACAAGCTGGGCATCGACGTGTGGGACGTCATTGCGCTTGCCAACCGTCACCCGCGCGTCAACATCCTGTCGCCGGGCCCCGGCGTCGGCGGCCACTGCATCGCGGTCGATCCGTGGTTCATCGTGCACAGCGCGCCCGAGGCAACGCCGCTGATCCGTACCGCGCGACTGGTGAACGATGGCAAGACCGACCACGTCATCGCGCGCGCGACCGCCATGATCGAGGCGAGTCCGTCGGCGCGCGTCGCCCTGCTCGGACTCGCGTTCAAGGCCAATGTCGACGATTTCCGCGAAAGCCCGGCGCTGAGGGTGGCCGAGGCACTGGCCGATCGGTTCGGCAAGCGGATCGCGATCGTCGAACCCCATATCGCCGACCTGCCGGTTTCACTGGACCAGGCCGGGGCAACATTGATCGACATCGACACGGCGCTTGCGGAATGCGAAGCGTTCGTCGTGCTGGTTGATCATGACATCTTCAAATCGGTGCCCGCCGACGAACGCGCGGGCAAGATCGTCTATGACACGCGGGGCATCTGGGGCGGAGCCTGAAGATGGCCGCGACCCGCTGCCTGCCATATGATGACGACGCGATCGCGGCCGGCGCGGCGATCATCGCCGGCGGCGGGGTGGTCGCGGTACCGACTGAAACGGTTTACGGGCTGGCCGGCGACGCGACACGGCCCGACGCGGTTGCGGCCATCTTTGCCGCCAAGGGACGACCGCAGTTCAATCCCCTGATCATCCATGTCGCCGACTTGGGTGCGGCGCGCGCGATCGGGATTTTCGACGCGGCGTCGACGGCGCTGGCGCATGCGCACTGGCCGGGGCCGCTGACACTCGTCGTCCCCCTGCGCCGTGACAGCGGGATTGCGCCCCTGGCGACGGCGGGGCTGGAGACGGTGGCGCTGCGGGTTCCCGCCCACCGGGCGATGCGGGCGATGCTCGCGGCGACGGGCAGGCCGCTCGCCGCGCCCAGTGCCAATGCAAGTGGCGCGATCAGCCCGACGCGCGCTGCCCATGTCATGCGCAGTCTCGACGGTCGTATCCCGCTGGTCATCGACGACGGGGCGACGACGGCAGGGATCGAGTCGACGATCGTGGCGAGCGATGGCGCTGGCCTGCGTCTGCTCCGCCCCGGCCCGATCGAGATCAGCGGGGCCGTGACGGGCACATCGGCGACCATCGAGGCACCGGGCCAGCTCGAGGCGCATTACGCCCCGTCGAAGCCGCTACGCCTCGACGCCGTCACCGCAACCGGGAACGAGTGGCTGATCGGTTTCGGCGCGGTCGCGGGCGACGCCAGCCTGAGTGCCGCGGGCGATGTGGTCGAGGCGGCGGCGCAGCTGTTCGAGCGGCTGCATGAGGCCGATGCCGGACCGTGCGCGCGCATTGCGGTCGCCCCGGTGCCCCGACATGGCCTCGGCATCGCCATCAACGATCGCCTGCGCCGGGCCGCGGCCGGTGCCCGGGTGGACACGGCGGCGTGAGGGTCCTGGTCACCGGAGTCGCCGGGTTCATCGGCCATGCGGTTGCCAGGGCGCTGATCACGCGGGGCGACAGCGTCGTCGGAATCGACAATCTGAACGATTATTACAATGTCGGTCTGAAGCGCGACCGACTGGCGGACATCGGCACGACGCGCTTCGGCTTTCACGAACTCGATTTCGCCGATCATGCCGCGCTCGAACCGGCGCTCGCCCCGCACGATGTGGATGCCATCGTCCACCTCGGCGCACAGGCGGGAGTGCGTTACTCGCTCGACAATCCGCGCGCCTATGTCCAGTCCAACCTCGTCGGTCACCTGAACCTGCTCGAAGTCGCCCGCGCGCGGCAGGTGCCGATGGTCTATGCCTCGTCGTCGTCGGTCTATGGCGGCACCAGCGACCTGCCCTTTGCCGTCGATGCGCGCGTCGATCATCCCGTCTCGCTCTACGCCGCGACCAAGAAGGCCGACGAGCTGATGAGCGAAAGCTATGCGCATCTCTATCGTATTCCACTGACCGGACTGCGTTTTTTTACGGTCTATGGCCCGTGGGGACGGCCCGACATGGCCCCCTGGCTGTTCACCCGCGCAATCCTGGCGGGGGAGCCGATCAGCGTGTTCAATCATGGCCAGATGCGGCGGGATTTTACCTATATCGACGACGTGGTTGCCGGCGTCGTCGCGGCGATCGACCGGCCACCGCCCGACGACGGCAATCCGAAACCCGGCGGCAGCGTCGCCCCGCACGCGCTTTATAACCTCGGCAACGACAGTCCGGTGCCGCTGATGGCATTCATCGCACAGATCGAGGAAGCGACGGGGCACACGGCGATCATCGATTACCAGCCGATGCAGCCCGGTGACGTGCCCGCCACCTGGGCGGATATAGGGGCCAGTCGCCGCGACCTCGGCTATGCGCCCCGCGTCCCGCTGGATGTGGGCATTGCGCGCTTCGTCGGCTGGTTCCGCCTACGCTACGGGGGCTGACGCCTTCAGCCGGTCCGCGTGTTTCTTGCGGAATTTGGCGAGCTTGGGGGCGACGACGATCTGACAATAGGGATTGGAATTCCCTTCCCGCTCGAAATATTCCTGATGATAGTCCTCGGCAACGGTCCACTCGGACAGCGGCTCGATCGTCGTGACGATCGGCCGGTCGTGGTCGGCCTGCGCCCGCGCGATGGCGGCCCGTGCCGCCGCGTCCTGATCGGGCGAATGGGGAAAGATCGCCGACCGATACTGGGTGCCGACGTCATTGCCCTGGCGATTGAGCTGGGTCGGGTCGTGGATTTCGAAAAAGATGTCGAGGATCTCGTCGAACCCGACGACAGCAGGGTCGAACACGATGCGGATCGCCTCGGCATGACCGGTCGAGCCACTGCACACCTGCTTGTAGGTCGGGTGGGGCACGTGACCGCCGATATACCCGCTTTCGACCGACTGAACGCCGGCCAGCCCGTCGAACACCGCCTCCACGCACCAGAAACATCCAGCAGCAAGGGTCGCGGTTTCGGTCGTCATGGCCTGTCTCCTCTGATCCCGGTCAAGATAAGGCCGGGAGGGCGTCAGACAAGACTCCTGGCAAGCACCGCGAAATCGAGATCGTCGGCAAGCGGCAGACCAAAGCGCGAGTCGGTGCGGGGAAACGGGCGCACCTCGCCCGTGGGAAGATAGTTTCGCCGCGCATAATAGGCGATCAGTTCCGTCCGCCGCGCGATCACGGTCATTTCCATCGTCGTCGCGTGCAGCTCTGTCCGCGCGCAATCCTCCGCCGCGGCGATCAGCCGGCTGCCGATCCCCCGCCCCTGACAGTCGGGATCGACCGACAGCAATCCGAGATAACAAAGACCATCGCCCCTGGCGGCGACGTGGACGCACCCGACCAGCGCTCCATCGTCGAAAGCGAGCAGGAGCCGCGACAGGGGATCGTCGAGCATCGCGGTCAGCGCCGCGCGATCGGTCCGCTGTCCGCCGAGCAGATCGGCCTCGTGCGTCCATCCGCGCCGCGCCGCAGCACCGCGATAGGCGCGCTCGATCAGGCTATGGAGTGCGTCGCGATCGGCAGGGATCGCACGGCGGATGATGCTATTCCTGTTCGGGACCATCCGCCGCCTTGTTACGGAAGGTGAGCAGATCGACCTCGAACACCAGCACCGAATGCGGCGGGATAACGGGCGTCGGTGAGGCATCGCCATAGGCAAGCAGCGGCGGAATCCAGAAACGGTATTTCGCGCCCAGCGGCATCAGTTGCAGCCCCTCGGCAAAGCCCGGCACGACGCCCGACACCGGAAAGTCGGATTTGACCCCCTGATCGAACGGCGCGCCCGTGGTCAGGGTGCCGGTGTAGTTGACGGTGACGATATCGTCGGTCGTCGGCTTGCCCCCCGCCCCGGGGACGATGATCTGATACTGGAGGCCGGATGGCGTCGTGTGCACGCCGGGCAGCTTTGCGTGACAGGCGAGGAACGCCTCGGCCGGACCGGTGCACCCCGGCCCGATATGGCTGACCACCGGATGGGCATGATGCCGGGGTACGGCCAGCGAGGGGCCGGCAGCACCGGCGATAAGGGCAAACACCGTGGCAAGCTTGGCGGTTCTGGTCACTGCCCGTATCTCCATCCGTCGCTGATTCTGCCGCCCTCTACCCTGCCAGTGCGTCAGCCGAAAGACTGAACAGGCCGGTCGCGCCGGCACAGGCCGAGGCCTCTTTCCCGGCCGCCTCAGGAACGATCCGGTCGAGGAAGAAGCGCGCGACGGCGATCTTTGCCTGAAGGAAGCCCGGATCACCCACGCCCTTCGCCAGCCGTTCCCCGGCGATCCGCGCCTGGCGCGCGAGCAGCCCGCCCGCGGTGGCCACCGCCATCATGTCGAGCAGCGCGGCGCTCCCGGCCAGCCGGTCGTCGCCGCCGTGGCCGTTCATCCAGGCGACGCTGCGCTCGACCGCATCGGCCAGCGCCAGCAGCGGCGCCGCGTCACCCGCGTCGGCGCGCACGTCGGCGATCAGGTCTGCAACCGCCGCGCCGCCGTCGAGGCCAAGCTTGCGCCCGACCAGATCGGCGGCCTGAATGCCGTTGGTCCCCTCGTAGATCGGCGCGATGCGGATATCGCGATAATGCTGTGCCGCACCGGTTTCCTCGACAAAGCCCATGCCGCCGTGGACCTGCACCCCGAGCGAGGCGACTTCGCAGCCGACGTCCGTCCCCCAGGATTTGGCGAGCGGCGTGAGCAGATCGAGCCGCGACCGCGCGCCTGCGACCCCCGCCCTCGCCCGGTCGACGTTCGCCGCCGCCTCGTAGATCAGCGCGCGGGCACCCTGGGTCAGCGCCTTCATCCGCATCAGCATCCGGCGGACGTCGGGATGATCGATGATCGGCTTTCCCTGCACGCGGTCGCGGGCATAGGCGACCGCCGCCTGGGTCGCGCGCTCGCCGATCTGCACGCCCTGCAACCCGACGTTCAGCCGCGCATTGTTCATCATCGTGAACATCGCGCGCATCCCGCCCATTTCGGGGCCGATCAGCCAACCGTGACAGTCCCCGCCGTCGCCATAGACCATCGTGCAGGTCGGCGAGGCGTTGATCCCCAGCTTGTGTTCGATCGACGCACAGCGGACGTCGTTCGGCACGGTGAAGGCGCCGTGGTCGTCGGCACGGAATTTCGGCACCAGGAACAGCGAGATACCCTTTGTCCCGGCGGGCGCGCCCGGCGTCCGGGCAAGGACGAGGTGGATGATGTTGTCGGTCAGGTCGTGGTCGCCGAACGTGATGTAGATCTTCTGGCCGGTCACCGACCAGCTGCCGTCGCCGTTCGGCGTTGCGCTCGTCCTGAGCGCCCCGACATCGGACCCGGCCTGCGGCTCGGTCAGGTTCATCGTGCCGGTCCATTCGCCGCTGACGAGTTTTGGCAGATAGGTCGCCTTCTGCTGGTCGGACCCATGCGCATGAATGGCCTCGATCGCGCCGACGGTGAGCATCGGGCAGAGCGTGAACGCCATATTGGCCGTGCCGAGATCCTCGAGGACGATCGTCGCCAGCGCAAATGGCAGCCCCTGCCCGCCCGCCGATTCCGGCCCGTCGAGCGACCCCCAGCCCCCCTCGACATAAGCGCGGTAGGCCGCCCGGTAGCCGTCGGGCATCGTCACCCTGCCACCCGCCCAGCGCGCGCCGACGGTGTCGCCGATGCGGTTGAGGGGGGCGAACTCACCTTCGGCGAAGGCGGCAGCGCCTTCGAGGATGGCGTCGAGGATGTCCTGGTCGACGCCGAGTGCGCCGATAGCCGATACCGTTTCGAGCAGGAAACGCTGTTCGGCAACTTGGAAGGCATAACTCATTGCTGCGCCATTGCGCAGCGACAGTTCCGATGCAAGATTCTAGCGCCGAGCGTCTTCGTTTCAAGTCGGGCGAGCATTATCGTCCGCCGCCAAAGTCGCCCGAAATTTGGGCGTCGGTGCTGAGGCGTGGCTGTGCCAACCTGCGTTCAAGCGAGGTTTTCACGCCGACTGCTGCCCCCGTGATCGCAGACGACCATCTCGCGAGCGAGGGATGAAAACGACAGCGGCTCCGCCCAAACTCAAATTGCCACATCTCGGCGTACGACCGTGCTTGCCACGTAATACCCCATCCTGTAGCTCCTTGGACGGGATGATCGATCGTCGGCCACCGTGCTCCAAGCTTCCCCGCGGAGGGTTTATTAGCAAGCTATGGCTGACCTTGGCGGTCCGATCTTTATGACATTACCAATTCAAGATGCGGACGAAGCATCGCGCCGATAGGGCCGCCTCAAGGCAGTCGGTTAATCGTTCACGGATTTAGTTAGGTTTTCGATATCAAGACGTTTTTATACCAGAGTACGCTCGACATCGTGAAAATGGGGCCGCGCTTTTTCTTGAGCGGGCTGCGAGCAGCACGAGGTTCGAAGGCCACCTTTCCCGTGAAGGTGGCCGGCGTCGGATCAGTGATTGTGCGCGCCGGCGACAGCGACTTTGAAAGTGTGCGGCAGGTATTCCGGGGCGAGGAATACGCGCTCGTTATCCGGGAGGTGGCTGATCGCGTTCGCTCAAGATACGAGGAGATCGTCGCGTCTGGAAAACGGCCGGTGGTGGTAGATGCTGGCGCTAACATTGGAACCGCCTCCCTATGGTTCAGACAGCAATATCCACACGCCGCAGTTGTCGCGATCGAACCAGACCCGCAAAATGCTAAAATTCTTAAACGCAATGCCGTAGGCCGCGGTATCACCGTAATGGAAGCAGCCATCGGGAGCCAGACGGGCTTCGTATCCGTATTAAAGAGTGGTCACTCTTGGGGCGTCCAGACGGAGCGTGCGCAGTCAGGAGTTAAGGTTATCACTGTAGAGGACGCGGTTTTGTCAGTTCCAGATGGCGAACTTTTCATCGCAAAGGTGGACATCGAGGGCTTCGAAAGCGACCTGTTTGCGTCCAACACCGATTGGATCGATCAAGCTTTTGTGGTCTATATCGAGCCCCATGACTGGCTTTTTCCAGGTAAACGGACAAGTCGAATGTTTCAGCAGGAACTGGCAAAGCGAGATTTTGAGTTATTCATCAATCGCGAAAATCTGGTTTTCGTTCGATGAAATGTTTTTGATTTAACGAATAGCTGAAGGCCGCGGCCGCTAGCATGTCCAAGATTTTTAAGCTCCTTGCTACATTCATCCGGCCATTTAGACTTTACTTATCGAACTTCAGCGCCTTCTCGGCGATCCAAGCCGTATCTTACCTTATACCAATTATAACGGTTCCATACTTCGCTCGCGTCTTAACAATTGCTGGGTTGGGGCAAATTGCGGTTGCGAACGCCGTGGCAATGGCGGGCGGCGTGATTATCGACTATGGCATCCTTCAGTCTGGCGCACGTTATGCAGCGAGCCATGGCTCTGAACCTGAAGCCCTTAATCGTTACCTCATCGCTACATCAGCGCTTAAAACTCTTCTGTTCACAGGAATAGCAGCAGTTTTTTGCCTTGCCGCGCTAGTCGTGCCGCAGGTTCGAGAGCATTTCGTGGTATACCTCTGGTCGATCGCTTCCGCGGGAACGGCGGCCCTTTTCCCACTTTGGCTTTTCCAAGGGCTGCTCATTGTACCCAAGGCAGCTCGAATACTCGTCACCACTCGTTTCTTAGCTGCCGGGTCCGCGTTCGCGCTTATTCGTTCTCCAGCAGACACTTATGTCGTTCCGATGACGCAAGCTATCGCGGCATTGATTGCACTGATTGCAGCAGGAATGCTATTTCGACGATCTTTGCCTTTGCGCTCGAACGGTACGGCGAAAGCTGACATCAAAATACTTCTTCGAGATAATTGGAAATTATTTTCGGCGACAGCTTGGGGCATTGTCCACGCCTATGGAACGATAATAATCATCGGCGTGATGCTCCCCGCACAAAGCGTTGGGTTTTACAGTATTGCCGAGCGCATATCTCAGGCTTTCGTGTCCTTGTTCAATATCGCCGCCCAGACGCTTTTTCCGACCTTAGTGCGTCGCTTCGCACGAGGTGACGAAGGATTTGCTCGAATGGTAAAGATGTACTTGCTCTCCGTCGCCGGTATCTCAGCACTAATGCTAGGGGTCATCTTTTTTATGCGGGAAACGGTTTATTCGTTCTTTGCAGGTCAGCACAACGCTGCTGGCATAACGATATTTACAATCTGGTTGTTTGCATCATTTTTCACGGTTATTTGCGTCTCTCTTAGTCCAGTGATGGTTGCAATGCACCGTGATAGGAGTCTTGCAAGTATCTACCGCTTCACCGGTCTTACCTTTCTGGTTCTTGCACCAGTTCTAGTACGCGCATACGGCGTAGTCGGCATGGCGTTCGCGGCGCTGTTTCCCCAGCTCTTTATGGGTCTATATTTCGTTGTGACCGTGAATCGAGCATTGAGAAGTGGGACCCTGCCGATTAACCCGTAGATGTCCACCGACATCCTCCGGTGAGCTCCCGGCTCTTATTGGTTCGATCAGACAGCGGTGAGACAATCTGCTGAATCTCGAAATGGGGTGCAGAACGTTGCGAGCAGACGCCATGAGACATATTATCGTCGATCTCGGTGAGGTTCTGCCGCCGCAGGCGCGGCTTACTTGATAAGACGGCGGCGCTGCGAGAGGACCGTCCGCTTAATTGGCTTTGCATGCTTAGCGCGCGGCCATCTGGGACGGGGAAGTGCTCATACGTCTCTACCGCCGCAATGCTCGGATCGGATTCGGTCGCGCGTATTTCGTATCCTACCCCGCGATGCTTCACCACCTTCCGAGAAAGCTATGCGGCGGTTCGACAACGCGGCCCGCTAATCGCCGCCGCAAACAATTAACCTCTCGCGCACTGCTTGATGCAGATCGCCAAACCCGGCGACTCTGCTTCTTCAACAGTAAAATATCTCTACGAGAACACGATCATATACCAACGAGCATTGTCCACCATTTAGCGCCCGCTAGTCTGTGTTGGAGCACTAGCCCGTGCGGCAGCCACCTTAAACGACGATAGCGTAAGTGTTGACGGGAAGTAATCGCGATCAATTCTAGACCTGATGCGCGACTCGATTCGGTTTTGAATACGATTGTTTAGGCGTACCATTGGTTCGGCATTCGGTGCCGCTTGGCTTTGGTCCTGACGTCGTCCGACTTGACCGACCGACGACGTCGCCAGATGTCCGGTCGCCGTCTCCTGACTAGACCCCGGCGCTACGGCGATTATGCTCGATACCGCGAAGAGACCGGCATTTAAGAAGGAGCGATGGCTGTGACCGGTCATACGTCTTGTACCTTTACCGCAACGGCGCGAGACTTACGCGATCAATCTGCCCGGATATGCCCGAAATCGCATCCAAGGGTTTGGCTATCAGCGCAAGTATCTGCGTCGGACATTCTTTCGGCACGGTGAATTGACCCGCGAAGTCACCGTTCGCGGACGCCGAGTTCGGCACGTCCGTCCGTCCCAGCTCGCGCCCATCACGGCATCGCAATTGCCAGTAGGGGGACGAACCTGGCGGTTGATCGATTCCAATGCTGTGTCCCGCAATACGGTATTGCCCCGGGGCCAGCAATTGCAGTTGCTCGACCAAGGTTCCGCCCACGCTCGAAGGGGCCGCGAAGTCCAACATCCCCCGCTGAATCGACGCGCTGATCCCGCCGTTGGTAACGACGCGCCAATCGAATATCGTCGGATGGTTAAGATCGGCAGTAAACTTGGGGTCCCGAGAGCTTTGCCGGTCGGCACCCGGACTGAACGATACGTAGAGAGACCAGGCGTCATCGAACAGACCTCGGGAAGCCAATGTATCGATCAACAGCATCCGGGACACCTCAGATATAGGATATTCCGTTCCAGCAAGATCTCTGAACAGCAACGAAGTTGCACGCGGATCGGGGCTATTGGCTGCGGCGTATTCGAGGAACAGCGCGGACCAAGGTGGCCGCTTGGCGAGAGTTCCGGCCAGCGCTGGCCTGATCTCGGGATCAGCTATAACACCTGCGAGAATAGGAAACAAAAGGCTGGTGGAGTTGGGTGTCGTCCGCAGAGCGATATCGTAATGCCGCAATGCGCCCGGAACATCGTTTTGAGAAACGGCGTGTTCGATCAGCAACATCTGCGTCGCTAAGTCGCGCCGGGATAGGAGTTGGGCGTAAGTGGCAAGTCGATCGGCTCCACGGGCGTCACCTAAAATCTGGACGTTGATCGCCAAGACCGATGCGGCTGCTACCGCCGTTGGGTCTTGGCGCAGCGCAGCGCGTGCAAGACTACTGGCCTGCGCTCGCATAGCCGACGTAGCCTCCGGGCCGGAAAGCGTCTGCGCGAGAGCGGCCGAAATGCGACCGTCCCACGGCGCCAAGGCATGCGCGCGTTCGGCGTTCGAATCTCGCAAACCATAAGCGAGGCTCTGGACGATACCTACATAGCCAAGGCTCGCGACAGCCAGCGCTAATATGCCCCGAACGCCCCATTCGCCCAAGGATCGCCGGACACGGACTCGGCGTCGCCTCATCAGCTGCGCAATGCCTTCTCGTCGGCACGACCGTAATTATACCCATATTCGTAGCCGTGGCCGTAATGGGCCTTGCGCGCGTCGAACTTGGTCAGCACTCCGCCGACGATACGAGCGTTGGCATGCGCAAGGCGGTTGAGCGCGGTCTTTACCACGCTCGAGCGGATACCGTGTGATTCAACCGCATAGATCACGCCTTCAACCCGACTCGCGATCAGCGGCGCATCGGCCAGCCCCATTACTGGGGGCGAATCAATCACGACGTGATCATAGGTCTCCAGAAGTCGTGTGATGAGCAGCGCCAGCCTTGGGCCGGTCAATAGTTCCGCGGCGTTCGGCGGGATAGGTCCAGCTGACATCGCCGTAAGGCCGAGATCTGCCATCTGGAAGGTCATAGTCTCGATATTGTCCTGTCCTGCCAGGAAATTGCTGAGACCACGCTCGTGATCCACGCCTCCAAGATGATGGATTGACGGCGATCGCATGTCGCCATCTACCAGGATCACCTTGCGCTGCGACCGGGCGAGCATCGTCGCAAGGGCGAGCGCTGTGGTCGACTTTCCTTCCGACGGACGGGTCGAAGTAATTGCGATCGACCGCGGTACGCCGTGCTCGGTCGAGAAGCTAAGATTGGTTTGAACGGCGAGATATGCATCGACCAGATCGGACTTGCGATCGAGCAGAGCTTCCTTTGGTGTTCCGCTGTCGAGTTTGGGCACAGACCCCAGAAGCGGCAAACCAAGGCGTCGCTCGATCTCCATCGGATCCGCGATTGCCTCATCGATCTGCTCGAGCGCGAACGCCGTTAGTGCGCTGAGCACAAGCCCTACAAGCAGCGCCACCGCCAGATTGATCAGCAGTCGCGGGCTTGAGGGCTTCTCCGGAACATCTGCAGGATCCACAATGGAGATGTTGTTAATGCCAACGCCCCCTGCGACGCCGATCTCCTTGAAACGCTGCAACAGCCCGTCATAAAGTGCTCGGTTGGTGTCCACTTCCTGCTGGTAAATATTGTACTGAATACTGCGACGCCGCAGATCGAGATACCCAGTCTTGAGCTGGTCCACCTTGCTCTGGAGCGACGCTTCGCGCTCTTGAGCTTCGCGATAATCGGCACGTAACGACCCCGATACACGACCTTCCTCACGGGCAATGCTTCGGTCAAGCTCATCGAGTTGCGACTGGACGGCACGCGCCGCGGGATATCCGGGCTCAAACTGAAGCATCAATCGACTGTATTCTGCAGCCAGCTCGGCCCGGCGCTGGCGTATCGAATTGATCGCTGGATTACGCAGCGCTTCGACCGACGCACCGGCACGACCAGCCTGTTCGTACCGTGCTTGGGCTTGGATACGGTCCGCCTTGGCCTGATTCAGCGAGGTATTAAGCGCGGCCAGATCGTCGACCAGGATTGATCGCTCTCCACCCGATCCACCATTGCTGCCCTGGGTCGGCAGATTGATGATCCGTTGTGCCGAAGCGTAGCCGACGAGTTGCCGCTGCGAAGCGTCCAAACGATCTTTGAGTTCCGCGAGCTGCCGCTGAAGCGCGTTGCGGCCATAGGATGTCGCCTGAACTTTGCGTTCCAGGTTCGTCTCGATGAAGTTGTCGGCCCAGGCATTCGCCACCTTAGCTGAGATATCCCGATCCGGGCTAGTAAAGCGGATCGCCACGAGCCGCGACAAACGCGTTGGCGAAACATCTATATGTTTCAGAAGTACAGCGCCTGCCGCGCGCTGTCGTGACAGGCGACCTGCTGCCGGATATCGACCGTTCAAAAGCTGAAACGCAGGGTCCTTGCTTGAAATTCCAAACAGTTCGAAAAAACTCGGATCGTCGACCAGCTTCAACTGAGACGCCACTCTCTCCGACAACGCGCGCGATTGCAGCAAGCCGTATTGGGTTTGGTAGAATTCCTGATCGGCGATGCTGGCTTCGCGGTCCACGCCGCGCAGGTCGGTGACCTTGTCCGATTCTCGCGAGATCTCGATCATAGTCTCAGCTGTATATTTCGGCGTCATCAGCAAGGTTGCGATCAGACCCAGCAATATGCAGCCGGCAATGATACCCCCGACGACATAGCGCCATCGGACGGCAATCCGCAAATACTGGCGGATAGCCGGGATACGATCTCCTTCGCCCCTGTGCGCCGAGACCGATCCGATGGCGGGAATGCCGCTATGGAAAGTATGTGCATTCATGTGAAAGCGAACCTTACTTCAGAATCGTGATGAGCGGGCCGGCGAGGAGCGGCGAGAGCGAAACGAAATTACGGAACATGCGACGCTGTGGTGAATCCCCGACGATGATCACGTCGTTGGCGTAGACCGCCGGATCGTCGTAGACACCCCGCTGGATCGCGCCCAGATTGTAGAGACCCGCCATCCTGCGGCCATTCGCCGTACGCAGGATAACGACGTCGTCCTGACTCGCGAATTCCGACACCCCCTTGGCAGAAGCAATCGCCCGCATCAGCGTCATCTGGTTTGTAACCGGATAGAGGCCCGGCTCGATGACCTGCCCGCCGATCGTCACAACCTGACTGACCGAGCTCTTGATGTTTACGGTCACTTCGGGATTGCGAACATAGCGCTTGCGCAGCGCCGCCTCGATCGCCGTCGCCAGCTCACCCGCGGTCTTCCCGCCTGCGTCGATCGTTCCGGCCAGCGGCATGGAAATCCGTCCACTGGCATCCACCTGCATCTCCCGACTGAGGTCTGCGATGTTGAAGACATCAACCTGAATAGTGTCCAGCGGCCCTATCAGCGCCGGACGATCATCTGCTGTAAGATCGTCGCGGTTCGGAGCCGGCAATACCCGGCTATCCTTTACCACGGTCAGACGTGAGGAGGATTCCAGGGGAATCTTCTGCTCGCATGCCGACACGGCGACAGCCAGTAGCAACACGATGCAGATGCTACGCATACGCTTGAAATTCCTGGGTTGGAGTGGAGTGCGGGCAGCTATACGTGTTCGCCTTGTTCAGGTAAAGCGGAGGCGGATCGCGAATTGCTTCCCTCGGCCAGCCACAAACCGGCGACTGCCAGTACCGCCATCATAGTTGGGGTTCGCGCCGGATAGTCCAAGATGCTGGCCGCCATCACTAGTAACACCAGCGACGAACCCAGCTTTGGCAGCACGTTGTCTGATCCCAGTCCCGCACGCCAGGCTCGCAGGCTCGACGCTCCCCACCAAGCCGTGGCACCCAGCATTAGGAGCAATCCAGGCAACCCAGCATCGAGCACGACCTCGACCCAGTCGTTGTGCGCATGATTGAAATAGGTCGGCTGCAGCAACGCAAACGGCTCATGTATCCGGAAGATCGGATCGAACCCGCCCAGCCCGGACCCCATAGGGAAATAGGTCCTGATCATTTCCAGCACGGTTGGCAGTCCCCGGCTGCGCATGTCCTGCCCTAGATCCGTTGACAGCAAGCGATCGATCGATACGGCTCGCCCGGCAATGACGCTGACGAAGACGAAGGCAGCGAACAAACCGACGGCGCCTATGATCGCCGAGACATACACCCTTCGCGAATAACCGCGCAACGTATGCCGTATTTGCTTGCCCACCGTCAAAAGGCCGACGACGAGCCCGAGTGCGCCGAACCCCAGACCGGCGCGCGATCCACTTGCCAATATGGTTAGCAAAAACAGCAGCACCAGGCCGATTGCGACGGGACCGCGCCAATGCGGCAGACGCCCGCCCAGAAACGCCCAGCCCGGCGCCAGCAGGCAGCCCATCGCTAACAGCAACGCGAAATGATTGCGATTGGCAAATGTACCGCTGACCTCTCCTGGCGTATCGTTAACGAAGGGGCTGGCAAAACCGGTCCCGGAGAATTGCAGAAGGCCGACGAACGTCGTCGCAGCGACGAAGACCAGCAAAACACCCAGCAGCCATGCCCGCTCCGCCTTCGTCGTTCCGGCCATCAGCAAAGCTATGGCAAGCGGTACGATGAGCGAGGTTACTGCATTCACCGTCGCGCCCGGCACGATTGACCATGGTCGCCACGGTTGGGGTTGACTACTAAACGTGGCGGCATCGGCCAGAAGCGAACGTCCGGGGAGAGCTTGCCACCACGCCGGAGGTAGCGGCACCAGTTGCAAAAACGCCAGTCCGAAAGCCGCCGCCAGAATCACCAGAACGGGTCGTGCCTGACGGAGATCGGGACGCGGGCCGAATAGGAGCGCGACAATCAAGAGGATGCACGACGCAGCGCGCACTACGATTTGCCCCGACGTATCCGCTCGCGAGGCGCCGCCAGCAAGCCAGAGGGCGCTCAGCAGGATCAGGAGAAGAACGAACGGCAACGACGGTCGAAACCGGGAAGTCGATAGGTGATGGCTCAACATATCGGAGCATGTACGGCCAGCCATGGGCCCTAACAATACGGTTATCGCCCCGCACGCTGCGCTTTATCGCCCACCTCTGGCCGATACAGTCTCTAAAACCCTTTGGTACATTGCCACGACGTGCGCCCAATCTCGCGGCAGCATAGTCTCAATATAGGTGCGTCCTGCACGCTGTCGAGTCGCGGCGTCTGCATCGGAATAGCGCAACGTGCGCAGCAGAACCTGAACGTCCCCCTTGCTGCCATCGCACACGACCACTGCAGGCAGCAGCGATTTAGGCGTTGCATCGCCAACTCGGCTCGCCAAGAGCGCGCCGTTACCAATCCCAGCAAGCGCACTGCCCCGTCGCGCCGAAAGGCCGTCAAGAAACGGCAAATACAAGATCTTGATATCGGCAAGTATGCGTCCGACCGCCTGATCGTCGAGACCGCGGATCAATGCGCAATCGGTCTCTCGGCATCGCGCGGCCACCATCTCGCCGAACGCCTCGAACCCCTTCGGGATTTCGCCGATCACCGCGACCCGCGTCGAGGGATCCGCGCGCCGTACACCGGCTATCACGTCGAGGAAATTTTCCAGCCCCTTATTGGGCCGGATGTGGCCGAAATAGGCGATGTCGATGCCGCGATCGCCGAATTGGGGTGGCGAAACGGTGAACGGAATGTTGCTGAGGATGCCGATAATCGATGTTTGTACGCTCGACGAGAACAGCCAGTCCGCTCGAGCACGATCACGCTCGACTTCGGTGGTGAAGACGATGTGTTGAGCGAAGTGCGAGGCAATCGCCAGTACGGTGCGCGCCTTACCTGACAGCGAAGTGAATTCGTGCAGCACCAAGACGGATCGATATTGCCGCGTTACCTTCCCGAAGACGACCAGCAAATGCGGCATCAGGCTCCATCCATATCCCTGGGTGGGATATTGGACAACAATGGTTGAAGGGCGGCACTGTATTAGTCGACGCAGTATCCCGATTCCGGCTCCGAGCGACCAGTTGCGCTCGACTAGCAGCTTCCAAGACGACGGCGCTGCAGCCATCAGGCGGCCGGTATAGTCGCCCACCCCACATATGTCGGGTGGGAAGGCTCCGGTCACCAAGACGACGGGACGATCGCTTTCGTGGGGTAACGTCACGATGCAAACTGGAACAGGCAGAGGATGGACATCAACAAGCAGCTTACAGATATCGGCGCGGAGCGTTAGCCGTCATTCTTGTTTCGTAAGGTACGAAACGCCTTTAATACTGCTTCAACCAGGCAATCCCGGTTGCAAAATCCGCTCGCATTGCATTCTCCGTCTCTAGTATGGGCCGTTCGAGAAGGTCGCCCGGCCAGATTGCTTCAAGGGCATTCACCAGAGCGGCGACCGTCGGGAACAACCGAGCGGATCCCTGATAGAATTCCCTGAACACGGGCGTGTCCAGCAACCAAGTCGGAATACCCCGCATCAACGACAAAGCAACAGGCCGCGCGAACCCCTCGCCCGTGGCTGCCGATACAGCCACGTCGATGGTATCCAGGAACTGATCCAACGTCATCGTGTCACTTGCAACGACGGTAATCGCACATGACGGGTAATCCCGTTTCAATCGCTGCGTATACGCGTTCTCGTGCCCGAAGATCTGCCATTGCAAGTCGGAAAGCCGGGCGATCGGTTTCGTCCGCGCGAACAGTGCGTCGTAATTCTTCTTAGGAGAATCGGATCCGAACAGTCCCACGACGATCCGGTCCCCGACAATCGCGGGATAGCCGGCCGGGGCGCGTCTGTTGCCAATCGGGTTGGGCAGATACCGGGTACGATGCGGAGGAATGCCGCACCCTTCCAGAAACCGATGTGCGTCGACGCGGTTGACATACCCCGCGACACAGCGCGAAGCGAACAAACCGAAACGAAACAATAGGCGCTTCACACGTCCCGCTTTCCCCTCGAAGGGGAAGCTATCATGGACGACAACGGTCTGTCGCGGCACGAACGGGATCGGATGAGAGCTGGGCGTGAAGAGCGTGTCTCGCCGACGCGTCGTCGCAAGCGCCGCGCAGACGAGCGATTTTGCATCGAAGACGCGAACTGGAACAGTAGGCATCCGTGCGGCAACTAGACGAGCCAAAGTATCGTCGCGAACCCATATCTCGCGGACGTCCGGAGACAAAGCGACGGCATAGTCCATACCGTAGTGAAACAGGCCATTCGAGTGTTTTATAAACCACAGATTGACTACGATCATCCCAGCTTCCTCACGCCGCGGACGGTTGATAGCCGGGTACTAACTCGCGCAGCAGCCCCATGGAAGACGCGCAGTCATTGGTGCGAACAAAGGCGGCCAGCCGATCGATATGACCGGTCATCTCGGCCAATCCGATAAGAGGCTCGCGAGCGCGCATGATCCGGGGATGGTCGGTCGGCTGTGCGGCGCTGTCGATCAGCAATTCCTCGTAAAGCTTCTCGCCCGGCCGCAGCCCGACGGTGTGGATCTCGATGTCTCCGTCGGGAGCCTGCTCGCTCTTGATCGTCAGCCCGGACAGATGAATCATGTTTGCAGCGAGATCTGCAATCCGAACCGGTTCGCCCATGTCCAGCAGGAAGAGATCGCCACCCTCCCCCATTGCCCCCGATTGAATCACGAGCTGCGCCGCTTCCGGAATCGTCATGAAGAAACGGGTTACGTCCCGGTGCGTGATGGTAATCGGGCCACCTTTTGCGATCTGCTCGCGAAAGAGTGGAACAACCGATCCGCTCGATCCCAGCACGTTGCCGAACCTGACACAGGTAAAGCGCGTTGTTCCGCAATCGGTGGCAAGCGCCTGGACCACAAGTTCGGCAAGTCGCTTCGTCGCGCCCATCACGTTCGTTGGCCGGACCGCCTTGTCGGTGCTGATGAGTACGAACGATCGCGCACCGAACGCACGGGCGAGCGACGCGGTGACGAACGTTCCCAAGCAATTATTCTCAATGCCCTGCAGCGGGTTGGCCTCGATTAGGGGAACGTGCTTGTACGCCGCAGCATGATAAACGGTTTGGGGACGATACTGCTCGAAGATCGCACGCATCTGCCAGTCGGTCTGGGATAGCCCCAGTAATGGGACGATCTCGACGTCAAGACTATGGGTCGAACACAGGGCACGTAATTCCCGGTCGATCGCGTACAGCGCATATTCCGATCCTTCGACGAGAATTAGCTGCTGCGGTTTAAGCAGCAGGGCCTGCCGGCTGATTTCGCCGCCGATCGACCCGCCGCCACCCGTGACCATGACTACTTGTCCGGAGACGTCGCGTTGAAGCAGCGCTTGGTTCGGCGGGACTGCCTCCCGCCCGAGGAGATCCTCGATCTGGACCGGTCGGATGTCGTCTACGCCGTAATGTCCCCTGGCGACCTCGGCGAAACTGGGAAGCATGCGTATCTCAACGCCCGCATTCCCTAGCGACTCCACGATCTGGCGCCGTCGGTACCGTGACGCCGACGGCACCGCGAGCAGTATCTCGGACACATCGAGGTCACTGATGAGTTCTTCGGCACGAGCCGGATGATAGACTTTGAGACGCTCTACCATCGTGCCGTGGGACGATCGATCATCATCTAGAAAGCCTACTGCGCGAAGATGCTGGTCACGCCGCAATGCTACTGCCAGCTGACGCCCTGTCTCTCCGGCTCCGTAAATCAGGACATTCACCATGTCCTCCGACCCGACGCCCGTCCGGTTGCCCAGAAGATGGTTTGCCATCAGGCGCGAACCCGCCAAAAAAACCAGCATAAGGATCGGCTGGATCAGGCCGACCGTCCGGGGCACCGTATCAACACCGATGACGGTATAGATCATCGCATAAACGGTACCAAAAATCAGGCACGCACGCGCGATCTCTGTCGTCTCGATCGATCCGGCGTGCCGGAAGATCGTCCGGTACAGACCCGTCCAATAAAAGATCGGCGGACCAAACAGGATGGGAAGCAGGACCGCTGTCAGCTGGTGGCCATAAAGCCAGTGCGACTGCCCCAGCCTCAGATAAATAGCGGCCCATGCCGAGAACGACGCTATGGCAATATCCAGCGACGCCACAATCAGCGTTTTTTGGTAACGGGGAATCCCCGTGATCCGAGATATTATCTTCTGATTGAACACGGACATTTCCAAGGGCGGGGATAACGGTCCCCGATCACGAGACGGCGGAAGAGCATGTGGGCGACCCGTCTAGTAACGGCCGTCGACGACGTCGCCGCTGCCGGCGCCGAAGACGGTCCGCAAGATGAGCATGACATCGCTGAACGGGGTTGAGCGCCTGAAATATTCTTCCTCGATCTCGGCCATCAGTACCGGTGACGACATGTCAATACCGGCAACTTGCGCCGGCCCGGTCACGCCCGGCAGCACGTCAAAAAGCCCTCGTGCCAGACGCTCATCGATCAGGTGCCGCTGCGAGGGAAGGCATGGCCGGGGCCCAACAAACGTCATTTCGCCCTTCAGGATGTTCCATAATTGCGGCAGTTCATCAAGCTTTGTGCGTCGCAGAAAGCGCCCAATCCGGGTTACCATGGCGACCGCGACCTCGTGCGATGGCAGATCGCCTGTATCGATCCTCATCGTCCGCAACTTGACCAGGCGAAAAGGCCTTCGACCGACCCCTACCCGGTTTTGAATGAACAGGGCGTTTCCGGCACTATCTAACCTGATCAGGAGCGACAATATGAGGCACACCGGCACGACGATTGGCGCTGCGGCGATGACGAGCAGGATGTCCGCCATGCGGAAGATCACGCCACGCCCGGACTTCTTCTGCGGGGCCGATGTCCCGATCAAAATCTTCTCGCTGCGCATGACGGCCATTCCATCGTCCACAGTCAAATGCGGCAGCCACCCTAGAATGCTCGTCGTCTCGGCAATATCGACCCGAAGATCGCCGAACAGGCGCGACCATAGCAGTTCGCGACCGGTCAGCAGTATCAGAAGACGCAACACGCCCTCGGGTACGTTGATCAAACGTGCAGGACGTCCATCCACAGCAGCGAGCTTGCACAAAAGGTCCTTGGTCGAGATATCCTCGCCGTCGCTGACGAGCAGTGTGCGACCGACCGCAGCAGGGGCAATGGTCGCGGCCTGGATCGCGGCACACAGGTTACCCGTCGAGATCATGCTGCGTCGATTACCGCCGGCGGCACCCAACGGCAACCAGACGCCGCGTCGGATCAAGCGCTGCAGCGCGGCGATGTTGCCAGCGACACCCGGGCCATAAACGATAGGTGGCCTAATCACTACCAGCTCAAAACCAAGCTCGTGAGCAAGTCCCTCCAGCGCGATTTCGGCTTCCCGTTTGCTGATAGCATAGGGATCGACCGGTGCCGCGGGATCGTCGTTGCGGAACGGGGACCGGCCGCTCGTCGTCTCGCCAAGCACCTTAACTGTGCTCAGGAACACAATCCTTCGCACCCCCGCAAGCGCTGCCCCCCGCGCCATCGCGACGGCTCCGTCCCGGTTCACGCGCCGGAAGATGTCCAGCGGATCCTGGGCGTCCTCGCGCATAACATGCGCGCGCGCCGCGGCGTGGATCACCACGTCCACGCCTGCGAATACGCGCGCCCACTCCACAGGCTCGGTATCACGATCCAACAAGGGCGACGGCCGCCATGTCGGCGATGCGATTTCCTGGCGCGCGATCGGCACGACGTCGGCACCCGTCGCCATCAGCGCCGGTAGCAGATTTGCGCCAACGAACCCATTGGCGCCGGTTAGGGCTATTCGCATGACTCGTCCTGTTTCCCGGATGGCTAGCGACGGCTCAGTTGCGGGTCGCGAGGTTTCCGACGCGGTCGAGGGCGCGGCGATTCATCGCGGCTCGCTCCCGATCGAAAAACCATCCGTATTTGTTGAAGTATCTGATAAAGCTGCGAACGAGATACAGCTTGCGGCGCCAGCTTAATGCCGTCTTAGTCCGGTATTCGTGGACGATGCTGACCGACGGACAGAGCATAGTGTCGGAAATGCGGTGAAGCCGGCGCGACAAATCCAGATCCTCCGCGAACATGAAAAACCGCTCGTCGAACAGCCCGACCCGATGGAGTGCCTGCGGCCGGAGGATCATGAAGCAGCCCGACAGGAACGGAAAGCTGAGCGCCTCGTCATAAGACCAGTCACGCGCTTCGTAGCGTCGGGTAAGTGCCCTGGTCCACCGATTGTCTGGTAACAGCCCCCGCGCGAAAATATCGACCGGCCGCGGCAATATTCGACACAAATGCTGCAGATCACCATTCGGATAGCGAACCTGTGGCATCGCCAGCCCAGTGCCCGGCCGCGCATCCATGAATGCGATCAGACCTGGAATGACATCGGGACCGAACTCCAGATCGGTGTTAAGAACCAAATGATAGGCCGCCGCGTTCGCAAACCTGCGCAATGCCAGATTGTGCCCTGAGCCATAGCCGATGTTCGCCCCGGCGTGGATGATCGTCACGTCCGAGGAAGCAAATGCGGTCAGATCGAGCGGGGGGATGCTGTTGTCGACGAGCACGACATGATAGTTGCCCGCGCTGGCCAGCACGTGATCGATTGCCGCGCGGATTTCGGTAGCTGCGGTGCGGTAAAGGACAAACGACACGACGGCATCGAAGCGAGGCACGTGGTCTCCGGCTGCCGTGGAACCGAGCGTTCGAGCCGCTGCGATCGCCTTGGGATGGCTCTGCGGGGTGGATGACATCGCGGCCGGATAGGCCAACAAAGGGCAGGCCACAAGGAACGGTGACCGACGCCGGTCACCATGGCTGCCTGCCAGCCTTTCAAAGTGTCGGATTTCGCCCTGCCGCAGGGCCACTTCTAGAATGTTGAGAATATGGATCGATAGGGAACATATAGTTCGAGATACGGTATGAGCGCAGTGATCAACAAAAGAAAGCCAACAACAAGAAGGTAAATGATGTAAGGAACCTTAAGTTTTGGAATGTCCGAGAATATTATAGGTATCAGCACGATCTCGACGATAGAATAGTAGGTGCTTATGATCTGGAAAATAGGCTCGCCCACCATGGCGAAATATACCGCGCAGCCGATGATGTAGATGTTGTAGAGCCTCTGCGCGTACTGGGTCGGACTGCCAAAACGCATATAGGCAATGAAAATCACGAGCACCGAGCTACGCTTCGCGACACCTAGCGCCGCCTGCAATGCCACGTTAACGTCGGTGCCCAGTTCAGCTTCGCCCGAAGTATAGAAAATCAGTTTGTCGATCGCGCTGATGCCAGTATATTGTGCCAGTGTACTGCCAAGCCATTCGAGCCCACCGAACGGAAGCCTTGCCACCCCTAGTCCAAGGCAGGAGAGCAACCCGATGATGACGGCCCAGGCGGGCCAGGCTCGCCGACTGACCGTCAATCCGGCCAATCCCGCCAGCGAAGTGCGATGGACCGTTGCGGCGATGCCGAACGGTACCGCCCATCGTGGCCAGCCTTCCCACATTCGCCGCTCCTTCGACAGGAACAGAAAGCCCATGCATACGAAGCCGATCGCCAGCATTCGGCGATTACTGCCCATGAAATGGGTCACGACGTAGGATGTGTAGAACAGGTACATGCCCATATTTGGCAACCGAGTGCTCTTCTCGATGTAGACGTACATCGCCCCCACTGCTACACTCGCGTCGAGCATCAGGAACACGGAGTAGTTATCGCTAAAGTAATAAACGATTCTGTTCAGCAGCACATAACCCTTATCGATTCCAAAAACGACAGAATCGTAATCCGCGCTTGAATCGGTAGTATAGAATACCCTGAGATACGGCATCCAATCTGTCCCGGTGTTCCACCGAAAACCGATCATGAGGATGATTACTATCATTCCCGCCCGTGCGGTCCAGCGACTTAACGCCTCGTTATCGTAGATCGACTCTACGACCATTGCCAAAGCAAAATAGGCGTACAATGCAAGATAGACCCCACCGTCTTGGAAAATTACCCGGACGCTATTCACCGCGCTGCGTCCATCTTCTGTTCAGAAGAACGAGTGACTGAGGCGTCATCCAGCCGAAACGTGTCGTAATGCTGCTCGATGTGCGACAGTTTGTTAAGACTGCGGACCAGAAAGAAGAAGCGCGAGCGCCCCGCAACGCGGAACATCATACGAAAAATGGTCCGCGCGCGCGCCATCAGCCGGTCGGGCGCTACCACGCTGCGGCTATCGACCTTGTCTGCCGCGAGATCGGTACCCCCAGGCCCACCGAGCAGGCCCCGCGCCTTCAGGGCCGCGTGAAAGCTGTCCGGCCCCGTGGCGAACGGAGCGGCTGCATCCCCATGCCGCTCGCGCCATACGCGAAAGAGGCGCCGATGGCTGGGCAATATCTGCGTTCCGTCGGCAAACCGGTCGAAGCCATAGGGCGTCGACAGATGCCGGGCCATTTCATCGGCCATCCCCCGGATCGCCTCCCCGTACAGATCGTAGAGCGGCAGCAGGTCGGCGAAGGTTTCGGCACCGGCCAGGTTTAACTGGTCGAACCGGCCGTCGAGTATCCGACGGAAGTCGAAACCGGAAAAGTGCAGGAAAACCAACGGGAAGACTTCGTCTACTCGCAAGCCGCCTTTTCGCGGATAGACGACAAAGCCATCCCCGTCGTGCTCAATGCGACGCTCGTGATAGTTCCAGGGCGCTACGTTGCAGCCCAAGTGGCGCCAGATCGTCACCGCCCGCGCGGGGAACAGCGAAGGCACGAAATCCATCCAGCGCTGGTCGGTGTAGAGCGAGCTGTAATGATCGTTAAACGCCTGGGTGCGAAGTCGTTCATGCCACCACAGGAGGAAGCGCTCGGCATCTTCGCTTGCGCGCAATGCGAGAAACCCCAGGTTGTAAATCCCCGTCGCCAGTATGCCGCGATCGCTCCGCGGCCCGTCGCCGTTCGCCGGCAGGCACAGATGCGGCGTGACCAAGATGGCACTGTCGTCGAGTTCACGCGTGATATGCGAGAGATCCGCGGTCACGAGGATGTCGGGGTCCATGTAGATGCACCGGTCATACCCGTCGGCAAATCCATGCATGAAGCACGCCGCCTTCAACGCGGTGCAGAATTCGGTAATGTTGTACATGAGCGCCATGTTGGCGAACTCGGTCGCGCCAATGATCATTTCCAACGCGTGCGGTGCGGACCGGAGCGTCTGGTCTCCTGCTGCATCGACACCCTCGGCGACGTAGATCCGGAAGGCGACGTCGCTGCCATGCCGGGCGACGGACTGTTCGAGCACACGGGCCAGGCCAGTATAGTTGCGCGCGCAGATCGTGAAGACGAGAGTGGTCATGGCCTGTAGAACTACCTTGCTGTCTGGTCTTGCGTGACCACGACATCGAACAGGCGGCGGATAACGGGCTGGTCGAGCGAATGCTCCCAAATGAACCTACGCCGATATTCCTCGATCTCCGGATTACCCCGTTCGAAACCGGCACGATCCGGAAGTGTACCCAACGCCGACCTCAAAGCCGCCGCGTCTTGGCGTGGATACACCACTCCCCAACGGCCGTGGTCGGTCGCATCGGCCGCCCCACTGACGTCGCTCGATACGATCGCCAAACCGCAGTAATGCGCCTCGGCAAAGACGTTGGGAAACCCTTCCCCTCCAATCGAGTTCATCAGCAACGCTCGTGCGTGCATGAGCAGATCAAAATAGCGCCTCTTGTCCGCTATGGCGCCGTGAAAGCGATAATGCTCGTCGAAACGACGATCAGTCGCACGGTGGCACGCAATCGTTTCCTCCAACTGTGCGTCGATCTCTCCGATGAACTCGATGGTCCATCCCGGCGGAGGTGGTCCTGCCTCGAAGACGAGAGCGGTATTTTTTTGCAAGGATGAAATCCGCCCGGATACCATGATTGCCGACCGGCGATCTTCATCGGGCACATCTTTGACGCCGATAGATTGCAGCCAAGCCTGGCTTAGGCCGCTGAACGTCTTGGCAAGCTTTCCGTCAAGATCGAGATCGAGAAACATGCCGCGCAAGATGGCTTCACACTCGCTGGTCTCACACAAGACGAGGTCGGCCATGCGCAGCAATTCGCGATAATGGTGACATTGGCGAGTGAAACGCAGAGGATGTTTTTGCCATCGACACCATTCAGCGGCCATAGCATCGAGAAATTCACGGTTCGTATCGAGCTTCACGATGATCCGTGCGTCAGGCCGACGCCGACGCAACCGGCGTGCTACCATCAGATCGGTGAGTGGCGTAAACGGGAATAAGACCAAATGCGTCAGGTCAGGGTCGCGATCAATCGCCCGATATAGACGTGTGTTCTTCAAAAAATCTAGCCGCCCAGGCAATTGCCGCAACGTTTTTCCGAACTGCCGCACCCGCTTTTCCCGAAATCTGTCCAAATCTGGATTGAGATGCGATGCAGATATCCAGTATTCCAGATCGGTATTGAACAATTCAGAGAGCACATACGGCACCTGCCCGAAATCCTTAAAAAAAAAGGACTCCGACGGACGATAGACAAGGTCGTTGTAATATAGGACGATCTTAGGCTGCACGACCCGCCTTCTGACAAAGAAAGATGTTCTGATAAGCACGGTATCGATCGCCGAAGATACGTCCCACCAGGCGTGACTTGGCGTTCTCGAACGGATTGAAGGCGATGTTTCGCACGATATTCAGTCGCGTCGACAGCAAATCTTGCGCATCCTCGAATCCGAAGAAGCGGACGTGCGTGCGATCCAGTATCCCCGACTCCGTATAGGGAAACCGGCCACTGCGTACGATCGTCAGAAGGTTCGAATAATAGTGGAAGTTGGGCAGCGACACGAGAAAGTAACAACCTTCGCTGGCGGCACTGGCGACGCGGTCCAGCAGCGCTTCGGGATCACGCAGATGCTCCATCACATCCAGCAGAAGCACGAGATCGAACGATGCGACATCGACCGGCAGATCGTCCCGTTCGAGATCGACCTGAGCGAACTCGTCAAACAGAGCCGAATAATCATGGGCGGGGTCGAGGTAGAGGTCCAAACCGGTGCTGTTCATCCCGGGGCATCGCGTCTTCAGTTCGCGAGTGACTCCGCCGCGACCGCAACCGATATCAAGTACGCGTCGCGGGCAGACCGGCAGCAGATCCAAGGCTTCGGATCGTGAATGATCATAGTATCCGTCCTGCATACGCTATTCTCCGGTGTTTCCCCTCGACGCCACATCGCCTCGTGGGACCGGGGCCGCCAGCCCGGTATAAATTTCCATCTCGGCTATCCTGCCTTTCACCACGGCATTGGCGGCAATGATCGCCCCCTGTCCAATGCTCGCGGGTGCCAGCACGACCACATTGCCGCCCAGTTGCACGTTCCGACCGATCTCGATCGTACCCGGCGAATGGAGCGGTCGTGCGGAAGGCGCCATAGCACGGTGCCCTGCGTTGCGCGGATCGCCGTGATAATGATCCGTGACTACCACGTTCGGCCCGAACAACGTACCCGCCCCAATCCTCAGCGGGCGCACCGCCGTCACGACGAGAGGGCCCGACGCGGACACGCCGGCTTCGATCTTGATCCGGCCTTCGTCGGAGTGGACGCCGAGCCAGAGGTCTCCGTCACAGCGGAAGCTGGGATCAATCTCGATCCGTGCGACATTGCCGCGTAGCTTGAGCCGACCCGTCACCTGGCGCCGCAGAAGCAGCCAGCAGATACATTTGTCCCACAGCGCACGCCAACGCCGCTGCACTTTCGCCATGCCCGCCGCCATCACCGTGCGTCCGAACGAACGATCCGGCGCATGCCACCCGTAACGCTGACAGCACAGAACAAGGCTATGGATCCTTCGGTGATGAGCGTCGCCGTGGCCATTCCTAGGACGCTGAAATACGCGCAGGCAATGGGAGCGGCGGCGAGAAAGGTCAATCCGGCATAGCGGTAGACGCGCGCCATCTGCCCGTCGAGCCGCAGAACGACCATCACCGGATTGATCGAAACGTTCAAAATGGTGGACAGCGAAGCGGCAAGCCACAGAGAGAAAACCTGAACACCCCCGCTGCTATCCTTGCCAGCGAAGAAGACGTAGAGCGTGTCGCGGACTGCGAATATCCCCAACAAGGCGATCGCCGCGGCGAATACCACTACCGCCATGTACAACCGGACCTGACTGCCGAACGATGCCGCATCGCGTCCATGCGCACGCACGAACGCGGTAAATCCGGTTTGCGCCGCGACGTTGAATATCGATACGAACGCCTGCGATATCTTTTGTGCGATGCTGTAGAGTCCGATTCTGGTCGCGGATAGCATGGTGCTCATGATGATGATCGCGCCGCGGCTATACGCAGCGCCCCACGCGCTCGCCGAGAATCGCATCCAGTTTTCCCTGAGCAAGGCGCGCGATCGGCCGGGTAGAGGACGACCTGGCGCGATACCGAAGCGCCGCCTGAGCATGCCGGCCGTGGCGAGTAACGCGATCAGGCCACCGATCGCCTGCATCATCGGCACGACGTACGTGTCAGCGGGCGATCGAACGATCAGCATAGCCGCGACCGCCGCCGCGATTCGACACAAATATCCGCGCCGCAAGCGGCATGATCTGGAGCCCTTAGAACAGCCATCGCGGAAACAGGCATATCATCGCGGCCGACGTCCAGCGACCAGAACAAGACCCAGAAATGCGCGCCAACCTGAGCCAGCGACATGCCCGCCACGCAGCGCGCGAGTATGATCGGCAAACTGGATTGCCAGTTTCACAATCAAGGAGGCGTTGAGATACTGATTGATCGCCGCCTGATCGTCGGCATAGGCAGCGGCAAAGCGCGTGCCGGACAGCTGGAGTGCGTAATCCATCAACACACCTGACGTGAGCGCGACGGCGCCTGCGATCGCCAACTGCCCCATGCCCGCGATACCAAGGTGCGCGAGAAATAGGGAATGGTTAGGACCGGAATCAGATAGGATGCGGCTTCTAATGTGGTGAATGCGGTCAGATTGGCGAGCTGGTTGCGGAAACGTAGAAGCAGAGTTACCAACCGGTGCGGCGGACGCGGCGCTCCATCCGACCTTGCCGGAACGACCTGATCCCCGGCAGGATTGAGACCCAGCACCATATCATCGTCTTTCACGTTCGAAACTCAACTTTGTACCAACGCACGCCGTATTCCGGCCCCGACAAACGGCTTTGCTACCAGCGTGCGAAGGAAATGCCGTCGAGGCTGATGACGGTGTCTTCGGGTTCAACCTGAACGACGCCATCAGGAGAGATGTCGACTTGCCCTCCCGCCACTCTATAGCGACGGCGTGCAGCGGGCCGACACGCTTTTGGCAGAGTTCCTAGCGGCCCTGCCCCGCCGCCCATGACCGTCCCCTTCAGTTCGATGCGATGCGACCAAGGGTCGAATCGAACGCCGGGCGCCTCATAGCCATCCCCTGCCGAACGCCATCTCGCGCCCAAGGCAATGGACACCCATGCGACCTCGCGCGTGGCATAGCGAACTCCTCGCTGGCTCGGCGCGCCTGGCATTGCTGGATCGATACCCTCGAACATCAAGAGCGACGTTCCGTCATCGAACGGCGCCTTGCCGAATTGCGCTGCATTGAGGATGCCGCTTCCGAAAACCTTGCCGAGAACATCGATGCCAAAATCAAAAAGCGCTCCCGTACCAGAGAGAAACGCATGGAACGCTTGTATGCTGAAGCGCGAACGCGACGCGACGACCGCGCTGGCCTTAGTATCAGTATCGCCTTCCACATAACATCGGCGGAAATCGGTTGCGTAGGCGTTATAAAGAAAGATCCCCCCTACAAACCGTTCCACCACGGCGTCGAAGACGTTGCCGATCGAATTCGAGCGAATCGATCCACACAGCACGCCGTACGGTCGTATCGCATGATCCTCGGTCGATAGCTTCAGCGTGTCGACGAAATGTCCCTGCATCTGCCCCATGAACGGCAGACCATACTCAGGCGGTACAATTTTTGGCCAAGGCGAGCATTGCGCGCAGTATATCTCAAAGATATTGGCATTGGCACTGTCCCAAACCGCTACGCCATAATAAAGCGAATGTGCCTGGACTTTGTAGCTGCCACCGAAACTATAATTTACCAGCAGGGCGCATCCTACGCGGTCTATCGATACACCATCGACGAACGCGCCCGGACAACCATGCATACGAATGCCGCCAAAGGGTATCTTGCCCTTAGAGGTGATAAGAAGATTTTTGACACCGCAATTATATGTCACGCCTTCTGGCAATGCGTCATTGATTAGACCATCGAAGAGGACTGCACGGCCCTTTACCTTCGTTGCTGGCTCAATGACCCATTGCCTGATGTCGTCGAAGTCGGCGACGAGCGCGCAGGCACCGCTGTTTCCCGCGTTGAAGGGATACCTGACGGGTGCGGGCCCCTCCAGAACAACGTCGGAGGGCAGCGTCAATCCCTTAGCAATCCGATAATGGACTTTGGGCTGAGACAACGATGCGGTTCCTCCACCATGGCGACCGAGATGGTCGAGCGCCGCTTGGATGGCAGCTGCGTCGTCGGTGACGCCGTCGCCCGTTGCACCGAACGTCGCGACATCGAGCTTGAATGAGGCCGTAACCGCGCCTGCGGCGGCTGCGGACGTGCCGACCAACATCTGACGTCTATTCATGATTTATAGCCTGTCGTGACTGTCTCGCCCCTGGCGTGATGGATCAAGTGTGCGCCCCGGGCTCTGATCCCTAAACGTCCGCTGGGTCGCTCCTCGGGAGAGCGATACGATGGCCCGGACATGCAACAACTGAGGCATAGACCATGCACAATGATTACCGCATTTCCCGGAAGCCCCTATCCGTCCCTACCCAAGGCTTCTCCCGTCGTCCACTTCATCCGCCACCGCGGGTTCGGCGATGCCCGCGGCTGGCTCCCCAAAGTCTATTCGGCCCCCGCCTTCGAAAAACTTGGTATTAACTGCACCTTTGTGCAAGATCACCATCCGTTGTCCATTCCCGCGTTCACGCTGCCCGGTCTGCACTCCCAGAACCCGCCGCGGGCAGGACAAGCTGGTACGCTGCATCCGCGGGCGGATCTTCGGCGTCGCGGTCGATATCCGCAAGGGTTCTCCCACCAATAGCCACTGGGTCGGTGCCGAATTGTCCGCCGAGAATGGTCACCATCTTTCATTCCGATGGGTTTCGCGCCCGGAGCCACTGTAGAAATTATGTAGCAGCCCACATAGTCGAACCCCTTATCACGCGGAATCGGGAGAAATTTGCTCGTATAAACGTTGATTTTCGTATTATTGATACTCGCCGCGAGCTTGGAGACTTTAGCTGTCTTGCCGGTCTGACGCTCGGCTACGCGGCCGGCCACGCTCTCGACAGCACGACTACTGCGATTGAGAGGTTGGGCAAGCAGCCCGAAGCGGCTCTCCCGTTGCCCCAAAAGGCGTGAAATCTCCTGTGCAGCGATCGGTGTCGCGGCAAATCAGACCGGAACAACACGAGCTGCGAACCATGCAGTTGATCAATAGCGACTAGCGCACCGAGTAAGGCGCTATCGACCGGGGATCCAAGCGTCTTGCACACCAACGCCGTATGCGCTCACTGCTGGCGCAACTGGCCCCCAAAGCGCTTCGACAAAAAAAGGCGGCACAAGTGCCGCCCTTTCTAATACCACAACTAGCAGATTATTTGCTAGCCGAGTTGTTGTTATCAGCCGCGATCACGATGCCTGCAACGACGGCTGCAGCCGCGAGAACCGCGATGATGATGCCGCCGCCGATGGCCTTGTTGCCCTTGACGGTGTG
>JBBRRC010000004.1:0-111708 GCA_038225385.1 Sphingomonadales bacterium | reverse complement strand
TAGAGCGCGACCAGCCAGGCCGGCGATCCCGCCATCCGCTGCGCCCCATAGCCGTTGAACACCAGCCACAGCACGGGCGTGAACATGACCGCATAGACCAGAACGCTCCGCATCGAGGCGATCATCTCCCGACGATAATCGATGCGCGTCGCGCGTCGCGGCTGGATTTTGCGCACGCGCCACGGACTGCGCATCGCCCCCCAGCCGATCGCGGCGAACAACAGGCTGGCGACCAAATAACGGCCCCCGTCGAACAGGAAGATATCCGGGAAAACGCGCAGGGCCGCGTCAATCAGCGTGAGCGAGTGCATCGACAAATCCTTAGCTATTGCCACGGCGACATGCGCACAGGATCGACCACCGGGCTGCGCGATTGTCGCAATCGACCAGTCGGATTTGCAAATCCGATCAGGTCAGGCCCGATTTCGCCCGATATTCACTGGGGGTGCAGCCGTGGACGCCACGAAAGGCGCGGTTGAACGGGGCAAGGCTGCCGAAGCCGGCATCGAGCGCGATCGTCAGGATCGGCACCTCGCGCTGAGTGACATCGGCGAGCGCGTCGGCGGCTTCTCCGATGCGAAAACCATTGAGATAAGCGTTGAAATTGCGCGCGCCGAGCCCGTGATTGATCGCGCGGCGCAGCCGATATTCGGGTACGCCCAATCGCGCCGCGACCGTCGTGATCGTCAGGCCGTCCTGCCGGTACAGGCGTTCGCGCGTCATGTCGGTATGGAGCCGTGCCAGCAGCGCCGAATCGTCGACCTCGTGACGGGACGTGGCATCGACCGGGCGCGGCGGCGCCGCGAGCAACGCCGGATCGCGCCAGCCAAGCGTGAAAACCGCGACCGTGACGGCGAGCAGAAGCATGATTGCCGCATTGGCAACGCGCCAGCCGACGGGCGGCGGCCACCCCGCCGTCCAGAGCTCCGCCATGACGACCCAGAAAATTGCGACCGAGATGGCGGCGGTCAGTGCGATCCGCAGGCGACGCCGCGACTCGACGAGATCGGCCGACCAGCCCCTCAGCGTCGCTCTCACGGCAAGCGCGATCGCCACCACGCTGAACAACCGCCAGACCAGCGCCAGCTCGAACAGCCGGATGTGCGCGGACCAGAACAGGTAGTTGGTCGTGAGACCGCTGATGACGGTGGCCGCGACGAACAGCCAGTGCAACGCCCGCAACCGGAAATCGTCATCGAACCAGCTCGCGGCGAACAGCCAGAACAACGCGGGCGAGGCCAGACTCATCGCATGGAGCGGCAGCCTCCACGGATTGAGGAAGCTGTACGACAGGTCGAGTAGAATGAGAGCAACGTAGGACGCGCCGCCCACGCACAGCACCGCGCCGAGTCGTGCAGTCAGCGAACGGCGCCAGTCACACCCGAACATGAACGCAAGCAGGAGGAACAACCCTATCGAGCAGCCGCGCAGCAACGCGTCGATGATCGGCAGCCCCATGCCTGTCATTTAGCGGCGGGTCGCGCCTTGGCAAAGTGAAGTCGTCGGTCCCCCGATCGGCGAAGACGGCCGACCATCCTGCAGATTCAGCTTTCGCTCGACTCTATGCGCGGCCCGGCGCGAACGTCAGCGCTGTCCCGTTCATGCAATAACGCTTGCCCGTGGGCGGCGGCCCGTCGTCGAAGACATGGCCAAGATGGCCGCCGCAACGACGACAACCCACTTCAACCCGTGCGAACCCGAGCAGCGTATCCTTGTGGAGCACGACGGCGTTCGGCAGGTGATCGTAAAAGCTCGGCCAGCCGGTGCCGCTGTCGAACTTGGTCTTCGACGAAAAGGCCGGCAGGTTGCACCCCGCGCACGAAAAGGTGCCCGCGCGGTGCTCGTTCAGGAACGGACTTTGCCCGGCCGTATCGGTCGCGGCCTGGCGCAGTGTCGCATATTGTGCCGGCGTGAGCCGCTTGTGCCACTCGGCATCGCTCAGCGTGATCTCGTATTTCTGTGGCGCGGGCTTGGCACAGGCGGAGGTCGCGAAAGCGCCGCCAAACACGGCAACGCCGGACGCGGTCAGGAAATTGCGGCGGTCGATGGTCATGTCGGTCTCTCCCACAGGGTAACCGATATACGCGGGATCGGGCACCATGGTTTCAACCTTCGCGAAAGAACGACCGGGAAAAAACCCTGCATAGTGCGAATATCAATAATGTTCGAGCACGACCTGCAGCGATTTGTACCCATTGACGAAGCACGCCGGGACCCGAACCGGTTCGCCGATGACGTTCGCGCGCAGGCGACGCCTGGCCATCTCTTCGAGCAATGTCGTCAGCTGAAGCTCGGCAACACGTGCGCCCACGCAGCGGTGAATACCGTAGCCGAACGACAGATGCCGCCGCGCGTTTTCGCGATCGACGATGATCCGGTCGGCGTCGGGAAACACGCTTTCGTCGCGATTGGCCGAAATATACCAGAGCGCCAGCCGGTCGCCCTTGCGGATCTTGTGGCCCTCTATCTCGGTATCCTCGAGCGCGGTCCGCCGCATATGCGCCAGCGGCGTCTGCCAGCGGATCAGCTCGCTGATCGCATTGGGGATCAGCGCCGGATTGGCCTCGAGCTTGGCGCGCTCCTCGGGGAATTGCGCCAGGCCATAGGCATAGGCGGTCATCGAATTGCGGGTCGTGTCATTGCCACCGACGATCAGGAGGATCAGATTCCCCATGAACTCGCCCTCGTCCATGTGCGCCATGGCGTCGGAGTGGAGCATGATCGAGATGAGGTCCGGAGAGAGCGGCTTGCCCTTCTTCGATTCCCACAGGCGATTGAACGCCATGCCCATTTCATACGCGGTGGCGAGACGGAACTGCCGTTTCTCGAGCGTGTCGAACAACTCGACGTCGCCGAGTACGTCGGACCAGCGAGTAAGGTTGTGCCGCTCTTCCCACGGGAAATCGAACAGCCGGGCGAGCATTCCCGTCGTCAGCTCGATCGACACCCGCTCCACCCAGTCGAACGGCTCGCCGATTGGCAGCCCGTCAAGCACCTCGGCGGTCCGGGAGACCGCGTCGGTCTTCATCCGTTCGATCTCGCTGGGGGTGAAGGCGGGAGCAACCGTCCGGCGCTGCGCGGTATGCTGCGGCGGGTCCATCGCGATGAACATCGGCATCCGCACCTCACCCTCGACGAGTGCCTCAGGATCGCCGACAACAGTGATCCCGCCCTTTTCCCAGGACGACGAAAAGATTTTGGGTAACGCCTCGATCTGGACGATCGGCTTATAGGTCGACACCGACCAATAGGGGCCGAAGCGCCCGCGCTCGCAATAATAGACGGGCGATTCGGCGCGCAGTTTGCGGAACGGTTCATGCCAGCGGTGTTCGGCGTAAAGCGACGGCTGAGTGACATCCAGCGGGTCCGCATCTTCCGGTCCGATGGTCGTCCCGCGTTCGATTGCTGCCGTTGCCATTGCACCTCTCCCGCACGTTTGCCCGCGCCTTTGGTTGCAGGCTGCAACCTAATTGACAGGCTTGTCAATAGTCAGCGCGTCGGTTGCGGCTGCTCTCCCGAATAATCGTAAAAGCCGCGACCCGATTTGCGGCCGACCCACCCGGCCTCGACATATTTTACCAAGAGCGGCGCCGGACGGAATTTAGGGTCGCCGGTCGATGTCAACAGCACGCGACAGATGTCGAGGCAGGTATCGAGGCCGATGAAATCGGCCAGCATCAACGGCCCCATCGGGTGATTGAGCCCCAGGCGACAGGCCGTATCGATGTCGGCAATCGTTGCCACCCCCTCACCCAGCGCGAAGCACGCCTCATTGAGCATCGGCATCAGCACGCGGTTGACGATGAAACCCGGCGCATCATTGGCGTGAACAATCGTTTTACCCAGCGACCCCCCAAATGCTTCGACCGCCGCCACCGTGGCCTCGCTCGTCGCCAGGCCCCGAATAACTTCAATGAGGCCCATCACCGGCACCGGATTGAAGAAGTGGACGCCGATGAAGCGGGCGGGATCGGCCGACGCGCTCGCCAGGCGGGTGATCGGGATCGATGAGGTGTTAGTCGCCAGGATGGCGTCTGCGCGGAGGACGTGCGCAATGTCGCCGAAGATCGCGCGCTTGACCTCCTCCCGCTCGGTCGCCGCCTCGATGATGAGGTCGCATTGCCCGAAGCCGGAGAGGTCGCCGACCGGCTCGATCAGTGCGATAGCGGTGTCACGTGCCTCGCCGCTCAGCTTTTCCTTGTCGACCAGACGGCCAAGCGCCTTCGCAATCCCGGCCTTGCCCTTTGCCGCCAGCGCCGAGTCGCGGTCGGACAGCAGCGTGCGATACCCTGCCGCCGCCGCGACCTGTGCGATCCCCGCACCCATTTGTCCCGCACCGATGACGCCGATCGTCCGCATTTTCACGCCCCTCATTTTTCGGGAAAGCAGCGCCCTTAGGCCACGCTGTCACAACCGCCTAGGGCGCCGATTTCTGCCCCGCGCCTCTGCCAGGATGAGCGCGAACCGGTCGTCGGCGTCGGTCCATTCGGCGATCGGTGACCTGCCGCTGGCACGCAGCAGCCCGAAACGGTTGCGACGGGCGTCAGCGCGACGCGCCCGGAACCCACATCACATCGGACCGGCCATCGTCATTGGCGGCGCGCGCCGCGACGAACAGCCAGTCCGACAGGCGGTTGATATAGGCCAGGGCCAGAGGGTTGAGCGGCGCCTCCGCGTTCGCCGCAACCGCACTTCGCTCGGCCCGTCGCGTCGCCGCCCGCGCGACATGCAGGGCCGCCGCCAGCGCCGATCCGCCCGGCAGAACGAAGCTGGTGAGCGGCGGGATCGTCGCGTTCATCGCGTCGATTTCGCTCTCCAGCCTCGCCACCTGAGTCGTGACGATGCGCAGCGCCATTGATGACGCCGCAAAGTCGGTCCCCGGTGAAGCCAGATCAGCACCGAGGTCGAACAGGTCGTTCTGGATCGTCGTCAGCCGTCGCTGCATCTCGCCCGTTGCAAGGACGCTCGCGACCCCCAGGAGGCTGTTGGTCTCGTCCACATCGCCGATCGCGGCCATCAGAGGTGACGCCTTCGACACGCGGCTGCCGTCGACCAGCCCCGACGTGCCGTCGTCACCGGTACGGGTGTAAATCTTGTTCAGCTTTACCATAGAGGGTCCAGATCAGCGCTTCAGCGCCAGCAACGCGACACACAGCAGAACCGCCAGCGCCTGAAAGCCGACCCGGGCGAACATCATTTTATTCTGTTTCTGGCTCGAAACGCTGGGGCCCGCCGCACCGGATTTGAGTTCGGCCTCGGTCGTCTGGAGGAAGCTGATGATCCCCCGGATAAGTGATACCAGGGCCGCGATCGCCGCGAGCACGATGAGAATGACGAGGAGCGTTTGCATCGTCGCGACTTAGGGACTCGTCGTCGTGAATCCAATGGGCAAACGATCCTGCCGGAGGTCGTCGAGCAGTCGGGCGGGCTCCACACCCGCAACCCGCATCCCGGCGAGCGTCGCCCCCGGCGTGCGCTTGGCCAGCCGTTTGCCGTGCGGACCCAGGACCAGCGCGTGATGACGGTAGCGCGGCGTCGGCAGGCCGAGCAACGCCTGCAGCAGCCGCTGGACATGCGTTGCCGCGAACAGGTCGTGCGCGCGCACGACATCGGTCACGCCGGCCGCGGCATCGTCGACGACGACCGCGAGGTGATAGGCGATACCGATCATCTTGCGCGCCAGCACGATGTCGCCGCCCGCCAGCGGATCGGCCGCGACAGTACCGGCAATTTCATCATGCCACATAAGATCGCCGGTCAGCGCCAATGCTCGCTCGACGTCGAGCCGCCACGCCACCGGCCGGGTATCGCCGGCCTCGAGGCACAACGAGCGGCAGGTGCCCGGATAGCGCGCCTCGCCCCGGTGCGGTGCGCTCATCGCGATGTCGGCGCGGGTACAGACACATGGATAAAGCAGCCCCATCGCGCGCAGCCGGTCGAGCGCCTCGCTATGCGCCGTCGCCCGTTCGCTCTGGATGACGACCGGCCCGTCCCACGCCAGTCCCAGCCACGCGAGATCCTCGACGATGCCTGCCACAAACGCCTCACAGCACCGTTCGCGGTCGATATCCTCGATGCGCAGCACGAACCGTCCACCGCGGCTTTGCGCGAGGTCGTGCGCCCTGATTGCCGACCACGCATGACCCAAGTGAAGCAAGCCAGTCGGCGACGGCGCAAAGCGTGTTACTATATCTTGTGTCGGCTCAGCCACGAATCGGCTCTTGACCGCGAGTCGTGGTAAATGCTGTCATGCAACCTGGTGTCACAGGGACGTCACGTTGATCGTCGAGAGGGCAGTGAGTGAGGAAGGGAGCGCAAGGGGCCGCATGTACCATCCCGATCTGATCCGGCGATCCGAAGTCGATCGTCATCCCGATGGTTGCCCCGCGCTCGTCCTGAACGCCGATTATACGCCGCTCAGCTATTACCCGTTGAGCGTATGGCCGTGGCAGACCGCGATCAAGGCGGTGTTCCTCGACCGCGTCGATGTCGTGGACCAATATGAGCGTGAGGTGCGGTCGCCCAACATGCGGCTGAAGCTGCCGTCGGTGATCGCGCTGAAGCAATATGTGAAGCCGTCCGAACACCCTGCCTTCACCCGTTTCAACCTGTTCCTGCGCGACCGGTTCACGTGCCAATATTGTGGCACCGGCAAGGACCTGACTTTCGACCACGTTATCCCGCGCGCACAGGGGGGCCGCACGACGTGGGAAAATGTCGCCACCGCCTGTGCCCCGTGCAACCTGAAAAAAGGCGGCCGCACGCCGAAGCAGGCGCACATGCCGCTCCACATCGCCCCGATCCGCCCGACCAGCTGGCAGCTTCAGGAACACGGCCGCGCCTTCCCGCCAAATTTCCTTCACCAGAGCTGGCACGATTGGCTTTATTGGGACATCGAGCTGCTGGCATAGGGAGTTCCCTGGCCGTCATTTCCCGCGACGCAGGAATGGCGGGTTTCGGCCCATTTGCGGTCGTTCGTCGCGCCAGTGGCGCCGCCCGAGAGCCGACGATATGCTGGCAGCGTGACCACCTGACGCCCCCACTGGCCAGTGAAATTACGGGGCGGAGGCAGAAAGGAGCTTTGCATGTCCCGACGTGCTCAAATAACGTTTTTTATTCTTTGTTTGCTGCTAGTTGCTTACTTCTATTTCGAACGCAGCGGATGGTGGCGGATCTCTGGCATGGTCACCTGTGCAGTCGCAGCCTGCCAGTATGGCTTCCGGCTGTTACGATCGAAAAGGAATTCCGATTTCGGAAACGCTTCAGGAGAGGAATAAGGCACATAATTACGCAGCCAAGTCGCTGATATGACGGCTCATAGCCGCCGTTAGCCTTCCCACCAAAGCCGGCCATCCTCCTATCCCGCAAAACTATACACCCCGCCCTTCTCCAGCGCGCGCTTATACGCGTCCCGCCCCTGAAACCGCGCCACCCACGCGTCGATGTTGGCATAGCGCCCGCGCCCGCCGAGCGGCTTCAGGACTTCGCCGACGAAGCTCATCTGGATATCGGCACCCGTCAATTCGTCGCCGACCAGCCAGTCCCGCCCGGCGAGCGCCGCATCGACATAGCTCATGTGATTGTCGATCTCGCTTTCGATGCGCGGGTGCAGCGGCGCACCGGCCTCGCCGAGCCGCGCGACATACATCTTGAGCATCAACGGCAGCATCGCCGACCCTTCGGCATAGTGCAGCCATTCGTTGTACGCCCCATGGTCAGGCGCACCGATGGCCGGGGCCAGCCGTCCGCCGCCATGACGCCGAATGACATGATCGACGATCGCGCCCGATTCCGCGATAATCCCATGGTCGTCGGTGATGACCGGCGACTTGCCGAGCGGATGAACCGCCTTCAGCGCCGGCGGCGCGAGCCGGGTCGTGGCGTCGCGCTGATAAAATTTGATCTCATAAGGCAGCGCCAGTTCCTCGAGCAGCCACAGGATGCGCTGCGACCTGGAATCGTTGAGATGGTGGACCGTAATCATGGCGAACTCCCTCTACGTTCTGCCCCAACGCGTACCGAGCGGTTGACGCTACGGTTACCGCAGTGCAGCAAGACCCTTATGGCTTCCGCGACTCCCGTCACGCAAAACCCCGATATCCGCTTTCTCGGGCGTCTGCTCGGCGATGTCATCCGCGAACTTGGTGGTGAGCCGCTTTACCGGCGCATCGAATATATCCGGTCGACTTCGGTCGACCGCTACCGCGGAGTCGAGGGCGCACACATGGTCGATCGCGGCCTGGATTCGCTCGACCTCGATGAAACACTCGCCTTTGTCCGGGGCTTCATGCTCTTCTCGCTGCTCGCCAATCTTGCCGAGGACCGGCAGACCATCGCAAGCGAGCCGGGCACCACGGTGGCGGCAATCGTCGAGGAACTGGAAGCGGACCGTATCGGCCATGCCGCCGTCCTCAAGTCGCTCCACGACGGGCTCGTCATGCCGGTGCTGACAGCGCATCCGACGGAAGTCCGGCGCAAGTCGATGATCGACCACAAGGCAAAGATCGCGTCCCTGATGCGACTGCGCGATGCAGGGATTGCCGAAACGCCCGACGGCGACGCGGTCGATTCTGCCATTGCCCGGCAGATTGCGCTGCTGTGGCAAACGCGGCCGCTGCGCCGCGACCGGTTGTATGTCGCCGACGAGGTGGAAAATGCGCTGGCCTGGCTGCGCGAAATCTTCCTGCCTGAAATTCCCGCACTCTATGCCCGCTGGGACCGGGCGCTGGGGACCCGGACGCCCAGCTTTCTGACGGTCGGCAGCTGGATCGGCGGCGACCGCGACGGCAATCCGTTCGTCGATGCGTCCGCACTGCGTTTCGCGACCGGCAGGGCGGCTGAAACCGTCCTCATCCACTATCTCGATGCGGTTCACGCAATGGGCGGTGAGCTCTCGATCTCGACGGAGCTCGCCGACATCGATCCGGCGGTACTGCGCCTGGCCGACGCCAGCGGGGACACCGCCCCCAGCCGCGCTGACGAGGCGTACCGGCGCGCGGTTACCGGGATCTATGCCCGCCTTGCGGCCACATTTGCCGAACGGATCGGCCGCGAGCCGCCGCGCCCGGCAAGTGTCGTGGGCAATCCCTACGGAGATCCCGCCGCTTTTCGCGATGACCTCGTCACGCTGGCCGCGGGACTTGCCCGAAACGGCTTGTCTACACCCGGGGCACTCGCCCGGCTGATCCGCGCGGTCGATGTCTTCGGCTTTCACCTCGCGCGTCTCGACCTGCGCCAGAACAGCGACGTCCATGCCCGCTGCGTCGCCGAACTGCTCCGTGTCGCCGGTGTCGAACCGGACTATGAGGCGCTCGATGAAGCGGCGCGGGTCGCCCTGTTGCGCAGGGAACTGGCAAATCCCCGCCCGCTGACCGGCCCGCAGCTGTCGCACGGAGCGGAGACACTGTCCGAACTCGCGATCCTGGCCGCTGCCTGTGAGGCGCGGGAGCGGTTCGGGCGCGGCGTTATCGGCACCGCGATCATTTCGAAAACCGATGCGGTCTCCGACCTGCTCGAACTGATGCTGATGCTGAAGGAGGCAGGGCTGTACCGGCCCGGCGACCCGCAGGCATCGCTCATGCCGGTGCCGTTGTTCGAAACGATCGGCGATCTCGAAGCTGGCCCTGCAATCATGGCCCAATTCTTTGCCATCCCCGAGCTCGGCGACCTTGCTCGCGCCCGCGGCCATCAGGAAGTCATGGTCGGCTATTCGGACTCGAACAAGGACGGGGGCTATCTGACGTCGGTCTGGTCGCTGCATCAGGCGAGTCTGGCGCTGAAGCCCGTCTTTGACGCCGCTGGCGTGAAAATGCAGCTGTTTCACGGACGCGGCGGCGCGGTCGGGCGCGGCGGCGGCTCGGCCTTTGCCGCGATCCGCGCACAGCCGCCCGGCACCGTCGGGGGGCGCATTCGCATCACCGAACAGGGTGAGGTGATCGCGGCAAAATACGGATCGCGCGAGGCTGCTGCCGCCAACCTCGAGGCAATGGCTGCGGCGACGCTTGGCGCGACGCTCGAGCCGCCCGAACTCGACCGGCGCGATGCGGCGCGCTTTTATGGGGCAATGGACCGGCTGTCCGCACATGCCTTCGCGGAATATCGCGCCCTCGTCTACGATACGTCCGGTTTTCGCCAGTTCTTTCGCGCCATGACGCCGATTGCCGAAATCGCGACGCTAAAAATCGGCTCGCGCCCGGCCAGCCGGACCAAGTCCGATGCGATCGAGGATTTGCGCGCGATCCCCTGGGTGTTCTCATGGGCCCAGGCGCGGGTGATGTTGCCGGGCTGGTACGGTGCCGGCATCGCCTTCGCTGCCTTCGACGACAAAGGGCTGTTGCGTGACATGGCGACCCGCTGGCCGTTCCTGCTCGCGACGCTGGCCAATATGGAGATGGTCCTCGCGAAATCAGACATGGACATTGCCGCGCGCTATGCCGAGCTGGCGGGTGACGCAGGCGGGCCGGAGATTTTCCCCAGGATCCGGGACGCCTGGCACACGACGCGCGACGCCGTGCTTGACCTGACTGGCCAGACCGAATTGCTCGCCAATAATCCGGCGCTCGATATCTCGATCCGGCTGCGCACGCCCTATATCGAACCGCTCAACCTGCTGCAGATCGAACTGCTGAAGCGCCACCGCGCCGGGGAAAGCGACCCGCGCATCGCCGAAGGCATCCAGCTGTCGATCAACGCCATCGCCACGGCGCTGCGAAACTCGGGCTAGCGAAACTCGGGCTAGCGAAACCACCGCGCGCTGATGAAATACCAGGCGACGCCGACGGCAATTGCGACGCAGACGGCAACAACCGCCGCAAACGCCCAGGGTTGATGGGCATAGGGAATGCCGTCGACATTCATCCCGAGCAATCCGGTCAGGAACGTGAGCGGCAGGAAGACGAGGGCCACGACCGAAAGCACCAGCCCGCGCGTGTCGATCAGTTCGGCACGCAGGTCGGTAAGTTGTTCGTGAAGGAGCGCCGCCCGCTCACGAATCGCCTCGAGCTCCTCGGCCATGCGCGCCGCGCGGTCGGCGGCCTCGTTCAGGTGCATCCGGTCGCCGGCGTCGAGCCAGTCGACGTCGAACGCAGCCAGTTTTTCGAGCGCCAGTCGCTGCGGCGAGACGAAGCGGCGATAGGCGATCGCCCTGCCCCGTGCCCGCGCGATCGTCGAGCGCAAGCGGAGCGCATTTTTCGCGCCCACCATCTCTTCGCAATCGTCGAGAGTGTCGCCGAGTTCGGCGACATCCGGGTCCAACTCGCCGGTGATCTCGGCAGCGAGTACCGATACGAAGTCACCAGGATCGAGTATTCGACCCGCAGCAAATTCGGTCTCGACCGTATCGAGCGCCGCCAGGTCGCGGCGCGTCACCGAAAACACGTGACCCCTGGCGATCCACAGCCGGATCGACGAGAGCAAATCGGGATTGTCGGCGATGTCGGCGTCCGGCCCCCGCAGGTTGACGAGCGCGCCACCGTTGATCGCCTCCATGCGCGGGCGGGTCTCGGTCGCGACCAGCGCTGCGACAACCAGACCGGGAAGGCCGCCCTGCTGTTCCAGCCATTCCTCGGTCGTCGAATCACAATCGTCGAAGTGAATCCAGACAAAGTCCGCCTTGCCGAGCGCCGCTGTGGCCTCATTGCGCGACACCGCCCGGGCATGCCTGTTGTCGACAACAAAGCTGCGCACGGTCATGCCAGGTCCAGTTCGATAGTAAGACCGGGCAAAACATTCTGCGGCTTCACACCGGCCACCCGTACGGTGTCGGCGCGCGCCCGGTCGAGGATGACGGAGGGGACCCCCGGCCGATAGAAAATGCGGTCGGCCTCGCCCAGCAGGCGCGCTTCACGCAGGGTCAGGTCCTCGGGATCGGTGGAGCGAAGTGTTATGGTGACACTGACCGATTGTGTGCTGACGGGATCGGCGAGCCACGCCTCGATATCGTGACGGTCGCCGAGCGGGTCGAGCGGGCCACCGGATTCGAAGCCCGACTCCAGCGCGCGCCGCCGCTCGATCGTGTCCGGCCAGCGGTTCCGCATCGCGCCCCTGGCCGCCGCCAGTCCGTCGGCAAGCGCACCGAGAGACGCGGGTAGCAAGGCTTCCAGGCGCTGGCGCAGGGCCTTCGCCAGTCCCGCCGAGGCGCCACCGGTCCCCACCGCCACGATGACGGGCGAGCGATCGACGATCGCAGGCAGGGTGAAATCGCACAGGTCGGGGCGGTCGACCACATTGACGAGGACGCCCCGCGCCTTCAGCCTGGCCGCCACCGACGCATCGCCGTCGGCGACGATGGCCAGCGACACCGCCTCTGCCTCGGTCACGATCCGCGCGCCGGCCCGCATGAGGAGCCGCCGCTTGGCATCCGCGGCTTCCCCCGATCCGATGAGCGCAACCTTTCGGTCTTGCAGACGAATGAAGACGGGAAGGCTATGCATCGCAAGTCGCTGAGTGGCGCGAAAACAGCCCCAAGTCCATTACGGCGTTGAGCATCAGGGCCATTGCCTCTAGGCCTGCTATCATGTTGCGGACGCTCCTTTCCCTGCTGATCGCGCTGTCGTCGCTCAGTCCGCATTGCGCGCTCGCGACGGGTTCAGTGACGCACGGGCTCGGCGTGCGACACCATCACCATGACGCTGGCCAGACAAGCGGGCATGCGCATGGCGGGGATGCCTGCATCGGCTGTGTCCCACTCATGCGATTTCAGGAAACCGCGCCGGTATCGCCGATCGTTCCGGTCGTCACTTATTTCACGTCGCGACCGGCGTCGCTTGCGATTCGCCCTGCTGCCCTCGACCCGCCTCCGCCCCGATCGCTGGCCTGACGCCGCACCTTGCGGCGCGCCGATACCCGTCAGTTTTTCGAGGATGATTCCAATGACAATCCGCCTTGCCGCGGCCGCGCTTGCCGTGGCCGTCACTCTCGTCACATCACCCGCTTTCGCCCAGATGGAAGGGATGAGCCATGATGCGGCCGATGCCACAGCCGCGCCTCCGCCTCACGCCGATGGCGATTCCCATGCCGGACATGACATGGCCGGGATGGAGGGCATGGACATGCAGCCCTCCAGCGGACCAGCCGCCGGCTCTGGCACCAGCCGCCTGCCCGGCTCAGCCGCCATGCACGGTCTCCACCTGGCTGCAGGCAGCTGGCATGTGATGATCCACGGCCAAGTCTTCACGACCTATTCGAACCAGGGCGGTCCGCGCGGCGGCGAGCGCGCCTTCTTCACGTCGCATCTCCAGATCGAAGCGGAACGCGCACTTTCCGACCGGGTAGACCTTACCCTGCGCGGCCTGTTCTCGGCCGACCCGATCATCGGCGATCAGGGCTATCCGTTACTGTTCGCCGTCGGCGAAACCGCCGGGGGTCGACCTTTGGTGGATCGGCAGCATCCCCACGACCTTTTCGCCGAATTGAGCGCGCGGCTCGATTTCGATGTGGGCGGGGGAACGAAAGTCTTCTTGTACGGGGGTCCGGCCGGAGAGCCGGCGCTGGGACCAGCGGTCTACCTCCACCGCGAATCGGCCAAATTCAATCCGGAGACCCCGATCACGCATCACTGGTTCGATTCGACCCATCTGGCATTCGGCGTCGTGACCGCCGGGATTGCGACGCCGACGCTGCAGGTCGAGGCGTCGGCGTTTCGGGGGCGCGAACCCGATGAGGTACGCGAGGATATCGAGACCCCGAAGCTTGATTCATGGAGCGCACGCGTGACCTGGAACCCGGCACCCGCCTGGGAGGCGAGTCTGTCCTACGGTCACATCAAAAGCCCCGAAATCTTGCATCCGCTGGAGAACGAAAGCCGCCTGATCGCAACGATCGGCTACAGCGCCGGGGGGCTTGCCGTCACGACGGGCTATGGCCGCAAGGATCGCCTGCAAGGGCGCGTCGTCGACGCATGGTTTGCCGAGGCCAATTGGGATATTTCGGCACGCCATGCCGTTTTTGGCCGGTTCGAGAATGTCGACAACGACGAGCTGTTTCCGGTCGAAACCGACCCGCTCCACGACCGGCCATTCCGCGTCAGCAAGTTTGCGCTCGGCTACGCCTATTCGCTGCCGATGGGCGGGCCGGTCAAGATTGCGATCGGGGCGCTGGGCAGCGTCTATGCCAAGCCTGCGGCACTTGACACGATCTATGGCCGGGCGCCGAAAAGTTTCGTGCTGTTCGCGCGGTTCGGGCTCGGGCACTAATCCTCGCCACTCCTGCGCGAGGCTGAATCACGGTCGTGGTTCAGCCTCACGCAGGTCATTCCTTGACCGATGCAAGAACGGAAATCGCATGCTCTACCTCGTTATCAAGGCCGCCCTTTCCGGCATGATCATCGCGATCGTCTCCGAAGTTGCCAAGCGCAATGCGGGTGTCGGGGCGCTGATCGCCTCGCTCCCGCTGGTGTCGATCCTGGGCATGATCTGGCTTTGGCGCGACACGGGCGACGCCGGCCGTCTTGCCGACCATGCCGGCGCCACTTTCTGGTACGTGCTCCCCTCGCTGCCGATGTTCCTGCTGATCCCCGCCCTGCTGCGCAACGGCGTGCCCTTCTGGCTGGCACTGACCTGCGGATGCGCCATGACGATCGCGCTTTACCTGCTGATGATCGCCGTCGCGCCGAGGTTCGGGCTGCGGCTTTAGGTGCCCATCGGGTGGAAACGGGGACCCGGCATGGCCATCGCCCGGCGGCGTTCGCCCGCTAGTCCAGCCAGGCAGGAACCCGCTCTGCACCCATGATCGTTGCCGCAGCTATCCGGTCGGCGACCACCGCATAGCGGTCCCCGTCGACCAGTACCTCGGGCACCAGTGCACGACTGTTGTAGGTCGAGGCCATCGTCGCCCCATACGCCCCCGCCGTGCGGAAGATGGCGAGGTCGCCTGCACCGACCGCCCCGATTTCCCGCGCCATCGCAAAAGTATCGCCGCTTTCGCAGACCGGGCCGACGATATTTGCCACCATGGCGTCGCTCGTCGCCACGACGGGCTCGAAATGATGATAGGCGTCGTAAAGCGCGGGCCGGGCGAGGTCGTTCATCGCCGCATCGACCACGACGAAGGGGTGAACGGCCCCCGGCTTGACGCGGATAACGGTCGTCAGCAGCACGCCCGCATTGCCGGCGATCAGTCGCCCCGGTTCGAACATCAGCCGGACGCCCCAGGCGCGGGTCACGCGCGCGACCATTGCGCCATAATCGTGCGGATCGGGGTAAATGTCGCCGGGGCGATAGGGCACCCCGACACCGCCACCAAGATCGACATGGGTGATCGCAAATCCCGCGCCACGCAACTCGGCGACCAGCTGCCCGACTCGGACGAAGGCTGCTTCCAGCCGCCCGAGGTCCGCGATCATGCTGCCGATGTGCAGCGCGACCCCGCGCATCGTCAGGCCGGGCTGTGCCGCAAGGCGGGCGTAGATTGCCGGGGCGTCGGAGATTGGCACGCCGAACTTGTTCTCCGCCTTGCCGGTCGAAATCTTTGCGTGCGTGCCGGCATCGACGTCGGGGTTGACGCGCAGCGTCGCCGGCATCGGTGACCCACGCGCCGCCGCCAGCGCGGCCAGGTCATGCCCCTCGCCTTCCGACTCGAGATTGAACTGCCCGATGCCGCGGTCGAGGCCGTGCGCCAGCTCGACATTCGTCTTGCCCACGCCCGAGAACACGATGCGACCCGGTGCCATTCCCGCGGCCAGCGCCCGGTCGAGTTCGCCGCCCGACACGACATCGGCCCCCATCCCCATGCGGGCCAGCACGCGCAGCACCGCGAGATTGGGATTGGCTTTGACGGCAAAGGCGATCTCCACGTCGCCCGCCTGCTGAAGTGCCTCAGTAAACACGCGGGCATGGCGCTCGAGCGTCGCCCGCGAATAGACATAGACCGGTGTGCCGACGTCTTCCGCGATGGAGGCGAGTGGCACGTCTTCGGCGTGGAGCACGCCGTTGCGATGGGCGAAATGATCCAATGGTTCAGCCCGGCGGCGGCAGGTCGAAACGGTCGGGCGCGCGCACCTCTGACTGCCTCAGGACATCGTCGTTGCGGGCCGGGCGCGCCTGATCGCTGGGCGTTATCAGGGCGTCGGCATCGGGCGCGGTACGTGCCGCCAGGGGCTTGGGCGGCAGTGCCTCTCCCGTTCGCGGCCGCAACGTCGCCGTAGAGCCGCAGCCAGCCAGCCCCAGCATCAGCATCAATCCAACGGCACGCTTCATCGTATCGGCTCCAGCGCCGCGCGCGCGGCGGCGATTGCATCCCTTACGCGCGCCGGCGCGGTTCCGCCAAGGCTGGTGCGGCTGGCGACCGACGCGTCGACGGTCAGCACGTCGAAAACGCGGGCGTCAATACGGGCATCGATCGCCTGCAAGGCGTCGAGCGACAAGTCGGCGAGGCCGCAGGCCGCCGCCTCTGCCGCCCTGACGACACGCCCCGTGATATGGTGCGCCTCGCGGAACGGCACATCGGCCTCCCGCACCAGCCAGTCGGCGAGGTCGGTTGCGGTCGCAAAGCCGGTTTCCGCCAGAGCCCGCATCCGGTCGGTGCGAAAGACCAGCGTCTCGATCATGCCCGTCATTGCCGCGGCCGAAAGCGCGATCAGATCATGGGCCTCGAACACCGGCTCCTTGTCGTCCTGCATGTCCTTGGAATAGGCGAGCGGCAGCCCCTTCATCGTGACCATCAGCGCCATCTGGCAGCCGATGATGCGCCCCGCATGACCACGGACCAGTTCGGCGGCATCGGGGTTACGCTTTTGCGGCATGATCGACGACCCCGTCGACCATTGGTCGGACAAGGTCACGAAACCGAACGGCTGCGATGCCCAGATCACGATTTCCTCGGCCATGCGTGACAAATGGATCGCGCACGTTGCCGTCGCCGCCAGATAGTCGAGCGCGAAATCGCGGTCCGAAACGCTGTCGAGCGAATTGTTCGTCGGACCGTCGAAGCCTAGCGCAGCCGCGGTTGCCGCACGGTCGATCGGGAACCCCGTTCCTGCCAGCGCCGCACTGCCCAGCGGACACTGGTTCATCCGCTTGCGGGCATCGGCCAGGCGTGAACGATCGCGAACGATCATTTCGAACCATGCCATCAGGTGATGGCCAAGGGTGACCGGCTGCGCGCTTTGCAAATGGGTGAAGCCGGGCATGACCGCGTCGGCATGCTCCTCCGCCCGGTGGAGGATCGCGTGCTGGAGCGCCGCCAGCCCGGCGTCGGTCACGTCGATGGCGTCCCGGACCCACAGGCGGAAGTCGGTTGCTACCTGGTCATTGCGAGACCGTGCGGTGTGCAGCCGCCCCGCGACCGGACCGATGAACTCGGCCAGGCGGCTTTCGGTCGCCATGTGGATGTCCTCGAGCGCGGGATCGTCCGGCAGGGCACCTGCCTCATATTCGGCGGTCACCTGGTCGAGCCCCTGCGCGATTGCCGCGGCATCGACCGCTGACACGATACCCTGGACGCCGAGCATCGCGGCATGCGCCTTCGACGCGGCGATATCCTGCCGCCACAACCGCTTGTCGAACGGCAGCGAGGCATTTATCGCGCGCATTACTGCAGCGGGACCCTCGGCAAATCGCCCGCCCCACATCGCATTGGAGACGAGCTTGCGACCCGCGAAATCCTTGGCGTCCGGCCCGCTGATCGCCTGTCTCCTGCTTGTTCCCGTCGGGGCGTGCGATAGGCAATCGACTGCCCACTCGCAAGCCAACACCGTTGCCGCGTCCACTTCCGGCGATGAAGCGGCAGGAACGCTCGACATCAGTCAGCGCGGCACGCCGATGATTGCCGACAAATTTACCGGACCCGATGGCAAGGCGGTCACCCTTGCCGCGTTCAAGGGGCAACCGCTGCTCGTCAACCTGTGGGCCACATGGTGCGTGCCGTGCGTCAAGGAAATGCCATCGCTCGACCGTCTGGCCGCCCGGACCCGCGGGAAACTTAGGGTCCTCACCGTCAATCAGGACTCTGCCAAGCAGGCGGTCGACCCCGTGCCCGGCTGGTGGACCAGAGCAAAGCTCGGCAACCTCGAACTCTATCGTGACGCCGACAACAATCTCGGCTTTGCATTTGGGGGCGGTGTCCTGCCGACCACGGTCCTGTATGATGCCCAAGGAAAAGAAATCTGGCGGATTTCAGGCGGCATGGACTGGGACGGCGCGAGGGCGAATACGCTGCTGGCGCCCGTCACGGGATAGAAACATCACCGGTGACTGGAAGAGAAAGGCCCTCGCTCCGGGGGCGTGGAGCGAGGGCCAACCTGCGTTCGTCACGCGGACGGAAACCGGGGGGCTCCGGGGGTGGGCAACAGGGGGAAAAATCCCACCCGCCGGTCCAGCTACCGCCTGATAGCATTTAGGATCGGCCACCTGTCCCGAATATGAACGATATCGCTATTTTGGCCCGGACATCGGGCGCGGGTCGCGCCAACGGAACGCCTCATCGCCGATCGTGACGTTGAACTTCTGGTTCGCTAATCGCACCGAGGTCCGGTTGTTCTGCCCGTCGAGCGCAATCCACCCCTGAAGGCGCAGTCCGCCGGGTGCGCCCGGCTCGCGCGCGAAGGCCAGCGTGATCGTGCCATATTCGGGATGTCGTGCGTCGCGCACCTCGGCAAGCAGGATTCGCGGATCGGTCGTCGGCACCACCCGCGCGAAACGGGTGATATCTTTCGACGGGTCGAGCAGCACCGCGAGCGGCGAATTGCCGATCGGCCAGCGCTGAACCTGCTTTACCGAATAATCGATGAAGGTCAGGGCATGTCCGTCGCCGACGATCAGGATCGGCACATCCGGCTGATATTGAAAGCGGATCTTTCCCGGTCGCTTTAGCTTCAGCTGACCGGTCAGCACCTTGCCCGACCGGTCGGTCTGGCTAAAGTCCGCCGTCATCGTCGTCACGGCGCGCAGATGCGTCTGAACGGCAGCGATGTCGCCGGTTTGAGCGATCGAGGGCGCCGCCATGAACAGGGCCGCGACGAAAAAGGTAAATCGAATCAAGCGCGTTGCTCCATAAGCGTCGGGTCGGCTGGTGTCAGGGGCGCATTGAACGCTCGCTGAACCCCTCAGATCGCGTGCCCCTCGGTGTCCATCAGCACTTCGCGCCTGCCGACGTGGTCGGGACGGCTGACCAACCCTTCCTTTTCCATCCGTTCGATGTGACGCGCCGCGCGGTTGTATCCGATGCGCAGCTGCCGCTGGAGCCAGCTGGTCGAGGCTTTCTGGCTCTCGGCCACAAGCTGGACGCCCTTGCGATATTCGGCGTCTTCGGGACTGTCATCACCGGTCGGCGCGCCGTCGAGCGCAAAGCCACCGTCCTCCGGCTCTTCGGTGACTGCCTGGATGTAGTCCGGCCGCCCCTGCGCGCGCCAGTGATCGGCGATGGCAATGACTTCCTCGTCGCTGACGAAGGGACCGTGGACGCGCACGATCTGGCGACCGCCAGGCATGTAGAGCATGTCGCCCTTGCCCAGCAATTGCTCCGCCCCCTGTTCGCCCAGGATGGTGCGCGAATCGATCTTGCTGGTCACATGAAAGCTGATCCGCGTCGGCAAATTGGCCTTGATGACGCCGGTAATCACATCGACCGAGGGACGCTGTGTTGCCATGATCAGATGGATCCCCGCAGCGCGCGCCTTTTGCGCGAGGCGCTGGATCAGGAACTCAACCTCTTTCCCCGCGGTAATCATCAGGTCGGCGAGCTCGTCGACAACGACGACAATCTGGGGGAGCGGCTCGAAATCGAGCTGCTCCTCTTCGTACACCGGTTGCCCGGTTTCGGCGTCGTATCCGGTCTGCACGCGGCGCCCGAGCTTTTGCCCCTTGGCTCGGGCTGCGCGCACTTTGTCGTTGAAGCCGGCAAGGCTGCGTACGCCCACCGATGCCATCATTCGGTAGCGCTCCTCCATCTGCTCGACCGCCCATTTCAGCGCGCGGATCGCCTTGGCCGGCTCGGTGACGACCGGCGCGATGAGATGAGGAATATCCTCATAAGGGCGCAGTTCGAGCATCTTGGGATCGATCATGATCATGCGACACTGGTCGGGCGTCAGCCGGTAAAGCAGCGAACAGATCATCGAGTTGAGACCAACCGACTTGCCCGAACCGGTGGTCCCCGCGATCAGCAGATGCGGCATCGGGGCCAGGTCGGCAATGACCGGGTCGCCCGCAATGTTCTTGCCCAGAACGATCGGCAGCGATCCGGTGCCGTCCTCGAACGCCTGCGATGCGATCAGTTCATGCAGCACGACCGATTCGCGGTGCGCGTTTGGCAGTTCGATGCCGATGACACTGCGACCGGGAATCGTCGCGACGCGCGCCGACAGCGCCGACATGTTGCGTGCGATATCCTCGGCGAGCTGGATGACCCGGCTGGCCTTGATGCCGGCCGCAGGTTCGAGTTCGTACATGGTCACGACCGGGCCCGGACGAACCTCGGTAATCGTGCCCTTGACGTGAAAATCATCGAGTACGGTTTCGAGCAGGCGGGCATTGCGTTCGAGCGCGGCCTTGTCGAGCGCCTGACCCTTTGATGGCGGCGCGGGCGTCAGCAACGACAGGTCCGGCAGCACATATTTGTCGCGAAGGGCGAGCGATTCCTGGCGCACGCGCTTGCCACCAGAGGGGGCCGACTGCCGGTCGGCGATCAGCGGGCGGCTGCGCACTTCCGTCGATGGGGCATCTGCGCGCGGCACCGAAGGCTCCCGGCGCGCTGCCGGTGTTGGTCCTTCGAGACGCAGGGCCGGCGCCCGATCAAGACGGGGAAGGCGGAGGGCAAGGCCAAGAGTGCGGACCCAGACCGCAACACCGCCAATGCCGAGCAAGGCCACCAGCGCGTACCGCACGATAACGGCGAAATTGCCGTTCGGGATCAGCCCCAGGCCAAGGCCAAGCAGCGCCTGACCGCCCAGGCCGACGATGCCGCCAAGACCCGCCGGCATCCCCGCCACTGCCTCCGCATTCAGCAGCGCTAGCGCGACCGCGATCGACGCGACGGCCATCACGCAGGTCAGCGTTCGCATCTGCCAGCCCGCGATCGAATGACCGCGCCATAATTGCCCCGCGACGATCACCGGCATCGCGAGCAGGAGGATCACCGGTGGCCCGAGCAGCGACAGCAGGAAGTCGGCGGTCCACGCCCCCGACACGCCCAGCCAGTTGCCGACCGCGTTTCCCGCCGCCGTGCTGAGTGAGGGATCGTCGGGATGATAGCTGCCGAAAGCCAGCGCGACGAGGGCGCTGGCGATGATCAGCGCAGCGCTGGAAATCAGCGCGCCGCTGCGCCGCAAGCCGGCGCGGACGATGTCGCGCCAGCCGGACGTCGTGCGAGCCTGAGCGGCGCGACTTGCCATTATCTTGTCCCCAAAAACCGGCGTAAGAATCGCTGATGCCAGACTCGTCGTCAAGAGTCGGGCACGGAGCGGGTGACGACGGTCCGATCGCCTTGTAGAGATAGCGCATGCAACAGACCGACATCCTCATTCTGGGCGGTGGCCTGATCGGCCTCACCACCGCTCTGGCCCTCGACAGACACGGCATCTCGTCGGTTGTCGTCGACCCGGCGGACCCGGCGGCAACGCTGTCCGACGGGTTCGATGGCCGGGCAACCGCGATCGCGTCGGCCAGTTGGCGGATGCTCGAAGCGATCGGTGTCGCCGACCGGCTGCGTCCGACCGGCTGCCCTATCCGCAGCATCGAAGTCCGCGACGGGCTGCAAAACGATTGTCTCGACTTCACGCCCACGGATGGCGAGGCGCTCGGCACCATGGTTGAAAACCGGGTGCTCCGCCGGGTGCTGTTTGACGCGGTTTCCGAGGCCGAACATGTCACCCTGAAAATGAGAACGCGGGCCGAGGAAGTGGGGCGCTCCGCAGCGCGCGTGACCGCGTCGCTCAGCGACGGTACGGAGATTGGCGCTGCCCTGCTCCTCGCCGCCGAAGGACGCAACTCGCCGACGCGCGCCGCCGCGGGCATCCGCGTCGCGCGCTGGCAGTATGAGCATAATGCGATCATCTCGGCCTTCGACCACGACATTCCGCACGACAATGTCGCGCACGAGATTTTTTACCCGGCTGGTCCCTTCGCGTTGCTGCCGATGTTGCCAGGCAACCGTTCGGCGCTTGTCTGGACCGTGGCGGCAAAGGATGCGCCCGGCGTGCTCGCGCTGTCCGACCGCGCCTTTGCGCACGAGGCCGAAAAACTGAGCGGGGCACTGCTGGGAACACTCACCTCGGTCGCGCCGCGCTCGACCTGGCCACTCGGCTTTCACCATGCGGCCCGCATCGTCGACACGCGCCTCGCGCTCGTCGGCGATGCCGCCCACGGCATTCACCCCATCGCAGGGCAGGGGCTGAACCTCGGCTTCCGCGACGTCGCGGCATTGGTGGAGGTCGTCGTGGACGGCGCGCGCACCGGCCTCGACCTCGGCGACGCGGCATTGCTCGACCGGTATCAGCGGTGGCGCAGCCTCGACACCCTTCTGGTCGCGACCGCCACCGACACGCTGACCCGGCTGTTCGGCATTCCCGGTAAAAATGCGAGCCTGGTGCGGCGTTTCGGTCTCGGCGCGGTGCAGCGGATCAAACCGCTGAAGGATCTGTTCATGGCGGAAGCAAGGGGGGAGACGGGGAAGTTGCCAAGACTGTTGCAGGGCGTGATGGTCTAGCTACTGCAGCGTCACCCGCTCCTCGCCGCCATGGCGTCCGAAAAACCGCATTAACTGGACGATCAGATCCGCGCGCATCGCGAGCGTCGGCGCCTCGAGCAGCGCCTGTTTCGCGGCGGTGTCGAAAGGCGCGATCTGCGCAATCCCGTTGACGAGTGCTTCGTCGTCCAGCCGGCCCACTGCCTCCCAGTCGACAGCATATCCCTGCATCTCGGCAAAGCGGCGCGATTCGCCTTCCAGGTCGGCGCGCTGGACGCCGGCGAGCGGCGCATCGTCATACGCCTCCTCCAGCGTCGCCTCGACCTGGCGAAAGGGCGTCGAGACGTCGAGTTCACGAAGTAGCTTGAATCGCGACAGCCCTTCCAGAACGATGTTATAACGCCCGTCGTCGAGCGCCTCGACATGCGCGATCTTGCCGACGCAGCCCATGTCGAACAGGCTGGGCACTTCGACCTCCTCGCGCGTCGTTGGCGGCTTGGGCTGGATCATGCCGATCCGGCGGTCACGGGCCATCGCATCGCTGATCAGTGCACGATAGCGAGGCTCGAAGATGTGCAGCGGCAACTGCATGCGCGGGAACAGCAAAGCACCGCCAATGGGAAAGATCGACAGGCGCTGGGGATCGCTCATGTGAACAGCACAGCCGACAGCCGCCGCCGCTGCGCCGCCACCCAGGGGTCCATGACGCCGACGACGTCAAAGAGCTTCAGCAACTGCGCGCGGGCTGCGCCTTCTTGCCAGTCGCGGTCGGCCCGGATGATTTCGAGCAGATGGTCGGCCGCCGCGTCCCGATCTCCCGCCGCCATCAGGCCACCGGCCAGCTCGAACCGTTTCGCATGATCGTCGGGGTGCGCGGCAACTTCGGCTTGCAGGCCGCCCAAATCCTCGACGGGCCGCGCATCGCGGGCAAGCGCCAGTGCCGAGCGCGCCCGCTCGATCGCCGGGTCGCTGGCAAGTTCGGCGGGCAGGTCGGCAAGGAAAGCCTCTGCCTCGTCGAGCTGCCCCGCCGCGACCTGGGCGCGGACCAGGCCTGACAAGGCACCCGGGTCGTCGGGTGCCATATCCACGATCTGTGCAAATATGCCCGCGGCCCGCGGCGCATCGCCACCGGCCAGCACTTCCTCGCCCATGGCGATCAGCGGGGCGATCTGGGCCTCCAGCGACTGTACCTCACCCTCGATCGGCAATTGCTTCAGCAACTGGTCGAGCATCTTCGTCAGCTGCGATTCGGTGCGCGCCGGCGTCAAATCGGCGACAAGCTGGCCCTGGAACACGGCATATACCGTCGGGATCGACTGGACCCGGAATTGCGCGGCGATCGCCTTGTTGGCGTCGACGTCCACTTTGGCGAGCATCACGCCCTTTGCCGCATAGTCCGCCGCGACCTTTTCAAGGACTGGCGACAACGCCTTGCAGGGTCCGCACCATTCAGCCCAGAAATCGAGGATGACGAGCTTGGTCATCGACGGCTCGATAACGTCGGTCCTGAATGTCTCGATCGCTGTACGGTCGGCCGCGCTCAATCCTAAAGTCGCCACTTAATCTCTCCGTCGGGTGGGTTCCTTATGTGGTGATTTGCACCGCGCTGCCAAGGGGATTGCGCGAGCCCGCCTGTGCGGCTACTGACCGCGCCCTACCCGACGACTGACCCGTCGTCACCAGCGCCAGAGCGGGCGTAGCTCAGGGGTAGAGCACGACCTTGCCAAGGTCGGGGTCGAGGGTTCGAATCCCTTCGCCCGCTCCAGCGCGCTGCGCTAGGAAATAGCGAAGCTATTTCCAGCACCCGCAGCGCGCTCGGCCGGCCTCGCCCAGGCGAGGACCGACGAAGACATGGGCTTTGCCCGTGACCCTTAAAACGCTCCTCCCGTCACCTAAAATGCTCCAGCCGCCACCGGCGTGCGGCACGCACGCCTCACGCCGCCGCCCAGTGAATATCCACCGCCAGATCACTGTCCGCCAGCACGCGCCCCACCGGCACCACGCTCAACGCCCCGTCCGCGATCGCCCGCTCCAGCAATGCCTTCTTCTCCGCCCCCGTCAGTGTGATCAGCAGCGTCCGCCCTGCCAGGATCGCCGCCTTCGACAGGGTCACCCGCGCGACCGGTGCTTCGGGCGGCAGCGGATCGGGCATCACGCCCAGCGCGCGGCGCTCCTTCGGCCCGTTCAGCGCTTCATCGAGATCGGGCCCGGCAAAGATCGACGCGGTGTGGCCATCAGCGCCGACGCCCAGCCAGACGAGATCGGGCGGCCATGGCAAATCCTGCAACCGCGCATCAGCGGCTTTCCCCGCCATTTTGTAGTCGGCGGCCTTGCCCCCCGTCAGCGGTACGACGCGCGCGCCGAGCGGCAGGAATTTCTTCGCCAGCATCGCAACGTTCGACAGGTCGCTTGTCACCTCGACGATGCGGTCGTCGGTGGGCACGATGGTCACGTCCTTCCACCGCCGCTTTTGCCCGGTCAGAAGGTCGAGCGCGGCGAGCGGCGTCTTGCCCCCGGGGAGCGCGATCAGCGCGGACCCGCGCGCGTCGAGCGCCGAATCGATGATGAAGCCGACGTCGCCGGCCACCGCCTCAGCCAGTTCAGCCGCATCGTCGTAATCCCACCATTCCGCCTCGATCGTCATGCACCCTTGTCCATTGTTGCCGGTTGCGGCGTCGTTAGGGCGGAGGCTTCGAGGATGTCCAGTGCGCGATGCGCCTCGATGTAGCGTCGCGCCGCCGCCATCCAGTCTGTCGCGGCATCGCGCGTCGGCAGGCGAGCGATTTCGGCAAGCGCGTTTTCGACCTGGCCGCCGTCGATCGCCAGACGCGCCCGGGCAATGCGCTCATCGGCGGCGGGGGACGGCGTGTCCGCGCGGCGCACGATGATCAGCGAGCCGAGCGTGCGCTGTGTCGCCTGCCACCAGCTTTCGCCGGGACGCGTGCCGGCAAGCCCAGGCGTTAGCGCATCGAGCCGCTGGCGCAGGGCATCAACCGTCACCGGATTCTGTGCCGCCGCGATGATCGCGGCGACCGCGCGCGGCTGGGTGTCGGCAAAACGCGCGCGCAGCTGTCCCTCGAGATACCCGAGCGAAACGCCGCGATCGATCGCGCGCCGCGCGGCAAAGGCGATCAGCAGTCCTTCGGCACGGGCAGCATTGGCCGACGCCATGTCGGCGCGGGTGTCGATCTGGGCAAGCCGCGCCTCGAGCCCGGCAATGCGGGATTCGGTCGTCGCCAGGCTTTCAGGTGTCAGCGGCACGACCGGAGTCCCGGCCGCAGGGGCCGGAACCGAAAGAACGCGGGGGACCGCTGCCGGAGCCGTCGCTCCGTCGGGGACGATCAACCGCCGGGCAGGACCCCAGTAGGTGATCGCCCAGGTGACGAGTGCCGCGCCGCCCACGAAGGAAACCAGCACGAGCAGCAGCGTCGTGCGCAACCGGCGCTGTGGCCGCGCTGGATAAGGATCATGGATGTCCGTCATTCAGTCCGACCCGGCAATGTCTCGCGGCGGGGCTTTGCACAGCGCCGCCAAAACTTCCAGCATTGCGCCCTCCCGGGGCGTCGCGGCGATGTGCATGGCGCGCCAGTCCCGGCTGGCGACGGCGGCAGCGGCGTCGGCGCTGATCGCAATGATGGATGTTTTTGCCGGGCTGCTCACCACCGCGGCCAAGGCGCGGCCTGCGCGCGGCGAATGGATGAGTGCAAACGGGCAGTCGAGTTCGGCCCTCTCGCGATCGGTCAAAGTACGCTGGGGTGCGGCATATACCGCGATCGAGGTGATCCGCGTGCCCGGTAAGCCGACCGATTCGTGTCCCCGCAGGTGCAGCACGCGCTGGCCGGCGACCAGATCGCCCAGGTCATCAGCAGTGCCGCTACCCAGCCTGATGTCTGCGAAACCAGCATCCCGCGCCGCCCGGGCCGTCGCTTCGCCGACTGCCAGCAGTGGTAAATGGCGATAACGGGCAAGTGCCCGGCCACCGTGGCGGGCCGCGTTCGCACTGGTCATGGCGATCGCGTCGAAACCGCCAGCCGGCGGTGGGGTCCAGTCCAGTGGCGCGACCTCGAACAGCGGCACGATGACGGGGTGCAGTCCCATCGCCGTGACCGCAGCCGCTGTCGCCGCATTGCCCGGTGCGGGACGAAGGATCAGGACGCGCACGCAAACAATGCGGCAAGCGTAGCGGGCGCCCCGTCGAGCAAGTTGCGCGCCAGCCGTTCCGGCGCGCCGGCATCCCCTGACGCAAAGCGCGCCTCGCCCGCGCGATGGACCGATCCGTCCTCGCTCAATATTTCTGCGCGGAGGTGGATGTCGTCCCCCTCGAGCACGGCAAGCACCCCGACCGGCGAATGACAACTGCCCCCGAGAGCCGCCAGCAGAGCACGTTCGGCGGCAACGCACAGGTGCGTCGGGCGATGATCGATGGCCAGCAGGCGGGCACGGGTTGCGGGGTCATCGGCGCGGCATTCGATGCCGACGGCACCCTGGGCAACGGCAGGCAGCATGGCATCGATCGATACCGCAATGCCGATTTCAGGGTGGCCGAGGCGGTCGAGCCCGGCCGCGGCCAGCATTGTCGCATCGGCCTCTCCCGCCTCGACACGGGCGATCCGGGTCGCGACATTCCCTCGAAAGGGAACAATATTGAGGTCGGGCCGAAGCCGGCGCAACTGCGCGGCACGGCGGGGAGAAGCGGTGCCCACGGTCGCGCCCGGTGCCAGCGCCTCGATCGCCGCAGACCCGATCAGCCGGTCGCGAACGTCGGCGCGCTCGAGCATCGCGACCAGGGCGATCCCTGACGGGCGGAGCGTTTCGACATCCTTCATCGAATGAACGCTCGCATCGGTGCGTCCCTCGATGAGCGCGCGGTCGAGCGTCTTGGTCCACAGGGCCTTGCCGCCGAGTTCGGCAAGCGGTCGGTCCTGGATGCGATCGCCGTCGGTCGTTATCGTGACGATCTCTACCGCCGCATCATCCCAGCCGTGCGCCGCCATCAGGGCCGCACACGTCATATGCGCCTGAGCGAGCGCGAGCGGCGAACCGCGAGTGCCAAGCCGGAGGAGGGGAGGACGAACGAGCGGAGAACTGGAAGCCATTACAGACATCGTGCTAGCGGAAATCGGATGGCGCGCAATCTCCTCATCCTCGGGATCGAATCAAGCTGCGACGAAACTGCGGTGGCGCTGGTGACGAGCGACCGACGAATCGTCGCTCATCGGCTCGCGGGGCAGGAAATGGCGCACGCGCCGTTCGGCGGTGTCGTGCCCGAAATCGCGGCGCGCGCGCATGTGGATGCCCTGATGCCGCTCGTCGAGGCAGCCTTTGCCGACGCCGGGCTGCGATTGGGGAATGTCGATGCGATCGCGGCGACGGCGGGGCCGGGCCTGATCGGCGGTGTCATGGTCGGACTGGTGACCGCAAAAGCACTGGCGCACGCTGCGGGAAAGCCGCTCGTTGCGGTCAATCACCTCGAGGGGCACGCGCTGTCACCCCGGCTTGTCGATCCCGACCTCGATTTCCCCTATCTGCTGCTGCTGGTCTCCGGCGGTCACTGCCAGCTCCTCGCGGTCGAGGGCGTCGGGCGCTACCGGCGACTGGCAACGACGATCGACGACGCCGCTGGGGAGGCGTTCGACAAGACCGCCAAACTGCTCGCGCTGGGCTTTCCGGGCGGTCCGGCAGTCGAACGAGCGGCACGCGCAGGAAATGCGCAGGCCGTGCCGCTGCCACGTCCGCTTCTGGGCTCGCCCGAACCACATTTTTCGTTTGCAGGTCTGAAGAGCGCGGTGCTGCGGGCGCGCGACAGCGGCATGTACCGCAACGAAGACATTGCGGCCGGATTCCAGGCTGCCGTGATCGACTGCCTGATCGACCGCACCTCCCGCGCCATTTCGACGATGCCCGGGGCGACGGCGCTGGTGATCGCGGGCGGGGTCGCAGCCAACAGCGGCGTCCGTGACGCACTGACCGCATTGGCGGCGGCGTCCGGCCTTCGCTTCGCCGCGCCACCGCCGTGGCTGTGCACCGACAACGGCGCCATGATCGCGTGGGCGGGCGCAGAGCGCTTTGGGCTGGGAATGACCGACGGGCTCGACATCGCGGCCCGTCCGCGCTGGCCGCTCGATCCCGCGGCGGACGCGGTGCGCGGCGCGGGTGTCAAGGCATGAGGATCGGCGTCATCGGTGCGGGTGCCTGGGGCACCGCGCTCGCCCAGTTGGCCGCCAGCGACGGCGAACCGGTACTGATCTGGGCACATGAGCACGAGGTCGTGACCGCGATCAACCTGGCGCATGAAAACCGGGTGTTCCTGCCCCGCATTCCGCTTTCACCGTCGGTACAGGCGACGACCGACCTCGGCTCGCTCGACCAGTGCGACGCGCTGCTGGTGGCGACGCCAGCGCAGTATGTCGGCCATATCCTGGCAAGGGTCCCAGTCGGGACGCGCGTACTGGTTCTCTGCTCAAAGGGGATAGAAGCCTCGACCGGACGGCTGATGTCCGAGGTCGCGCGCGCGCTTCACCCTCGCGCACCGATCGCGGTGCTTTCAGGGCCGACATTCGCGCATGAGGTCGCGGCCGGCAAGCCGACCGCCGTAACCCTTGCTGTCGAGGATGGCGCGATCGGGCGGGCGCTGACCCAGCGGCTCGCCTGCCCGACGTTCCGGCCTTATGCCTCGACCGACGTCGTCGGGACCGAAATCGGTGGCGCGGTCAAAAACGTCATCGCCATCGCTTGTGGCATCGTCGCCGGGCTGGGGCTTGGCGAAAACGCGCGGGCGGCGCTGATCGCACGGGGCTTTGCGGAAATGACGAGGTTCGGGGTGGCGCGTGGCGCACGGGCGGAAACGCTGGCGGGGCTGTCGGGCCTCGGCGATCTGGTCCTGACCTGCTCATCGACCCAGTCGCGTAACTTCACTTTTGGCAAGGCGCTGGGCGAAGGGAAGACACCCGAAGAATTGTTCGCGTCCGGGAGTACGGTGGCCGAGGGCGCTTTTACCGTCGCCGTGCTGGTTCGTGAGGCAGAACGCCTGAAGATCGACATGCCCGTCGCGCAGGCCGTACGCGCCCTGGTCGAGGATGGGCGGGATCCGGCGCAAATCGTCGGCGCGCTGCTCGCGCGTCCGCTACGCGAGGAAATTGCGTGAGAGAATCAGAAATCCCACGCGATGCCCTTATGCTCCCAGTCGCCATAGCGCGTCGGCTCCGGCCCCTCGCGACCACCGTGCTCGGTCGCGATCTCGACAGGCTCAGGCTCCGGAACCGGCGGGCTGGGCGTCAGATAGGTCGGCGGGCGGACATGGGGTGGGCGCTTGCTCATGCCAATAATTTGGCGCGCCCGGTGGGTAACACAAGGCCTTGACCGAAGAAACGATCGGCCTCCCCGCTCGCCGCGCCGCCCTCACCATGATCGATGCGGTGCTCCGTCAGGGGCAGCGTTTCGATGCATTGCCGGCGCGCGGACTGGCACCCGCCGACGAGGGGCTGGCGCGGGCAATCGCGGGGGAGGTGTTCCGCCATTTGTTCGACCTCGACGCGCTGATCGACACCGCCACAGCCCAGCCGCTCCCGCATGATGCCAAAGCACGCGCGGTGCTGCGCATCGCACTGGTCCAGGCACTCGTCCTGAAAACCCCGCCGCATGCCGCCATCACGACCGTGCTGCCGCTGGTGACAGGGGGGCCCAAGCGGCTGGTGCACGGCGTCTTCGGCACGCTGATGCGGCGCGGTGCCGCGCTTCCTGAAATGCCGACCCTGCCCGAGGTCGTGCGCGAGCGGTGGGGCGGACGGTGGGGCTATGCGATGCTGGGGGACGCGGCACGCGCGCTGGCAAACCCGCCACCGCTCGATCTTACCTTGCGCGATCCAGATGACGACGCGGGGGTCGGCGGCGAGGAAATCTGGCAAGGGCACCGGCGCATCGGCCGCGGCGGGCTCGTGACCGAACTCCCCGGATATGACTTAGGCGCGTGGTGGGTCCAGAATCTGTCGGCTGCCATTCCGGCGCGGTTGCTGGGCGCGGGCGATGGCCGCACCGTCCTCGACCTGTGCGCGGCGCCCGGGGGCAAGACAATGCAACTGGCAGCAGCCGGATGGCAGGTGATCGCCGTGGAACAGCAGGCGAAGCGGGCCGAGCGCCTCGGCGAAAATCTGGCGCGCACCGGACTGGCCGCCCAAATCGTCGTTGCCGACGTCATGACATGGCAGCCGCCCGACTCGGCTGATGCGATTTTGCTCGATGCGCCCTGCAGTGCGACAGGTATTTTTGCGCGGCACCCCGACGTCCTGCACCGGATCGGCACCAAGGACATTGCCGCACTGGCAGGACTGCAGGGGCGGATGCTGGCGCGCGCAGCGGCATGGCTCAAACCCGGGGGCAGGCTGATCTATGCCACCTGCTCCGCTGAGTATGAGGAAGGCGAGGCGATCGTCGCCGCAAGCGGGCTGACGGTCGACCGCATATCGCCCGGCGAGCTGCCGCAGGGGGTCGCAGTTGCCGAGCCAGGATGGCTGCGCATTTTGCCATCGCCGGGCCGCGACGGCTTTTTCATCGCCCGACTCGGTCGGCGCTGACACCGCCTTGCCGCACCTGAAGCGGCTGGTTAAGGCTTGTCGCAATGCAACAGCCCGTCCGTATCGCGCCCTCGATTCTCAGTGCCGATTTCGCACGGCTGGGCGAGGAGGTCCGGGCGCTGGAGGCGGCCGGTGCCGACTGGATCCACGTCGATGTGATGGACGGGCATTTCGTGCCCAACATCACGATCGGCCCGGCGGTCGTGAAGGCGATCCGACCGCACACCCACCTGCCCCTCGATGTCCATCTCATGATTGCGCCAGCCGATGGCTTTCTCGATGCCTTTGCCGAGGCGGGCGCCGACATCATTACCATTCATCCGGAGGCCGGGCCCCACGTCCACCGCACGATTCAGCGGATCAAAGCACTGGACAAGCTGGCGGGTGTCTCGCTCAATCCCGGCACACCCGCAAAGATGCTCGACTATCTGCTCGACAGCGTCGATCTGGTGCTGGTGATGAGCGTCAACCCTGGCTTCGGCGGGCAGAGCTTCATCGAATCGCAGCTGGGCAAGATCGAAGCGATCCGGCGGATGATCGACAAGTCTGGACGCGACATCAGGCTCGAAGTCGATGGCGGTATCGACATGGGCACGGCCCCGCGCGCGGTGGCGGCAGGAGCCGATGTGCTGGTGGCGGGTACCGCAACCTTCAGGGGCGGCCAGTCGGCCTATGCAGCCAATATCGCGAGCCTGAAAAGCCGATGAGCGATCGCGACCCGACCGGCCTGGCCCTTGACGACGGGTCCGCCAGAATCGGGGGCGACGAGATCGAGGTCGGCAAGCGGCTGGTAAGAGGCGGCGACCGCGGCCTGTCGCTTGGCGAACGAATCGCCAATAATTTTTACCGGCTGACATGGCGGACGCCGCTGCACGGCCTCCGCCTCAACGGACGCTATCCGCTAAAGCTGCTGGCCGTTCCGGAAGATCCCGTACCCGGTAACGCCGAGGCGGGACGAGCGATGATGGAGGGCCGGATCGTCCGTGGGCGCGAAAGCGTCGCGATCGCAGACGTGGATTTCGGCGAAGGGCTTTCCCCCGCGCTCGCGAAGCATGTCGAGCGCTTTGCCTGGCTGCGCGACCTTGCCGCCGGCGTCAGCCGAACCCAAGGCGCGCCGATCGCGGAGGGTCTGATGCGAGCGTGGCTCGCTGCCCATGCGACGCACGTCAGCGATCCGGCATGGGCGCCGCAGCGACTGGGCTGGCGGCTGCTGTTCTGGGCGGCGTATGCCCCGCTGATCCTGTCGTCGACCGATCTTGTCTACCGGTCGGCCGTGCTCAACGCGATGGCGCGGGGTGCGCGTCACCTTGATCGCGGGGCAGAACGTGCGCAGATCGGTATGCCGCGTATTGCCGCCTGGGTGGGTGTTGTCGCGGCCGGCCTGCTGATCCCCGGCGGCGAGACACGACGCAGCTTTGGCGAGGCCGGGCTGATGCGGGCGCTGGGCACGGGTGTCACCACTGACGGCGGCATTATCACGCGCGCGCCGGGCGACCAGATCGAACTGATCGAGCTGCTGACGATGTTGTCGAAAGTCTACGAGGCGCGACGCATCGAATGGCCGGGCGACGTGCGCCAAAAGCTGGAACAGGCGGTTGCCGCACTGCTTGGCATGGCCATGGGCGACGGGGCGCTGTCGAGCTGGCAGGGGGCAGGTCCGATCGCGGCAGAGCGCGTTACGGCAATTGTGGCGGGATCGGGCGTGCGGACGCGGCCGCTGCGTCAGGCGCGCGAATGGGGGTATCAGAGGATGGCGGGACACGGGACCATCGTCGTCGCCGACATGGCCCCGCCACCGCCGGCACGTGTCACGCTCGGCGGCTGTGCATCGACGCTCGCCTTCGAATTGTCGGACGGCACGCAACGGCTGATCGTAAATTGTGGCAACACGGCCGGCACAGGGGCGATCCCCGCCGATCTGGCCCGGGCATTGCGTACCACTGCGGCGCATTCCACGCTGACGCTGGGCGACAGCAATTCCACCGCCATCAATCCCGATGGGTCACTGGGCGCCGGCGTCGCCTCGGTCGAAGTCGATCGCGACGAGCAGGAGGGCAGCAGCCGGATCGAGGGCACGCACGACGGCTATGCACGGCGTTTTGGCTTTGTACACAAGCGCATGCTGGCGCTGTCGGCAAGCGGCCGCGAGTTGCACGGCGAAGACGCGCTGGTCCCGGCAGCCCGCCGTCGCCGCAGCCATAGCGCCCCGTTTGCGATACGCTTTCACCTGGCCCCGGGCGTCGAAGTCACGCCGACCGCCGACAGAATGGCGGCATTGCTGAGGATCGACCACGGTCCTTTATGGCAGTTTCGGTGCCGCGGGGGCACATTGTCGGTCGAGGATAGTCTGTGGCTCGACGCCGACGGCTATCCGCACCCCACACAGCAGTTCGTCGTCGAGGGCGTCGTTCCGGCGGGGGGAACGAACGTCGCATGGTTGCTCAAACGCGCGGGATAGAATGACACAGATCAAGATCAAACGGGCCCTGTTGTCGGTATCCGACAAGACGGGGCTGATCGAACTTGCGCAGGCGCTGGCGGAGAGGGGTGTCGAGCTCGTATCGACGGGCGGCACGGCAAAGGCGCTGCGCGATGCCGGGCTGTCGGTACGCGACGTATCCGACGTAACGGGCTTTCCCGAGATGATGGACGGGCGGGTCAAGACGCTTCACCCGATGATCCATGGCGGGCTGCTGGCGGTACGCGACGATGCCGGCCACGTCGCGGCCATGACAGCGCACGGGATCGGTGAGATCGATCTGGTGGTGGTCAACCTCTATCCCTTTGCCGCGACCGTGGCCAAGGGAGCGGGCCGCGAGGAGATTATCGAGAATATCGACATTGGCGGACCGAGCATGGTGCGGTCGGCGGCGAAGAACCATGCATTCGTCGCTATAGTCACCGACCCCGCCGACTATGCCGAGGTTGTGGGCGGCATGACGTCGCTCGATCAACGAAAGGCACTGGCCGCCAAGGCTTTTGCCGCGACAGCCGCTTATGACGCGGCGATCTCGGACTGGTTTGCGACGATCGACCAGGGGCAGGTATTTCCGCCCGTGCGCGTGACGGCGACGCGGTTGGTGGCGCCGCTCCGCTATGGGGAAAACCCGCACCAGCTCGCTGCCCTCTATGTGCCGATGGAGCCGGCAGAGCGCGGCATCGCCCAGGCGGCGCAGCTTCAGGGTAAAGAGCTCAGCTATAATAACTATGCCGATGCTGATGCGGCACTCGAGCTGGTGAGCGAATTTCGCGACGGGCCGCCCACGGTCGTTATCGTCAAGCACGCCAACCCATGCGGCGTAGCGGGCGGCCTGAACCTGCTCGAGGCCTATCAGGGCGCGCTTGCCTGCGACAGCGTGTCCGCCTTTGGCGGCATCATCGCGGTCAATCGCCCCATTGACGCCGCGACCGCCAAAGCAATGACCGAGATTTTCACCGAGGTCATTGTTGCGCCCGACGCGAGCGCCGAGGCGAAGGCAATCTTTGCGGCCAAAAAGAACCTTCGGCTGCTATTGATCGGCGACCTTCTGACCGCCACGCGGCCGGGCCTGACCACGAAGGTGATCGCAGGCGGCGTTCTGGTCCAGCAGCGCGACAACGGCGAACTCGGCCCCTTACGTGTCGTGACGAAGCGACAGCCAACGGCAAACGAGCTCGCCGACTGCGGCTTCGCCTGGACAGTCGCCAAGCACGTCAAGTCGAACGCGATCGTCTATGCAAAGGACGGCGTGACGGCCGGCATCGGGGCCGGACAGATGAACCGGCTCGAATCCGCGCGTATCGCCGCGTGGAAGGCCAAAGACGCGGCGGACAAGGCAGGCTGGAGCGCACCGCGCACGATCGGATCAGCAGTTGCGTCCGACGCATTTTTTCCGTTCGCCGATGGATTGCTGGCGGCGGTCGAGGCCGGCGCGACGGCGGTTATTCAGCCCGGCGGATCGATGCGCGACGACGAGGTTATCGCGGCTGCGGATGCTGCCGGGCTGGCGATGATATTTACCGGGATCAGGCATTTCCGCCACTGACCCGCGCCTGTCTGGTTGTTCCACAAACGTCCGCTTATCCCACGAACGCCCGCTCGATGACATAATGCCCGGGATGCGAATGTGCGCCTTCGCTGAAACCCAGCCCCTCAAACCGCGCCGCAAAATCCTTGATCATGGCCATCGACCCGCACATCATCACGCGGTCGGTTTCGGGGTCGAAGTGGCTCTCGCCATCGAGCCCCTCGAACAGCTTGCCCGAGTCGATCAAATCGCCGATCCGGCCCTTGTTGCGAAATTCATCGCGCGTGACCGTCGGCACATAATGAAAGCGTGCTGCCGCCATTTCCCCCACGAGCGGATCGTCCGCCAGGCGCGCCTCAAGCATTTCGCGATAGGCCAGATCGATCACGCGGCGCGTCGAATGGACGATGACGAGCTGGTCGAAGCGGTCGTAGATGTCGGGCTCGCGCGCTACGCTCATAAAGGGGGCAAGGCCGGTGCCGGTCGCGAGCATGAACAGGCGTTTGCCGGGCAGCAGGGCGTCGGCAACGAGTGTGCCGGTCGGCTTCTTGCCCAGCAGCACATGATCGCCGGGCACGATTTTCTGGAGACGCGACGTCAGCGGGCCGTCGGGGACCTTGATCGAGAGGAACTCGACCTCTTCGTCCCAGGTCGGCGACGCCATCGAATACGCACGCAACAGCGGCTTTTCCCCGTTCATCAGTCCGAGCATGATAAATTCGCCCGCATTGAAGCGAAAGCTGGGCGGACGCGTCATTCGGAACGAAAACAGGAATTCGTCCCAGTGGGTGACCGACGTCACAGTTTCTGCGGTCACATTTGTCGGGACATTGGCGATCGTGTTCAAGAGCGGCTTCCCAAGACTGTCGGTTTGCGGACACGAAGCAATTCGCGGTCGTCGGGTCCGAAGGAAAAATGCCACAACACGAAAAGATAGCTGAATGCAATCAGCGGGATTCCGAACACGATCTCCGCCCATTCGGGCAGGCGCGTCGCAACCGACCCGAGTCCGGCCGCGACCACGGCGGCGACCAGCAGCGTCCAGCGGAACGGCGCAACCCGCGCGCCCAGCAATTTGCCCAGCAGCAGCGACTTGACGATCGACCCGATGCCGAGCGCGATGAGCAAGCCGAGCGCCGGTGCGGCGGCTTCCCAGGCGACGGATGTGCCGGCACGCCTGAATGCGTAAATTAGCCCGAAACTGCCGACGATCTGGACCACAAGCACCCCGACCGAAATCATCAGGTTCCGACGGCGCGCCACATAGACCAGCGCCGATTCACACACTGAGCCGGTGACCGCGACAACCTCTGCAAACAGCAGGAAAACAAGGGCAATGGCACCGAGCACGAATTGCGGGCCGACGACCCCCATCACTCCCTTTGCCGGAATCGATCCCATCAGCGCGAGCCCCACCTGCGCCGCCACGACCCAGAAACCGACCTGACGAATCTGGCGTGCTACCCCAAGCCGGTCGTCGTCACCCAGGCTTTTGGTGATGACGGGGCCCAGGATGGGGTCGAAGCTGCTTTTGAGCTTCTGGGGAATCGAGGCGACCTGCTGCGCCATGTAATAGATGCCGACGACCGCCGGCGCGAAGGTGACGCTCAGAATCGCGCGATCGACATTGCGCGTCGCCCATTCGATGGCATCGGCACCCGCCAGCGGCGCATTGGCCCGTGCCAGAGCCCAGAGCGGCACGATCCGCGGTCGCCATTCATGCGGCCAGCCATAGCTCCTGACGAACGGGAACAGCGATGCCACCAAGGCCGCCAGCGTCGAGAGCGCGTAGGATAAAATCAGACCATCGCGAATCGAATAAAAGGAGAAAAGATAGGCCGCGATGCTAATCGTCCAGGGCTCGACAACGGCGCGCGCCGTGACACTGGCGCGAACGTTGAGGCGATAGGCGAGAGCAGCCAGCGAAAGATCGGACCAGGCGAGTGCGACGACCGCCAGCACCAACAACCGGTCGAAGCGATTGAGCCCGCTGTTGGGAAACATCAAATGCGGAAAGATGGCAAGGATTGCGGCCGCAATGACAGCGGCGATGCCGGCGACGACGAGTGCGTCCCACGCGACATGCGCATGAGGGCGATCCGTTTCCTGCAACGCCTGAGCGAGCCCTCGCTTCAGCCCGAGCGTCGCGAGCAGCGCCGCAAATTCGACCGCAAGCACGGCAACCGCGAAACGCCCGACGACGTCGGCGCCGTAGATGCGACCGGCGATAAAGAGAAACGGCAGCCTGGCAGCCAGCCTGAGCAGGAAACCGAGAATGTTGGTCCGGCCGCCCCGAGCCAGCGTCGCAAGATCGTCCGGGGGTACGCCAGAACCCGCGAACGAGGTCAATGCGCCAGGCCCCAGCTTTTGCCCCAGCCGATTTCAACGCCGAGCGGCACGCTCAGCGTAACGAGCGGCGCCGCCGCATTGGCCATAACCTCACGGATGACCGTGCTTGCGGCATCTACCTGTCCTTCGGGCAATTCGAACACCAGTTCGTCATGAACCTGCAACAGCATTCTCACGTCGGACAGTCCAGCAGATACGAGCGCGGGCGTCATCCGGACCATCGCGCGTTTGATGATGTCCGCGCAGGTCCCCTGAATTGGCGCGTTGATCGCGGCACGCTCGCTTCCCTGACGCTCGGCCTGGTTGGGTGATTTGATCCGCGTGAAATGGGTCTTGCGACCGAACAGCGTGCGCGTGAAGCCGGTATCGCGAACCTGCTCCAGCGTTTCGGCAATATAGCGGTTAATGCCCGGAAATCGCTGGAAATAGCGATCGATCATTGCTTGCGCCTCGTCGGGCGTGACGCCAAGCCGCCCTGCCAGCCCCCAGCGCGATATACCATAGAGGATCGCGAAGTTGATCGTCTTGGCCCGGCCGCGGGTCTCGCGGTTGACCTCTCCGAACAATTCAGTGGCGGTCATGCTGTGGATGTCATCGCCGCGCGCAAACGCCAGCTTGAGGGCGGGAACGTCGGCCATATGCGCCGCAAGACGAAGTTCTATCTGCGAATAATCGGCGCTGAGCAGGACATTGCCAGGCTCTGCGATGAAGGCCTCGCGAATGCGCCGGCCGTTTTCGGTGCGGATTGGAATATTCTGTAAATTGGGGTCGTTCGACGAAAGCCGCCCGGTCTGCGCACCGATCAGGCTGTAACTGGTGTGGACGCGACCCGTCTCGGGGTTGACCTGCGCCTGCAACGCATCGGTGTAGGTCGATTTGAGTTTGGAGACCTGCCGCCAGTCGAGCACTTTCTGCGCGATAGGTACGCCCTGTCCTGCCAGCCGCTCCAGCTCGGCTGCATCCGTGGAATGGGCACCCGCCTTACCCCTGCGTCCACCCTTCAGCTCCATCTTTTCAAAAAGTACTTCGCCCAGCTGTTTAGGGCTGCCCACGGTGAACTTGTGCCCGGCGATTTCGTGGATTTCAGCCTCCAGCGCGGCCATCTGATGGGCGAATTCGGAACTCAAGGCGCGAAGCTGGCCGATATCGACCCGCACCCCGTGGCGCTCCATTCCCGCGATGACCGGTACCAGAGCACGGTCGACCCGCTCATAGACCGTGGTCGCTGACTCAAACGAAAGCCGCGGTTTGAACCTTTCCCACAGCCGCAAGGTCACGTCGGCATCCTCGGCCGCGTAGCGCGTCGCGTCGCGCAGCGGCACCTGATCGAAGCACAGCTGGCCCTTTCCCTTGCCGCACACCTCGGTGAACGGGATTGGCGTGTGACCCAGATGCTGGGCCGAAAGCTCGTCCATCCCGTGGTTGAACGCCTTGCCCGCGTCGAGCGCGAAACTCATCAGCAAGGTATCGTCGAACGGCGCGACGATGATTCCGTGGCGCGCCAGGATCGTCATGTCGTATTTCAGATTGTGCCCGACCTTGAGCACCGACGGATCAGCCATCAGCGGGCGGAGCCGATCGAGCGCCGCCGACATCGCGATCTGGTCGGGCTTTTCACTGAGCAGATCACTGCCGCCGTGGGCGAGCGGCACATAGCAGGCGAGACCGGGGGATACCGCAAGGCTGAAGCCGATCAGCTTGGCCTGTGTCGCATCGAGCCCGTCGGTCTCGGTATCGACGGCAACGACGCCCGCCGCGGTCGCGACAGCGATCCACTGATCAAGTTTTTCGATCGTGGTGACACAATCATAGCCATCGAGGTCGAAGGGAATAGCCGGCCCGGCCGCCGCCGGCGTCTGCGGCGGGGCAGGAGCGGTCGATGACCCGCCGACCTTGACGAGCAGCGATTTGAAACCGTGGTATTCGAGGAACTGGCGCAAGGGTGCGTCGGGAATCCCCTTGAGCTCGAGAGCGTCGAGCGGTTCGGGCAGGTCGCGGTCGCAAACCAGGCGGACCAGTTCACGGCTGAGGCGGGCGGCATCGGCATGGCCGATCAAATTCTCGCGAAGCTTGCCGGGCTTCATCGACTGGGCGGCCGACAGCACCGCCTCGAGTCCGCCATGTTCCGCGATCAGTTTCGCCGCGGTCTTCGGCCCCACGCCGGGAACGCCCGGCACATTGTCGACGCTGTCGCCCATCAGCGCGAGCACATCACCGAGCAGTTCGGGTTCGACGCCGAATTTTTCCACGACATAATCGGGGCCGATCCGCCGGTTGTTCATCGTATCGAGCAAATCCACCCCCGGCTCGATCAACTGCATCAGGTCCTTGTCGGACGAGACGATCGTCACCGACCAACCCTCTGCAAGCGCCGCCTTGGTGTAGCAGGCGATGATGTCATCGGCCTCCAGCCCGACGGTCTCGATGCAGGGAATCGAAAACGCACGGGTCGCGTCGCGGATCATCGGGAATTGCGGGACCAGATCCTCGGGGGGCGGCGGGCGGTGCGCCTTGTACTGGTCGTACATGTCGTTGCGAAACGTACGCGACGAAGCGTCGAGGATGACCGCCATGTGCGTGGGGCCATCAGCGGCATGCAGATCGGCCGCCAGCTTCCAGAGCATCGTCGTATAGCCATAGACTGCGCCGACCGGCTCATTGTGCTGGTTGGTCAGCGGCGGCAGCCGGTGATAAGCACGGAAAATATAACCCGAGCCGTCGACAAGATACAGATGATTGGCGGTCATCCCCTGGGGTTTAGCCGCCGTGCCGTTCAACGGCTAGTGCGCCGCACTCGCGTCGGCGACGCGTTTTGGCTTGGGCGCCAGCCAAACGGTAGCGGCGGCAAGCGCGAAGACCGCAAAGGCATAGGTAAACACATGATTCGCACCGACAGTTGCCGCCTGCGCCTCGACCAGCCGGTCGATCGCGGCCCGCGCCTGATCCTGGGTCATCCCGCCCGCTTCCATCCGGGCGATGGTTCCTGAAACATTGTTCAGCGCAGGCACCAGTTCCGACCTGCTGACGCGTGAGGCGTTATCCCACGCCGTTGTCGCCATCGCGGTCCCGATCGCGCCGCATAGGGTCCGGACGAAGCTCATCAAGCCGGCCGCGGACGTCGTCTCACTGGGCTTGACCGAAGAGAGTGCCAGCGCCGTCAGGCCGATGAAGAAGAACGGCATCCCGACGCCCTGTAGCAGCTGCGGAAAGGCCAGCGTCCAGAAATCGGAGTCGGTACTCCAGCGTGCGCGCAGCAGTGAAATGATTCCCAGCCAGATGATTCCGCCGCAGACCGTGAACCGCAGGTCGATCTTCCCGACCAGCCGTGCGGCGATCGGCGACATGATGACCGCGAACACGCCCACAAAGGCGGTTACGTAGCCCGCATCGGTGGCCGTATAGCCAAGCGTCTGCTGCAACCACAAAGGGGTGAGCACCACCGACGCAAAAAAGGCACCGTAGCCGAGCGCAATGGCAACCGTGCCCGCCGCGAACCCGCGATGACGGAACACCCGAATATCGACGATCGGGTTTTTCTCGCCCAGTTCCCAGATGATAAACGCGGGCATGCCGATCGCGGCGATGACCGCCATCGCGACGACGAAGGGTGACGCGAACCAGTCATGCTCGCGGCCCGTATCGAGCATCAGCTGAAACGCCCCGACCCAGACCACGAGCAACACCAACCCGGTCATGTCGATCCGGGTTTTCCGTACGGACGTCTCGAACGGCGGCAGCAACCGCACCACGGCAAAGATGCACAGGGCGACCACCGGTACGTTGATGAAAAATATCCACGGCCAGGTCCAATTGTCACTGATTTTGCCGCCGAGAATGGGACCGGCGATCGGCGCACAGACGGTCGTCATCGCCCATAACCCCAGCGCAACGCCCTGCATCTTCTTCGGGAAAATCCGCATCAGCAGGCTCTGGGAGAGCGGCATCAGCGGCCCGCCCGACAGCCCCTGAAGAATACGGAAGACGACGAGCATTTCTAAGGTACGTGATACACCGCAGAGCATCGAGAAGAGGCCGAAGCCGATCAAGGACATCGTAAACCACCGGACTGTCCCGAATCGGGACGCGAGCCAACCGGTTAGCGGTACGCTGATTGCGTCGGCGACAGAGTAGGACGTGATGACCCAGGTTCCCTGTGTCGGCGAAATCGCAAGACCACCCGCGATATGCGGGACCGACACATTGGCGATCGTCGTGTCGAGCACGACGACGAAATTGGACAACGCCAGCGCCAGCCCGGCAAGCCAAAGCTTGCCACCGGCAAGCGGCGCGGGCGCCGCAGCGTCAATAGAGGGTGCGGCGCCCGCCATTTAGTGATGATCGCGGGTATCGACACGGGCGTTCATCGAAAGCCCGACGCGCAAGGGATGGACCTGCAATTCCCTGGGATCGAGCGCGATGCGCACCGGCAAGCGCTGCACCACCTTCACCCAATTGCCCGTCGCGTTTTGCGCCGGAATCAGGGAGAAGGCGGCACCGGTTCCGCCAGCGAAACCAAGAACCTTGCCGTGGAAAACGACGCCGCCGCCGTAGAAGTCCGACGTAAGCTCGACGGGCTGACCGAACCGGAGGCGACGAAACTGACTTTCCTTGAAATTGGCGTCAACATACGCAGTCTGCGTCGGCACCAGTGTCATAATCGTGGCACCGGCCGCGATACGCTGGCCGACCTGAACATTGCGGTTGGTCACCACACCATCGATCGGCGCACGTAGGACGGTGCGCTGAAGGGCGAGCTTGGCCGCGTCCAGCCTGGCCTGCGCGGCAGCGACATCGGGCGATGTGGCGATACTGGTCCCGCGGATCAGTGCCTCGTTTGCGGCCACGTCGCTTGCCGCCGACGTGGTCGTTGCCTGCGCCGACGCAACGCCGGCATTCGCAAGGTCTACGGCGGCGCGAGCTTCGTCATAAGCGGCCCGCGCCGCGCTCAGTTCCTCGCCCGATACAGCACCACTGCCAACGAGGGCCTGTCGCCGGGAGAGCTCTACCCGCGCCCGTTCGAGCTGCGCCCGGGCCTGGGTCACACGAGCGCGTGCCTGGGCAATGTCGGCGTCGCGCGACGCGAGTTTGGCACGCGCAGAACCGACCTGCGCCGCCGTCTGGCCGTAGCGCTGCCGCGCCTGGAACAGCGCGGCCTCTGCGGTCGCGACATCGACCTTGGCATCGGCAGGATCGAGGACGACAAGGACATCACCCTTTTTGACAGCCTGGGTGCCGCCCACCCGCACTTCGAGGACGGGTCCCGAGACGAGCGCCGTCACCGCGGCTGAATCTGCCCCCACATAGGCATTGTCGGTTTCGACTCTGCCGGCTTCCACCAGATAATAGTGGATCCCGAATATGGCCGCCCCAACGAGGGCCGAGACGAGCAAAATGCGGAGCAGCGTCTGGCGGCGCGAAGGACTGACGACAGCTTCTGGCTCATCTGAAATGTCGGACGCGACCGAAGGTTGATCGGAAGAGATATCGGCCATCATCGGGCTCCCAAGGAACGATTTTCATCACGATAGCCGCCGCCGAGCGCACGGATCAGGGCGATATCAAGCGCGATCCGCCGCGCCTCAAGATCGACGACCGCGCGCCGCACCGCCAGCAACGTGTCGTCGGCGGCGAGCACGGGCAACTGGTTTGACAGCCCGCCCGAATAGCGAAGCCCGGCGATGCGGCTGGCATCCCCCGCCGAGCCGAGGGCCGACCGAAGCTCGGAAAGACGACGATCTGCTTCGTTACGGCTGGCAACGGCATCGGCCGTTTCGCGGAGCCCCGCAATCAGCGTCGCATCATAACGAGCGACAGCGGTATCATAGTCCGCCCGCGCGGCGCGGTAGCGACCTTGAATCCGCCCGGTATCGAAGACGGGCAGGCCCACGGCAAGGCCGCCGGTGCCATAGCTCGATGTCCCCTTGAACAATTTATCGAGGCCCAATGACTGCAGTCCGACCAGCGCCGACAAGTTCAAGTTGGGATAAAAATCGGCGCGCGCCACTTTGATCCGATCAGCAGCCGCTTCGGCGCGCAGGCGGGCGGCTACGATATCCGGACGGCGGCTGATGAGATCGATGCCCGCCCCTGGGGGAATCCCGACCGGTATCGAGGTCATCGCCGGGCGTTCGATCGTCACACCGCGGTCCGGACCGGCACCCAATAATGCCGCAAGACGATTGCGCGTAAGGGCGATCGCCTCATCCAGCGCCAGGATGTCGGCACGTGCCTGCGGCACCCTCGAATCGGCCTGTGCCTGGCTCCCGCGCGTGTCGACACCAACCGCAACACGCTGCGCGGTCAGTCGTGCGGTAGAAACACGCACGCCCAGCGCCTGCACAGCCACGTCGCGCTGCGCGAAATATTGCGCCAGATCCGCATAAGCACTCGCGATGCCGGTCGTTAACAGCAGACGCGCCTGCGCTGCATCAACCCGTGTGGCCTCGGCCTCGCCGCGCGCCGCGGCAAGCGCCGCGCGGTTTTTCCCCCAAAGGTCGAGGTTAAACGATAACTGGCCGGTCAGGCGCCCTGTGTCTTGGATCCCGGGCGGGATGAACTGCGGCGGGATGCCCAGGTTCTTGCTCTGCTGATTGCCGCCGACGAACCCATCGACGCCGAGACTCGGTCCGAGTGCCGCGCCCGCCTGTTCGGCGATGGCATCGGCCGCCCTGACCCGCGCGGCGGCCGCAATAACATCGGGAGAGGCGGCCCGTCCTTCCGCAATGAGTCGATCGAGCTGGGGATCGCCGAACTGATGCCACCAGTTGTCGCCGATCCACTCGGCTCGCGTCGACACAAGCGCCGTTCGCGATTCGAGCGTCCTCACGTCCCGGGGCACCGGCGCCGTTCCGAGGCGCGGGATGGGCGCGCAGGCGACAACCGACCCGAAAATTGCAAAAACGATAATTTGACGAACCATGGTGCTCTATCATACTGCGTGGTATCATCGCGCCAAATCATAAAGATCGTTTCAGGTCAATCGAAATGATACCGAACAGTACACAAGCGCTGCAGAGAGGCGATACCGAGCGACGTGAGATCCGCCGCGAGGCGTTCGTGAATGCCGCGCGGGAAGCCTTTTTCGCAAATGGCTATGCCGGCACCGCCATGTCGACGATCGCCGCCAAAGTGGGAGGATCGAAAACGACATTGTGGTCGTATTTCCCATCGAAGCAGGACCTTTTCGTCGCCGTGGTGGACGACATAGTCGAGCGCTACGGGCAGGCGTTGACCGTCGTGATGCAACCGTCGGAACCAGTCGAAACAGCCCTGCGCAACTTTGCCGCCGCGATGATGGCGACGGTCCTGTCGGAACCGATTGTTTCGCTCCATCGTTTGGTTGCTGGCGAAGCCGGGCGGTTTCCGGAACTGGGCACCCTATTCTATGAACGCGGGCCGCGCCGGGGCAAGGCGATCCTTGCCGACTACATTGCTGGAGCGATGAAACGGGGCCAGTTGCGAGACGGCGACCCGCGAGTCGCGGCTCGACAATTTGCCGGCATGTGCCAGGCCGGATGCTTCCAGGAACACCTCTTCGGAATGAGCACGACCGCCGAGCGTGTGGCGCGCGATATCGAAGCGGCAATCGAGAGCTTCATGCGGGCTTGGGGGCCTGAGTAAGCTCATTTTTTGCATTCTGCGACAAACAGGTGCATAGTGATTGGGCCGACACGTCGCCTGCGACGGATAGCGAAGACGTGAAAGCGCCTCCCTTGTCCCGCTCTCACGCTTCACGACGCCGGGATGATCCACTTTTCGGATCATGCCCGTCTCTTCAAAGACAAGGACCTATCCCATGATCACCGGGACTGTAAAATTCTTCAATGCCGACAAGGGCTATGGCTTCATCGCGCCAGAGGGCGGCGGCGGCGATGCTTTCGTGCACATCTCGGCCGTCGAGCGCGCTGGCTTGCGCACCCTCGATAAGGATCAGCGCGTCACGTACGAACTGGAAACCGATCGCCGCGGGAAGACCTCGGCCGTCAATCTTCAGGCAGCCTGATTTCGCGCACCCGGCGGCGAATAAGTTGCCGCCGGGTCGTTCCCTCCACTCAAAGACGGGGCACGCGCACATGACTCCTCTAGATTTCTATCGAACCCAATCCACCAAAGCGCATGCCGACGCCGCAACCGCGACGCTCGACAATGTCCGCGACCGTTGCCTGCGCGCGGCCGCCGCATGGGACAGCATGGCCGAGCGGATCGAGCGCACCGATGCCATGCGTGCGTCGCGCGCCGCTTAACGAAGCGAAGTAACGGCGGGTGAGTTGAGGCAGGCCTTGAATTCGACGACAGGCTTTGCCGGCGCCCGATAGGGTTCAATATCCGTTGCCCCGCCAACAGGCACGGTATCGAACCCGGTTTGCCCGCGACACTTCAGGACCGCCGCAAGCATCCTGGGTGGCGTGTCATATGCCTCGTAACTCAGGCGGAACGTGCCCCAGTGCATCCCCAGCGCACGCGATGCACGAAGGCGTGTGAATACCTCGGCGGCCTCGATCGGGCCAATATGGCTGCCTGCCGCCATCTGCCCTGGCGCGAAACGGAATGCGCCGATCGGAATGAGCGCAAGCCGAACCGGTCCATAAGCCGTTGCCTCATAGGGCCATTTGCCATCGCCCATGCCCGTATCGCCCGCGAAGAAAAGATTGCCGCCGGGAAGAGTGACGAGAAAGCTCGACCATAATGCGCGGTTACGGTCGGCGAACCAGCGGCTCCCCCAATGATGGTTGCGCGTCACGATGACGTCGATGCCAGGCCGGATGGCGACACGCCCGCCCCAGTCGCGGGCCGTTGCCTTCACTCCCGACATGACGCGATCATTGCCGAGGCTGGTCACGATCAACGGGTGATCTCTTGTCCAGAGCCGTTTGATTGTTGGGAGGTCGAGATGGTCGTAGTGATCATGACTGACGAGCACGAGATCGATCCGGGGCAGATCGTCGAAACGAATGCCCGGCTCCGCGACGCGGCGGGGCCCGATGCCAAATGGCCCCGCAGTGGCCGACCAAACCGGATCGGTCAGGATATTCAGACCCTGTGTCTGGATAAGGAAAGTGGCGTGACCGACCCAGGTTGCGACCATCCGGGCACCCTCTATGCGGGCGGCTGGCTTTGCGGGCGTCACGGGGACTTTATCCGGCCAGGGCGGTCGGCCGTCTATACCGGTCACGTAACGGAGGGCGAGGCTGCCCTGCGCCTGCCGTGGCGTACCCGCACCCGCCATCACATCGTCCTCACCGTCCGGATTGACGAAGCGCTGGCCGTCGAAATGAGAGGTTGGGGCCCCGCGATAATAAACCGCGTCGAGGAATTTCGGCACGATGATGATCGTCGAGCACAACGCGACGACGAGCCAGAGCAGGCCGCGCCCAAAAATGTCGAGAGCGCGCCGCATTGTCGTATCGTCGATCCTCTATAGGCGCCGGAAATAGCATCACTATCGTTGGTGACAAGATGCCGAAGCCCAACTCAAGATGAGCTTAGCTTCAGCGACTAACGCCGCCAGGAATGTCAATTCGCCGACACAGATGGTCGATGGACGGTCGATCGGTTGGCGCGGCGATGGATGGGATTGGTGCCGCGATGAAATGAATCACTACCATCGCATTTACCGTCTTGCGTCCTGCACCAGATAAGGCACTATATATGCCGGTTTGCAAGGGGGCAGCCCCAACAGCTTGTGTCTGATCGTCGCGAAAGTCCAGTCGCGATTGCAGGCATTCGCCTGTGGATTACGGGCACAATTCGTGTTTTGTTCTTACCTGTGGCCTAAACTGTGGTAATTATCGGGGTTCGCACCCCCGAGTCGAAATGCGGGGAGCACAAATGATGGATTTCAGGGACGAGGGTGCGCGCGACATGGCGACGGATGTAATGGAAGCGGCGACCACAGCGGCGGCGAAACCGCCGACCCCCGGGAGCGACAGCAAGACGGTCAATCCGCAGCTCTATGCAGTCGAGGTCGATCATTCGCGCGACGCGCTGCTGACCGATTTCGGCAAGGAAACGCTGAAGGATCGCTATCTGCTACCCGGCGAATCATATCAGGATCTCTTTGTTCGCGTGGCGTCGGCCTATGCCGACGACCAGCCGCACGCACAGCGCCTCTATGATTATATTTCCCGATTATGGTTCATGCCGTCCACGCCCGTATTATCCAACGGCGGAACAGGGCGCGGCCTCCCGATCAGCTGTTACCTCAATTCGGTACCCGACAGCCTGGAGGGGATCGTCGATACCTGGAATGAGAATGTCTGGCTGGCCGCTCGCGGCGGCGGCATCGGCACTTACTGGGGCAATGTTCGCGGCATTGGCGAGCCGGTCGGCCTCAACGGCAAGACCAGCGGCATCATTCCGTTCGTGCGCGTAATGGATTCTTTGACACTGGCGATTTCGCAAGGATCGCTGCGGCGGGGATCGGCGGCCTGTTATCTCGACGTATCCCATCCGGAGATCGAGGAATTCCTGGAAATCCGGAAACCCAGCGGCGATTTCAACCGAAAGGCGCTGAACCTTCACCACGGCGTACTGCTGACCGATGCGTTCATGGAGGCGGTACGGGCGGGTGCCGAATGGCAGCTGACGTCGCCCAAGGACGGCAGCGTTCGCGCGACGGTCGATGCCCGCAGCCTGTTCCAGAAACTGGTCGAGACGCGTCTCGCCACCGGCGAGCCTTATATCGTGTTTGCCGATACGGTGAACCGGGCAATGCCGCGCCATCATCGCGAGCTGGGTCTGAAGGTATCGACATCGAATCTGTGCAGCGAAATTACTCTCCCGACGGGTCGCGACCATCTGGGGAATGACCGCACCGCGGTCTGCTGTCTCTCGTCGCTCAATCTCGAAACATGGGATGAGTGGGCGGGAGACAAGCAATTCATCGAGGATATCATGCGTTTCCTCGACAATGTCCTGACCGATTATATCGATCGCGCCGAGCCCGAAATGGCGCGTGCGAAATACAGCGCGTCGCGTGAACGGTCGGTTGGCCTTGGCGTCATGGGATTCCACAGCTTTCTTCAGGCGCGCGGACTGCCGTTCGAAGGGGCGATGGCGAAATCGTGGAATCTCAGGATTTTCAAGCATATTGCGCAAAAGGCCGAAGAAGCCTCGATGTTGCTCGCTACTGAGCGGGGACCATGCCCCGATGCTGCCGAGCGCGGCGTAATGGAGCGATTCTCGTGCAAGATGGCGATAGCGCCGACGGCCTCGATCAGCATCATCTGCGGCGGCACCAGCGCGTGCATCGAGCCAATCCCGGCGAACATCTACACCCACAAAACCCTGTCGGGCAGCTTCTCGATCCGCAATCCGTATCTCGAGAAGCTCCTCACCGATAAATCAAAGAATTCGGACGCGGTCTGGAATTCGATCCTGGAACAAGGCGGGTCGGTACAGCACCTGGAATTTCTCAACGCCGATGAAAAGGCGACTTACAAGACCAGTTTCGAAATTGACCAGCGCTGGCTGCTCGAACTTGCTGCCGACCGGACGCCCTATATCGATCAGGCGCAATCGCTGAACCTGTTCATCCCGGCCGACGTCGAAAAATGGGACCTGCTGATGCTCCATTTCCGCGCGTGGGAACTCGGTATCAAGTCGCTTTATTATCTGCGGTCGAAGTCGGTGCAGCGCGCCGGGTTTGCGGGCGGCGTCGAAGCCGACAACACGGTGGAGCGTCCCGTGATCGAACTCGAGACCAAGGATTATGACGAATGCCTCGCCTGCCAGTAACGGCGGGCGAGGCCATGTCCGCCTATCCTGCCTGTTCTTCCTCTTCAAAGGTTATCGCGACGTCGGCATTCGCAGAGAGGCGTACCTTGTCGCCTTCGATACCGGCGACGAGGCCGGTTGAGATATAATGATGGTGCCCCTGATGAGCGCCCGTCCCGCTGTCAGCCTTGGTCAGCTTGATACGGTTGCCGTCGAGGTGGTCGACGGTCCCGACATGCACGCCGTCGGCACCGATGACTTCCATATGTTCACGGATCTGATTTGTATCGACCATGGGTATGGCTCCTTTGAGATGATGACGGGAACGGAACGCGTCAGCGCGCGATTGGGTGCAGACACTGTGCAAAAAGGAAAGCCCGATGTCCGCTCCCCTCGTCATGGCCCTTGTCGCGCTTACTTGCGCGGTTGGGGGAGCCGTTCTGTTCATGCGCGCGACGCCGAGCGAAGCCTCGGTTTATCGCAACCGCATCGCCGCGACCATGCTCGCGGCGGGCGCGCTGATCCTCGCGGGATTTGCCTTCGCCCTCAATTCATGGGGCGGCGCATCCTGACGCCCCAACCGAATCTTCACCTTCAAGCCGGAGCCTGAGCCATGTCCCTCACCGTCGCCCGCACGCAGTACAAGCCGTTCGAATATCCCTGGGCCTATGATTTCTGGAAGCGTCAGCAGCAGATCCACTGGATGCCGGAGGAAGTGCCCCTGGGAGAGGATTGTCGCGACTGGGCGCAGAAACTGACCGATCACGAGCGCAACCTGCTGACGCAGATCTTTCGTTTTTTCACCCAGGCCGATGTCGAGGTGCAAAATTGCTACCACGAGCATTATGGACGCGTGTTCAAGCCGACCGAGATCAAGATGATGCTTGCCGCGTTCTCGAACATGGAGACGGTGCACATCGCCGCCTATTCGCATCTGCTCGACACGATCGGCATGCCCGAGAGCGAGTACGGCATGTTCCTTCAGTACAAGGAAATGAAGGACAAGCACGACTACCTCAGCACGTTCGGCGTCGAAAATGATGAGGACATTGCCCGGACGCTCGCCATGTTCGGTGGGTTTACCGAGGGATTACAGCTGTTTGCATCGTTCGCGATGCTGATGAACTTCCCCCGCTTCAACAAGATGAAGGGCATGGGCCAGATCGTCAGCTGGTCGGTTCGCGATGAAAGCCTGCACTGCGAGGGAATTACCAAGCTGTTCCATGCCTTCGTCGCCGAACGCGACTGCCTGACCCCGGCCGTGCGCGACGACATTCTCGACTGCTGCCAGAAGACGGTGCGGCTGGAGGATGCGTTCATCGACCTGGCGTTCGAACAGGGCCCGGTGACCGGCATGACGGCAAAGGAAATCAAGAAATACGTTCGCTACATCGCCGACTGGCGTCTGGGCCAGCTCGGCTTCAAGCCGATCTACATGATAGACGAACACCCGCTTCCCTGGCTCGCCCCGTTGCTCAACGGCGTCGAGCACGCCAATTTCTTCGAAACCCGCGCGACCGAATATTCGAAGGCGGCGACGCGCGGCAACTGGAACGAGGTGTGGGATTCGTTCGATGCCCGCAAGGGTGCCAAGGCCGCGAACGCGGTGGCAACGGCAGCGAACGAGGATGTGGCGGTCGTGGAAGTAGATATGTTCGGGCAAGTAGCGGCCGAGTAGCGCATCAGAAGGTAACGACGACGGTGCGGCGCGACCATCTGCTGCAGCACCGGACAGTGTTGCCGCGTTCGCCTCCGCTAAAGCTGGTGCCCCGTACGGTCGCGCTTCGTCGCGAGGTAACTCTCGTTGTGCGGATTGCTCGGCAGCATATGCGGCACGCGCTCGACAACGGTAATGCCCGCTGCTTCCAGCCCTGCCACCTTGGCCGGGTTGTTGGTCAGCAACCGCACCCGGTCCTGGCCCAGCAGCTTCAACATGCGCGCAGCGACCCCAAAATCCCGGGTGTCGATCGCAAAGCCCAGACGAAGATTGGCGTCGACTGTATCGAATCCCTGGTCCTGTAGTTCATAGGCGCGCAGCTTGTTAATCAAGCCGATGCCGCGTCCCTCCTGGCGCAGGTAGAGCAGCATTCCCCAGCCGCTGTCGGTGATTTCGGTCAGCGCGACGCGCAGCTGCGGGCCGCAGTCGCACTTCAGTGACCCGAGCACGTCGCCGGTCAGGCACTCGCTGTGGAGCCGCACCAGCGGCGGCTCGCCATCAGGCTCACCAAGGATCAGCGCGACGTGCTCGGCAATCGTCTCTGAACTGCGAAAGGCGATAATCTCGGCGGTCTCGCACGCCTCGACGGGCAGGCTTGCGCGGGCGACGATCGCGAGCCGCTCGGACGCGTCGTAGGCGGCGATATCGCGCGGCGACACGCGCGCCTCGACCGGCCCGATCCTGTTGACGAAGAACGCGGGCAGTATTCCGCTCAGCCGCGCAAGTTCGAGTGCCGCGCGGGCCGCGCCCGGATCGATGGTTTCAATTGCCCGAAACGGCCCCTGCAACGGATTGGCGAGGTCCATTGCCGGATCGGCGAGCGCTCGCGCGGCGGCAAGGTCGAGCCAGGGCGTCCGCGCAATCGTCACCGGCGTATCGCCGTCGGCCGCCGCGCGCTGATTAGCGAGCGTCAGCGTCGCCGCCCGCGAGCAGGCGAGCAGAACGTCGGCCCTTTCCTCGCTGTCGAACGCCTCGAGGCGCAGCGTGTCCGCGGTCTCGATCGCCAGGATATGCAATTCGCCAATGGCGACTGCCCAGCCGCGGCGTAACGCATCGATCGCGCGTGCTGCCGTTTTCGGATCGCTCAAAGCATGAACTCGGTGACCAGCGGAACGTGGTCGGATGGCTTTTCCCAGCTGCGGCAGGGTTCATGAACGACATGCGCGGTCGCCTGCGCAGCGATGTCGGCCGTCGCCCACATATGGTCCAGCCGGCGCCCCCGGTCCGACGCCGCCCAGTCCTTCGCGCGGTAGCTCCACCAGGTGTGCAAGCGGGCCGGGGCGGGCACGAACTGGCGACCGAGGTCGGTCCAATTGCCCGCCGCCTGCAGTGCCGCCAGCGCCTCCACCTCGACGGGAGTGTGGCTGACCACGTCAAGCAGCGCCTTGTGATTCCACACGTCCGTCGGCAAGGGTGCGATGTTGAAATCGCCGACGATCAGCGTGCGGTCCTTCACGCCTTGCGACCAGCGCGTCATGCGTTCCAGGAAATCTAGTTTCTGCCCGAATTTCGGATTTGTCGTGCGGTCGGGCACGTCGCCGCCCGCAGGCACATAGACATTCTCGAGCCGGAGGCCATTGTTGAGACGCACACCGACGTGGCGTGCTTCGCCATTGTCCTGCCAGTCGTGCTGGACCTGTTCCGCAAACGGCAGACGCGACAGGATCGCGACGCCATGATGCATCGGCTGGCCGTTGATCGCCCGGTGGACGTAACCGAGCGGCGCGAACAGATCGTGCGGAAATACGTCGTTGGTTGCCTTGGTTTCCTGAAGGCAGAGCACATCGGGGCTCACCTCATGCAGGAACCGCTCGACGATCACACGCCGGAACCGGACCGAGTTGATGTTCCAGGATGCGATGCGGAGCGGTTGGGACATGATTTGGCCCGATGTAGCGGCGCAACGGCGCGAGTGCCAGCGCCGCCCTGACCCAGTTTGACCCGCCGGGTACCGGGTCGTAGAATGTAGACGGGCATAAGGGGTGTTTTGGCGATGAGTCGACGGGTTGCTTCAGGCCTCGCGCTCGGGGCGTTGCTGATGCCGACGCTGGCCTCGGCGGGGCTGGGGTCCATTCTCGGCGATGCGTTTAACGGTGCGACCAAGCCGGCCGACCATTCCAACACGACGTCGACCGCAACTGGTGGCTGCAAGACTGCTTCACCCAGTCGTGGTTCGCGGATCCTGGGCAGTGTCCTCGGGGGCGCTGCCAGCCGGACGGTCGGCCGCACGGGCATCGGCTGGTACCTGCCGATTCCCGAGGTTTCGGGCATCCTGACCGATGCCTTTGCGTGCAAGCTCGAACCCAAGGAGCAGAAACAGGCGGCGGACGCGACGGTCAAGGCGACACGCGGCGGCCAGGTCGGTTCGACCTCCACCTGGTCCAGCGATGCCCGGCCGGGTGTCACGGGATCGTCGACCGTGGCGGGCAAGGAGCGCCTGGCCGACGGCACGACCTGTATGTCGGTGCGCGACGTCGCGATCGTCAACGGCGAGGAAACGACGGTATCGAAGCGGATGTGCCGCGCTCCGGGTGCGGCCGGCTATACCCTTGCCGCCTGACATGGCGCGACGGGCGGTACTCCTGCTGGTCGCCCTCCTGTTGTCGGGGGCGACCGATCCGAAAAATCCGACCTGCCCCGCCTCACCCAATTGGTCGAACGCCGCGACCATGCAGCTGACCTTTCGCCAGCAGGGGGAGGATCGCATCCTCATGGCGGAGGGGGCGGTCGACGATCATCTGGTACCGCGCCTCGACGCGGCATTGCGCAAATACGCACCGATTGACGAGATCTGGCTGCGTTCCCCCGGCGGCAATGCCGAGGTTGGCAACGCCGCCGGGTTGCTGATCCGCAAGGTCGGCATCCCTACCCGCATCCCGGCGGGCTGGGCGTGCTTCAGCGCCTGCAATTTCGTGTTTCTGGGCGGCGTGTCGCGCACGGTAGATCCCGGCGGCGTGTTCATGGTGCACATGTTCACGTTCACTGCGGACGGCGGCGTGCTGGCCGATGAAGTGACGCAGGGCTATGATCAGGCGGTGCAAGGCATCACTCAGGTCGAACAGGATGCGGCCCTCCTGGCCAGTCAGGACAACGACTTCCTGATCCGTGCGGGCGTTTCGCGAAAATTACTGACCGAAGTGATGTACCGGCAAAAGGCGGTCGCGGGTAAAACCGGCGATCAGTCGACCCGACGCTGTCTCACTCTGAGCGAGATGCGCAAATACAATGTCGTGACCAACTAACCCACTTTGCGCGCGGGAACGAAAGCGGATAACGGCGCGCGATGACCCCGCTCGACAAGATCCGCAATTTCTCGATCATCGCCCATATCGACCACGGCAAATCGACACTTGCCGACCGCCTGATCCAGACGACGGGCGGCCTGACCGAACGCGAAATGTCGGCGCAGGTGCTCGACAACATGGACATCGAGAAAGAGCGTGGCATCACGATCAAGGCACAGACCGTGCGGCTGGCGTGGAAGGGCTATGAGCTCAACCTGATGGACACGCCCGGTCACGTTGACTTCGCCTATGAAGTCAGCCGCAGCCTGGCGGCGTGCGAGGGGGCGCTGCTCGTCGTGGATGCCGCGCAGGGCGTGGAGGCCCAGACGCTCGCCAATGTCTATCAATCGATTGAACATGATCATGAGATTGTGCCGGTAATCAACAAGATCGATCTGCCCGCCGCCGAGCCCGAGATGGTGCGCAAAGAGATCGAGGAGATCATCGGCCTCGACGCGTCGAACGCCATCCTGACCAGCGCCAAATCGGGCATCGGCATCGAAGACGTCCTCGACGCGATTGTCGCGCGCATTCCCCCGCCAAAAGGGGACCGGGATGCGCCGCTGAAGGCCATGCTCGTCGACAGCTGGTACGATCCCTATCTCGGCGTCGTCATCCTCATCCGGGTCATCGACGGCGTGATCCGCAAGGGGCAGGAAATCCAGTTCATGGCGGCCGGGACGAAGCACCTCGTCGATCGCGTCGGCTGCATGAGGCCCAAGCTGGATATTCTCCCTGAACTCGCGGCCGGAGAAATCGGCTTCATCACCGCGCAGATCAAGGAGGTCGCACAAACACGGGTCGGTGACACGATCACCGACGCAAAACGCCCCGCCGCCGAACCGCTGCCCGGCTTCAAGGAAGTCCAGCCGGTCGTCTTCTGCGGCCTGTTCCCGGTCGATGCCGCCGATTTCGACAAATTGCGCGAATCGATCAGCAAGCTGCGCCTCAACGATGCCAGCTTCAGTTTCGAGACGGAGTCGAGCGCGGCACTTGGCTTCGGTTTTCGCTGCGGTTTCCTCGGCCTTCTTCATCTGGAAATCATCCAGGAACGGCTGACCCGCGAATACGATCTCGACCTGATCACCACCGCACCATCGGTGATCTACGAAATTCACCTCAATCACGGCGGCGGCGTCCTCGAACTTCACAACCCCGCCGACATGCCCGACGCCAGCCGCATCGATTTCATCGAGGAGCCGTGGATCGAGGCGGTGATCTACGTGCCCGACGAATACCTCGGGTCGATCCTGAAACTCTGTCAGGACCGTCGTGGCGTCCAAAAGAACCTGACCTATGTGGGGGGCCGCGCGCAGGTCACCTACGAGCTGCCACTCAACGAGGTGGTGTTCGATTTTTACGACCGGCTGAAAAGCATCAGCCGCGGCTATGCGAGCTTCGACTATCATCAGATCGGGCACCGCGAGGGTGATCTCGTCAAGATGAACATCATGGTCAACAACGAGGCGGTCGATGCGCTCAGCATGATCGTTCACCGCGGGACGGCGGAAGCGCGCGGACGCGGCATGTGCGAGCGACTGAAGGATCTTATCCCGCGCCACCTGTTCAAGATACCGATCCAGGCTGCGATCGGCGGCAAGGTCATTGCGCGCGAGACGATCGCTGCCCTCCGCAAGGACGTGACCGCCAAATGCTATGGCGGTGATGCCAGCCGCAAGAAAAAACTCCTCGAAAAGCAGAAGGAGGGCAAGAAGCGGATGCGCGAATATGGCAGCGTTAGTATCCCCCAGGAAGCTTTCATCGCCGCACTGAGGATGGGCGAGGAGTAGCGCCCATCATGGGTCATCGGGCTGGCCATTTCCCAACGATACTGATAATCGTTTGCAAGTGATGCTGTCCGATCTGCCATTTGGGCGCGAAGCCACGATCCGGGAGATCGACTGGGACCTGCTCACAGAGCGCGACGGGCGTCGTCTGCGTGAACTCGGTTTCGACGAGGGCGTGGCGGTCGAGCCGCTGCATGGCGGCGGATGGGTTGCGCGCGACCCCCTCGCGGTGCGCATCGGCCGAATGACCGTTGCAATCCGCCGTGCCCATGCCGCTGCGATCAGTGTCGACCCCCTTGCCGGCGCTGCCGACGCATGAACGCCGAAACGCCGGTTATCGCCGATACGACGCCGATGGTCGCGCTCGTCGGCAATCCCAACGCGGGAAAGTCGGCCTTGTTCAACGCGCTGACCGGCGCGCGGCAAAAGGTCGGCAACTATCCCGGCGTGACTGTCGAACGCCACGCCGGGCGGCTGGTGCTGCCCGACGGCCGGCCTGTCGAACTTGTCGATCTGCCGGGGACCTACAGCCTGATCCCGTCGAGCCCCGACGAACGGGTCACTCGCGACACCGTGCTTGGCAAACAGGTCGGCGAAACGATACCGGCGGCGCTGGTCGTTGTTGTCGATGCCTCGAACCTCGACAATCATCTGCGCTTCGCGATGGAATTGATCGCGCTCGGACGGCCCGTCGTCGTCGCGCTCAACATGTTCGATCTGGCACAGCGAGACGGCCTCAACATCGACGTGCCCGCCCTTGCGCAGACGCTGGGTGTGCCGGTCATCCCGACCGTCGCCGTCCGCAGAAAGGGGCTTGAAGACGTCAAGGCGGCACTCGACGGCGTGCTCGCGGGAACGGTCCACGATGCACCGCATACGATCCTCGCCGAACAGTCGATGGTCGAGCGGCAGCGTCATGCCCGGCGGATCGCCAAGAGCGTGACGGTTGAGACCGGCGCCGCGCGGCGGTGGACGGAGACGATCGACCGTGTGGTGCTTCATCCCGTCGCCGGACCGCTGATCCTCGCCGTCCTGCTGTTCGTCATGTTTCAGGCGGTTTTCACTCTAGCTCAGGTCCCCGCCGCCCTGATCGACGGTGCCGTGGGCGCGTTGCAAGATGGCGTCAAGGCGGCGCTGCCGGCGACCGTCCTGCGCTCGTTGCTGACCGATGGCATCATCGCCGGCGTCGGAGCGGTCGTCGTTTTCCTGCCCCAGATTATCATCCTCTTTGCCTTTATCCTCGTCCTCGAGGCGTCGGGCTACATGGTCCGCGCCGCCTTTCTCATGGATCGGCTGATGTCGAGCGTTGGCCTGTCGGGCCGTGCCTTTATCCCGCTGCTGTCGAGCTTTGCCTGTGCCATTCCGGGTATCATGGCGACCCGGACCATCGAGGATCCGAAGGACCGGCTGACGACGATCCTGATCGCGCCGTTAATGACCTGCTCGGCGCGTCTGCCGGTCTACGCCGTCATCATCGCCGCTTTCATTCCCGCGCGTTCGGTCGGGCCCGGCATCGGGTTGCAGGGTCTCGTGCTTTTCTGCCTCTATTTTGCGGGAATTCTCGGCGCACTCGCGGCTGCCCTGTTGCTGAGGAGAACCGTCACCAAGGGTCCCGCGCAGGGCTTCATGATGGAAATGCCGAAATATCAATGGCCGACACCGCGCGATCTCGCGCTCGGGCTGTGGCAGCGCGCCTGGATTTTCCTGAAACGGGCGGGCACGATCATTGCGTTCACGACAATCGTGCTCTGGGCCCTGCTCAGCTTCCCGCAACTGCCGGCGGGATCGGCGAAAAGTCAGGTCGACCAGTCGATCGCCGGCCGCATCGCCGACGGCCTCGCGGTTGTGGTCCGGCCGATCGGCTTCAACCGCGACATTGCGCTCGCGCTCATCCCGGCGATGGCGGCGCGCGAAGTCGCCGTGTCGGCGCTGGCGACAGTCAATGCGGTCGACAATCCCGATCAGAAGGCGCGCGACCGGGGGCTGGCGGCGACGTTGCGTGGCAAATGGTCGCTGCCGACGGCCCTCGCCTTCCTTGCCTGGTTTGTGTTTGCGCCGCAGTGCATCTCGACGGTGGCGGTGGTCCGTCGCGAAACCAACGGCTGGAAATGGCCAGGCTTCATGTTGCTCTATCTGTTCGCTCTGGCCTATGTCGCGGCAGGGATGACATTCTGGCTCGCAACCGCTGCGGGCCTGTAGGAGGATTACGTGGCAGGCAGCGTCAACAAGGTCATTCTCGTCGGCAATCTCGGTAAAGATCCCGAAAGCCGCAGCTTTCAGAACGGAGGCAAGGTCGTCAGCTTTTCGGTCGCGACCTCCGAAAGCTGGAAGGACCGGAACTCGGGTGAGCGCAAGGACAAGACCGAGTGGCACAATGTCTCGATCTTCAGCGAAGGGCTGGCGCGCGTTGCCGAACAATATCTGAAAAAGGGTTCGAAGGTTTATCTCGAGGGGCAGCTGGAAACGCGCAAATGGCAGGATCAGTCGGGCAACGACCGCTATTCGACCGAAGTCGTGCTGCGTAACTTCAACTCGTCGATGGTGTTGCTGGACGGTCGCGATGGCGGTGGTGGCGGCGGCGCGCGCAGCAGTGGCGGCGGCGACTGGAACCAGGACGATGCGCCGCGCGGATCGGGGGGGGCGCGGTCAGCGAGCCCTGCCCGGCCAAGCGCGTTCGACAGCGATCTGGACGACGACGTACCTTTCTAAGGCGCGCCCAGCAGTCCCTTCAACCCGGCAAACGGTCCCGCATCGGGGCCGGTCCGCCAAACCACCTCACCCTCGGGAGGAGCTTTCGGACTGCGCGGAAATGGATCGAGCGCGAGCCCCAGCGTCTGCGCGGCCGCCTCGCCCAGGTCGAGAGTCCCGCCGTCGAGGGCAACCACGTCGAGATCATCGCTGTTCAACTCAACCTCCGTGTCGCCGGCGGCCAGCAACACCGGATCGACAAACCGGATCGTGAAGGGCTCATCGATCGTGACGGGCACCGGTTCGCCAGTCGCCGCGCAATACTGAACGACCTGCGCCACGACACGCCCCGTCGCCTCGATTCCCGCGACGCAGGCGACCAGGCTTGTCTCGGCGGTCAGCATATCGATACGCTGGAGCGCGAACCGCCGAGCCACCGCCGCACACTCCGCTTCATCTGCGGTGATCGCAACGTCACGCGGTGTCGTCCCGATCGTATCGAGGGCGAACAGCCGCGAAAATTCCGGTGTCACCGGATACGCCCCGACAGCAGCGCGGGGATCGGCACCGCCTCGATTTGCGCCCGCAAATCACGAATGCGGTCGATCGTCGTGTCTATTATCGACTGATCGGGGGCGTTGCCCCGCCACAAGGTTCGTTCGAGCGTCGCCGCGTCCGCATCCGTCCGATACACTCCGAGGCGACCGCCGAGCAGCGCCATGATCCCGCCGACCTGCTTGCCGACGACGAGGTCGCCGAAGCCGCTTTCGCGAATTTGCCCGTCCATGTCCTCGACGAACCGCTCGGTCAGCCACACCGCCTCATCGGCGCGATTCGCCGCCTCAAGCCGCAGCAGCACCAGCGACAGGACCAGCGTCAGCATGTCGAACCGGCCGTCGACGGTGTCGGGCACTGCGCAATCGGCATACCAGTACCGCTGACGCGCCTCGTCGATGATGCTTGTGTACAGTGCGGTCAGCACGACTCTCCGCGCGCCGAACCACCGCCGGAACAAGCTGATCCGCTCTGTGCTTGCTGTTGCCATGCCAACTGGCATATTGCGTCGGTGCGGCTCGGTTGCAATCAGGCAATCGTCACGCTTCGAGTATCCTAATGGCCGCACGCCACCTTCTGCCGACGTTTTCGCTCCTTGCTCTCACTTTTGCGGGCGCCTGCACGCGCGTTCCGAACCATCAGGGTTTTGTCATCGATCCCCAGCTGGCGCAGTCGGTCCGACCTGGCGTCGATAACCGGGCCTCTGTCCAGGGCACGCTTGGCCGCCCGAGCTTCACCGGTCAGTTTGACGACAGCGACTGGTATTATGTCTCGCGCCAGACGCGCCAGCTTGCGTACAAGCATCCGCGGCCTTCGGCTCAGACCATCCTCCACGTCCGGTTCGACAAGGCCGGCAATGTCGCCTCGGTCGAAAATACCGGCATGGAGAAAGTCGCATCGATTCGTCCCGAACGCGACACCACCCCCACGCTCGGTCGCGATCGCAGCTTCTTCCAGGAGCTGTTTGGCAATATTGGCCAGGTTGGCTCGGTCGGTCAGGGCGGTGGCACCACCGACAATCCCGACGGCGGCAGCGGCGGGAATTAGGGCAAGGGCCTAACGCGCAATTCCGCCCGCCGCCAGCACGGCGAGCGTCACCAGCTCGCTTGCCGTCGATGACATCGTCGCGATCTGCACGGGCTTTTCCATGCCGATCAGCATCGGCCCGATCACCGAATCACCCCCCAGCTCGCGCAGCAGCTTGGCCGACAAATTTGCCGACTGCAGGCCCGGCATGATCAGTACATTGGCCGGCCCGGACAGGCGGCTGAACGGATAGTTCGCCATGACGCGCGGGTTCAGCGCGACGTCGGGTGCCATTTCGCCTTCAAACTCGAAGCCCGGGTTACGCGCCTCAAGGATCGCGACCGCATGGCGCAGGTTGGCCAACCAGGTCCCTTCCGGGTTGCCAAAGGTCGAATAGCTGAGGAAGGCGACGCGCGGCTCATGCCCCATCGCGCGCGCGACGGCGGCCGTCCCCTCGGCGATGTCGGCGAGCTGCTCGGAAGTCGGTCGCTCATTGACCGTCGTGTCGGCCATAAACACGGTGTGCGACTGGCCGACCAGCACGTGAATGCCGAACGGGATCCGTCCCGGTGCCGGATCGAGTACGCGGCGCACCTCGCGGATCGACTGGGCATAGGTACGCGTCGTACCGGTAATCATGGCATCGACCTCGCCCATCTTCAGCAGCAAGGCTGCAAAGACGTTGCGGTCCTGATTGACCATCCGCTCGATCTCGCGGCGGAGATAGCCACGCCGCTGCATCCGTTCGTACAGCTTGTCGACCATCGCCGGCACCAACGGTGAATTCCGGCTGTTATGCACCTCGAAATCCTCGGGCCGGTCGACGCCCAGTGCGGACAGTCGCTCGTGAACGTCGTCGCGCCCGACGAGTACCGGCGTGCCATAGCCGCCCTCTCTGAACGCAATCGCCGCGCGCAGGACCACTTCCTCTTCGCCTTCGGCAAACACGACGCGCTTGGGGTGGGCGCGTGCGCCCTCATACGCCAGACCCAGGACCGAGGTCGTCGGGTTGAGGCGGCTGCATAGTGCGACGCGGTACTCCTCCATGTCGAGGATCGGCCGGGTGGCGACGCCGGAATCCATCGCTGCCTGCGCCACCGCCATCGGTACGACTTCCATCAGCCGTGGGTCGAACGGGGCGGGGATGATATAGTCTCGCCCAAAGGTCGAGGCCCGTCCGCCATAGGCCGCCGCCACTTCCTCGGGCACCTGCGCGCGCGCGAGGGAAGCGATGGCGTGCGCGGCGGCAATCTTCATCTCTTCGTTGATCGCGGTCGCGCGCACGTCGAGCGCCCCGCGAAAGATGAACGGAAAGCCCAGCACGTTGTTGACCTGGTTGGGATAGTCCGACCGCCCCGTCGCGATGATGCAGTCGGGACGCACGGCCTTTGCATCGGGCGGCGTGATCTCGGGGTCGGGATTGGCCATCGCAAAGATGATCGGCGACTTTGCCATCTTCTCGAGGAAGCTCGGTGTCAGCGCGCCCTTTGCAGACAGGCCCAGGAAAATATCGGCCCCATCGAGCGCCTCTTCGAGCGTCCGGGTCTCGGTTTTTGCTGCATGGGCTGATTTCCACTGGTCCATGCCTTGCGTCCGGCCCTGATAGATGACGCCGCTGCGGTCGCACATGATGACGTTGTCGGCGCGCACGCCCATCGCCTTGATCAATTCGGTGCACGCGATTGCTGCCGCGCCCGCGCCGTTGACGACAACCTTTACTTCCTTGAGTTCACGGCCAGTGAGGTAGACGGCGTTGATCAGGCCGGCTGCGGTGATGATCGCGGTCCCGTGCTGGTCGTCGTGCATGACCGGAATCTTCATGCGCTCGCGCAGCGCCTGCTCGATAATGAAGCATTCGGGCGCCTTGATGTCCTCGAGGTTGATCCCCCCAAACGTTGGCTCCATCAATGCGACTGCATCGATAAATGCTTGCGGATCCTCGGTCGCGAGCTCGATATCGATCGAATCGACGTCGGCAAAGCGCTTGAACAGCACTGCCTTGCCTTCCATCACCGGCTTCGACGCAAGCGCGCCCAAATTGCCTAGTCCCAGAATGGCGGTGCCGTTTGAAATGACCGCAACCAGATTGCCCTTCGCGGTATAATCATAGGCGGCGGCCGGGTCCTCGGCGATGGCCCGCACCGGCACCGCTACGCCCGGCGAATAGGCTAGGCTCAGATCTCGCTGCGTCGCCATCGGCTTCGAGGCGATGATCTCGATCTTGCCCGGCCGCCCGGTCGAATGAAACAACAGGGCTTCGCGATCGGAAAAGGCAATATTGGCATCTTCGGACATGGGTGGGATCCCCTCTGGTCGTTCTCTCCCTAGGAGCGAAGCCTTGCCAAGCCAACCATGCGCAGTAACCAGCGGCGCGTGACTTCTTCTCCCACCCCGATGATGGCGCAATATCACGCGCTTAAGGCTGAGGCCCCCGATTGCCTGCTCTTCTACCGGATGGGCGATTTTTTCGAACTGTTCTTCGACGATGCCCGCGTTGCCGCCGCCTGCCTCGATATCGCGCTGACCGCGCGCGGCGAACATGACGGTGAAAAAGTGCCGATGTGCGGCGTCCCTGTCCATGCCGCCGACGCCTATCTCGCCCGGCTGATCCGGGCGGGACATCGTGTCGCGATCGCCGAACAGGTCGAAAGCCCGGCAGCGGCGAAGGCCAGGGGCGGCAAATCGATTGTCGCGCGGGCGATTGTCCGCATTGTCACGCCGGGCACGCTGACCGAGGATGTCCTGCTCGATGCGCGCGCCAGCAACTGGCTGGTCGCGCTTGTCCCCATGAACGGGCGCGTCGGGATCGCGGCGGCGGACGTTTCGACCGGGGCATTCGAACTGGGTGAGGTCGCCGCCGACGCGCTCGACGCTGAAATCGCCCGGCTGTCGCCCTCTGAACTCATCGCTCCGGCAGGAAGTAACCCGACGGCCGCCGAACGTCCGTGGCACGACTTCGACTCGGCAAAGGGTGAGGCGCGCCTGCGCGCGTTGCACGGCGTTGCCTCGCTGGACGGCTTTGGCAGCTTCGATCGGGCCGAACTGGCGGCGGCGGCCGGACTGCTCGCCTATCTCGATCACGCGGGCAAGGGCGTCTTGCCGTTCCTCGCGCCGCCGGTCCATCGTACCGGCACGCCGCACATGGCCATTGACGCCGCCACCCGCGCCAGTCTCGAGCTGACCCAAGCTCAGGGCGGCGGGCGCAAGGGCAGCCTCCTCGATGCGATCGACTATACCGTAACCGGGGCAGGAGCGCGGCTGCTCGCCGCCGACTTGTCGGCCCCGCTGATGGACCGGGACGTGATCGATGCCCGGCTCGACCTCGTTGCGCACTGGGTGGCGGCCGGCATCGCGCGGGAGGAACTTCGCCTCACCCTGCGCGCCATCCCCGATATCGCGCGCGCGCTGGCACGCTTGTCGGCCCAGCGCGGCAGCCCGCGCGACCTGGGGGCGCTGCGCGACGGGCTCGCCCGCGCCTGGGATTTGCGCGAGCGGTTGGCCGCGACCGCCAACGCCCCGCCACTGCTGGGTCGCCTGTTGCCAGCGCTCACCGGCCATGGCGCGCTGATCGACACGCTGACCCGCGCGCTCGTCGCCGAGCCGCCGGCCGATGCGAATAGTGGCGGCTATATCGCGCCGGGCTATGATGCCGCGCTCGACGACCTGCGCGATGTCGGCGGCATCGGCCGGCGGGAGATTGCCGCGCTCGAGGCGCGCTACCGGGCAAACACGGGCATAGCGACGCTCAGGATACGTCACAACGGCGTGCTCGGCTATCATGTGGAAGTGCCCGCGCGCGCGGCCGATCCGCTGATGTCGGCTGATTCCGGCTTCACTCACCGCCAGACGCTCGCCGGGGTCGTTCGTTTCAATGCACCCGAACTGCATGAAGTCGCGGCGCGCGTGACACAGGCGGGCGCTCACGCCCTTGCAGCCGAGGCGGCGCATTTCGAGGAACTCACGGCGCTCGCGCTGGCTTCGGCGCGGGCAATCGCGGCAACCGCCGACGCGCTCGCCCGGCTCGACGTCATGGCAGCCAATGCTCAGGCCGCCGTCGAACGCGACTGGTGCCGCCCGCACCTCGTCGCCCACGCCTGTTTTGAGATTTGCGGCGGCCGTCACCCGGTGGTTGAGGCGGCGCTGGCTCAAAGCGGGGGGCGTTTTGTCGCCAATGACTGCACCCTGGATGATGCCGATCGGCTCTGGCTTGTCACCGGTCCCAACATGGGCGGTAAGTCAACTTTTCTCCGGCAGAATGCGCTGATCGCCGTGATGGCTCAGGCCGGATGCTTCGTGCCCGCGAAATCGGTGACGCTCGGCCTCGTCGACCGGCTGTTCAGCCGGGTCGGTGCCTCCGACAATCTGGCGCGCGGGCGTTCGACCTTCATGGTTGAAATGGTGGAGACTGCCGCCATCCTGGCACAGGCGACCGATCGCAGTTTCGTCATCCTCGATGAGGTCGGCCGGGGCACGTCGACTTATGACGGGCTGGCAATCGCCTGGGCAGTGGTCGAGGCGGTGCATGAGGTCAACCGCTGTCGCTGCCTGTTCGCGACGCATTACCATGAACTGACCCGCCTCGCTGAAAAGCTAGAGGCCCTCTCCCTGCACAATGTCCGCGCGCGCGAGTATAAGGGCGATCTGGTCCTGCTGCACGAGGTCGCGCCGGGACCTGCGGACCGCAGCTATGGCCTGGCCGTGGCGCGGCTCGCGGGCATGTCGCCAGCGGTTCTCGCCCGTGCCAAATCGGTATTGGCACGGCTTGAGGCCGGGCGTGCCGCGACCGGTGGCCTTGCCGCCGGGCTCGACGACCTGCCGCTGTTTTCTCTGCTGGTCGAGCAGGCCGTGCCCGACCCCTTGCACGCCGAGCTGGCGGCGATCCATCCCGACACGCTCAGCCCGCGTGAAGCCCTTGAGGCGCTCTACCGGCTGAAAGCGCTGGCCAGCGAAACCTAGCGCAAGGTGACGCCGCGCTCCGGACACCCTATGTGCCGATAATGCCCGAACGCTTCGACCAGCTCCTCAATCGGCGCGCGATTATCGATCGCCGCATACTAGCCGAGGCGCTGGCCGACCTCGGCGGCACTGGCACCGAATTGCGCCAAGCCGGGGCCGCAGTGCTCAAGCCTGCACTCGAAGCAGGCCGGGTCGAGATCGCCGGCCGTCTCACCGCGCATCCTTCGAACGGTAATCCGGTGGCTGCGGCACAGGCCTTTCTGACCGACCAGATCCTGCGCCTGCTGTTTGATTTCACAACGCAGCGCCTTCACCCGATCAATAACCCGACAACCAGCGAGCGGCTGACGCTGGCGGCGGTCGGCGGTTACGGGCGGGGGGAAATGGCCCCGTTTTCCGACGTCGACCTTGCCTTCATCACGCCTTGGAAGCCGACGGGCTGGAGCGAGGCGGTCATCGAATCGATGCTCTATACGCTCTGGGATCTGGGGCTGAAGGTCGGCCATTCGTCGCGTTCGCTCGACGAGACGATGCGCATGGCGAAAAGCGACCTGACGATCCGCACGGCGCTGCTCGAGGCGCGCTACGTATGGGGAGACCAGACGCTCTATGACGAGGCGGCCGCGCGCTTCGACAGCGAGATTCTCGCCAACACGGCCCGGGACTTCGTCGCCGAAAAACTTGCCGAGCGCGACGCGCGGCACAAGCGGATGGGCGACAGCCGCTATGTGGTTGAACCCAATCTGAAGGAGGGCAAGGGCGGCCTGCGCGACCTCCACACCTTGTTCTGGATCGGTAAGTATCTGCACCGCGTCGGAACTGTCGCCGAACTGGTGGACAAGGGGCTCTTGACCCAGCTTGAGTTGCGCCAGTTTCAAAAAGCCGAAAATTTCCTGTGGGCGGTGCGCTGCCACCTTCACATCGTCGCCGGCCGTGCCGAGGAGCGGCTGACCTTTGACGTGCAGCCGGAGATCGCGCGGCGGATGCGCTATCGTGATGCGCCGGCCCGTTCCGCAGTCGAGCGGTTCATGCAGCATTATTTCCTGACCGCCAAGGCGGTAGGCGACCTGACCGGCGTGTTCCTCGCGCATTTGGACGACAGCCTTGCCCCTAAAGGGCGACGTTTCGGCCTGCCCGGGTTCATGCGCAGCCCCCGCAAGCTTGCCGGGCTGATCCTGGATCGCGGGCGGCTCGCGCTGCCAAGCGACGACTGGTTTCGCGCCGATCCGGTCCGGTTGATCGAGCTCTTTGCGGTCGCCGATGCCCAAGGCCTCGAAATCCACCCCAACGCGATGCGCGCCGCCAATCGCGATGCGAAGCTCATCGACGCGCGCGTGCGGGCCGACCCGCGGGCCAACGCGCTCTTCCTCGATGTGCTCACGTCTCAGCGCGACCCTGAAACCGTGTTGCGCTGGATGAACGAGGCGACGGTATTCGGCCGCTTCGTGCCCGACTTCGGCCGGGTCGTGGCGCAGATGCAGTTCGACATGTATCATCACTATACGGTCGACGAACATTCGATCCGTGCGATCGGCCTGCTCTCCCGCATCGAGCGGGGCGAACTGCAGGCAGATCATCCGCTTGCCACGGCGCTGATGCGTCAGATCGTCTCGCGCCGCGTACTTTATGTCGCGGTGCTGCTCCATGACATCGCCAAAGGGCGCGGGGGCGACCACAGCGTACTCGGGGCAGAAGTCGCGATGAAACTATGCCCGCGCTTCGGCCTGACCCCGGCCGAAACCGAGACGGTCGCCTGGCTTGTCCGCTACCATCTGCTGATGTCAGCAAGCGCGTTCAAGCGCGACCTGTCGGATTATAAGACGATCATGGACTTTGCCGAAAAGGTGCAGAGCCCCGAACGCCTGCGCCTGCTGCTCGCGCTGACAATCGTCGATATCCGCGCGGTGGGGCCGGGCGTGTGGAACGGGTGGAAGCGCCAGCTACTCGGCGACCTGTTCGAGGCCGCTGAGGAAGTGCTGCGCCTGGGGCACAAGCAGACCGGTCGCGTCGAAAAGATCGCGGCGAAACAGGCCGCACTGGGCAAGTCCCTCGGCTGGCCTGCCGACCGTTTTGCCCGGTATGCGCGCCGAATGCCCGAAAGCTACTGGATCGCCGAGCCTGACGACGTCCTCACCGCCAATGCCCGCACCGTGGGGGACGCGGGCGACGCACCGCTGACGGTGGCCGCGCAGGTGTATCCGGCGCGAGGCGCAACGCTGGTCACCGTCTGGACACCCGATCATCCGGGCCTGTTCTACCGGCTTGCCGGGGCCATCCATCTGGCAGGGGCAAGCATCATCGACGCCCGTGTCCACACCACCCGCGACGGAATGGCGCTCGACAATTTCCTGGTGCAGGATCCGTTCGGCCAGCCCTTTGACGAGGCCGGGCGGCTGAAGCGCCTTGAGCGTGCGATCGAAGATGCGCTGGCGCACCGCGGCCGTCTCGCCGAAAGCCTCGCCGCGCGCCCGCTGCCGCGCCCGCGGGCCGACGCCTTTGCCGTGGCGCCCAATGTGCTGATCGATAACAAGGCATCGAACCGCTACACCGTGGTCGAAGTCAACGCCCGCGACCGACCGGCGCTGCTCCACGCGCTGGCCTTTGCTCTGTTCGAATCGCGCGTGACCATCCGCTCGGCGCACATCGCCACCTATGGGGAACGCGCCGTCGATACCTTTTACGTGACCGACCTGACCGGCGACAAAATCACCGGAGTCCAGCGGCTGAAGACGGTCGAGAAACGCCTGCTCGATGCAGCAGCAGGCGAGACTCAACGCAGGAACGTCGCGGCCTGACGCCCCTCGCGGTTGGCGAGGGGCCGGCCTTCATCAGAACTTGAAGCGCGCGGTCACACCATAGGTGCGCGGTTCGCCGAGGAACGCCCCGTACAGCCCCGTCGACGAAGCAGCGAGACCCTGGCGGACCGAGTTGGTCGAGCCCGACCCCTGCAGCGGCGCATCGAACGCGATCTGCTGATAATTGGTGTTCAGCAGATTTTGCGCCCAGACATCAAGTCCCCAGCGGCCTCCTGACCCCCTGATCCCAACGCGCGCATTAACCAGCACCGTGCCGTCCTGCGTCTTTTCGAAATCGAGGTCGGACCCGGTGTTGATATCGCTCGAATAACGGAAGTCGGCATAGATTAGGCCGGTCAGCCCGGTGCTGCCGATGTCGGGGGTCCACGTCAGCGATCCCGTTGCCACATATTCGGCCGAGTTGGACAACCGCGCGCCGGGCAACTGGAAGAATGCCGGCGACAGCGATCCGGTCTGGTTGATCAGTGACGTGTTGCCGATCAGGTTCTTGGCATATTTGGTGTCAGCGACTGTCATTCCGAGGTTGACCGCCACAGTTCGGGCCGGGCGGATAAACGCTTCGATCTCGACGCCCTTCGACGTGACGCCTGCCTTTTCCTTGCCGGTACAGGCGCTATTGCCCGCGATCAGGTCGCTGTCGGAACCGTCACCGCCCGCAAGCGTCGTGCAGCCCTGGACGTTTTCGACGACAAAGTTGACGCCGTTGAATGTGTTCAGCTGGAAGTTATTGAATTTCTGATAGAATCCCGCGATGTTCAGGTCAAAGCCATGACCATTGAATTTCGCGCCGACCTCGAACGCGTCGACGATTTCGGGCTTGAACTGCAGCTGGTCGAGACTGAGCACGGTTCCGTCGACCGCGCCCGTACCATTGGCGCTTGACGTCCTGCCCAGACGATAGAGGCTCGCGCGGTCGAGGTTGTAGCCACCCGCCTTGTAGCCGCGCGAATAGCTGGCGTAGGTCAGCAGCTGCGGCGTGGGCTTCCAGCTCAGCACCGCCGTACCGGTCACGCGCTCCTCGCTCTTTTCGGACCCGTTTTGCGTGAACGATCCGCCCGGCACTGATGGGATGACGCACGGCAGCGTCCTAAGGCTGGCAAACGGCGAGGCACTGATCACGCGGCAGAGTGTATTGTTGTCGGTCAGCGTCGCATCGAGCGTCTTCTTCTCGTTCGTGTAACGCGCGCCGAGCGTGAGCGAGACCGTATCGGTCAGCGCGAAGACATCATGAGTGAAAACCGCAAAATTGCGGCTTCGCTGATGATAGCGATCGTCGCTCGTCACCCCGTTCAGCGACAGTCCCGGCTGGCCGAGTGCGGCACCGAGCGACCCAAAGCCCGGTGATGCCGGGTTAAGGATCAGCGCGGACAACAGCGGAATGCTTGCTTTTCGCGGATCGCCAGCGGGCAAGCTGTTCAGGAACGCCACCGTGCCCTGGACCACGGGAACATTAACGCATTGCCCGGTCGGCGTCGGTGCGACAGCGCTGGGCAGGACACTCGCGAACAATAGGCAGTTAGCGTAGCGCTGATAATCGGTACCGTAGGAGATATTGTCCCGGTACGTCAGGATTTCGTTGGCAAAATAGCCGCCGACCAGGAAGTCGAGCTTGTCGCCGAAGGCCTTGCCCTGCAGCCGCAATTCCTGGGTGAAGGTCTTGAAGCTCTCATTCGCCGTTCCGTCACCGGCGCGGTGGAGGATGTCGAGATTGTTGAAATCGGCATCCTGTCCGCGCAGCCAGCGCCAGTCGCGGTACGCGGTAATCGACGTCAGGTTGAGGTCACCCATCGCATAATTGATTTCGCCTGACAGTCCATAATCGCGGACGTCGCCGCGATAGCCCTGGCCGGGCGTGATCGACACGTTGCGCGAAAAGGTGTTGTCGTTGATGACCCCCCCCAGCGCACGCTCGATACCCGCGATCGTGCTTGTCGAACTCGTGAACGATCCCGCGCCGGTCGTACCCGCGGTAACGTCGCGCGCGGGGAGATAGGTGGCGCCGCAGCACTCTTCCTTGCGGTCCGAATAGTCGCCGATAAGTCGTATCGACAGGTCGGCGCTCGGCTGGATCAGGGCCTGGCCGCGGACCACATAACGATCGCGGCCGTTGATATCCCGCCCGGAAATGACGTCATGAAGGAAACCGTCGCGCTTCGAATACACGCCGTCGAGGCGCAGCGCCACCTGCTCGCTGATCGGTCCGGTCACGCCGCCGACGAAGCGATAGGCATTATAATTGCCATAGGTCGCCTCGCCCTCGGCACCGAAGGTAAACGATGGCTTGGCGGTGATGACCGAGATGAGGCCAGCGCTGGCATTGCGGCCGAACAACGTCCCCTGCGGTCCGCGCAGCACTTCGATACGGTCGATCGCGCCCAGTTCGGTCAGGCCGACGCCCGCGCGGTTGCGATAGACGCCGTCGATAAACGTTGCGACCGAGCTTTCGAGGCCGGGATTGTCGCCGACCGTGCCGATGCCGCGAATGCGCGCGCCGCCGCCTGCCGCTTCCGACGAGGTCGAGGACACCAGCAGCGATGGGGAAAGCTGGTTGAGCTGGCGCAGATCGCTCGCCCCTGAATTTTTCAGCGACGCCGCCGTCACTGCCGAAACGGCAAGCGGCACGTCCGACAAGGCTTCGCTGCGGCGCGTGGCGGTAACGATGATGTCGCCGTTGTTCTCGGATGCATCGGCCGGACTCGCCTGCGATGCGGGCGCGCTGTCTTGCGCGAATGCCGGCGCGCCGAGCGCGACGCAGCAGGCAGCCGACAATATCAGGTGAAACTTAGGCATTGCTCTCTCCCTCGACCGGGCCTCACGCCCGTTGCTGCGCGCCCTACGCAAATCATTTCCGATTTGCCAGCGCGCGCGAAAGAAATCGCACGGCTTTGCGGGGCCAAGCGGCTTTTATGCAACACTATGGTGACGAAGACGCTACGGTTCGCGTTATTGTTTGGGCGCTATGACCATCAACATCTGGCGTCCCTCCATGCGCGGATGCTGCTCGACTTTGGCGATTTCCCCGGTGTCGGTCTGCACACGCTGCAGCAGGATCATGCCAAGCTGTCCGTGACTGAGCTCCCGCCCACGGAAACGCAGTGTCACCTTGACCTTGTCACCTTCCTCGATGAATTCGTGAATTTTCTTCATCTTCGTCTGGTAATCATGGTCGTCGATATTCGGCCGCATCTTGATCTCTTTGATCTCCTGCGTCTTTTGCGACTTGCGGGCAATATTTGCCTTCTTCTGCGCTTCGTATTTGAACTTGCCGACGTCGAGGAATTTGGCGACGGGCGGATCGGCGTTCGGCGATACTTCGACCAGGTCGAGGCCCACTTCGCGTGCCTGCTCCATCGCTTCTCGGGTATACAGGACACCCAGGTTCTCACCGTTCTCGTCGATTACGCGAACCTTGGGCGACTGAATGAATTCGTTGAAACGCGGGCCGTTTAGCGGCATCGGCGGCTGACCGAGCGGGCGGCGTACCATTGGGGGTCGAATAACAAATTCTCCTAGAGGGTCCACGCAAGCGGACAATATGGCTTATCTAGCCGCTTGCGGCTGTTTTGGAAAGGCCGGCGACCTCGTCATCAGACCTTAACATGGTTTTAGCTTCGGCGATGTTACCGCCGCGCCACAATGGGGCTCACCCCGCACAGGAAGTTTCGCTTGGCGACTATCGCTCTGTCACACGGGAGGATGCTGCCGCGCCCGCGTCTGTCGCCGACGGTCGTTGCGCTCGCCCTGCTCATGCTGCTCGTCCTGCCGGTGCCGGTAGGCTATGTCGGCGGCGGCGGCGACGATTATTATTATGTCGCAGCGGCTCGCTGTGCGGCGGCGCATGGCTATTGCCTGCCGGCGACGCATTGGGCGACGCGCTGGCCGTTGATCGCCCCTATGGGGCTGGTCTTCCGCCTGTTCGGCGATGGCCACATCCAATCGATGATCGTGCCCTTTGCCTATTCGGTCGTTGCGGTCGTGCTGTTCGTGCGTCTCGTCGGGCAGGCATGGGGTGACCAGGCCGCGCTGGCCGGCGGCATCGCCTTCGTCGCCACCGCCTCCTTTGCCAAGGGCCTGCTCCAGCCCAACGTCGAGACGATCGAGCTGACCTTCGTCCTTGCCGCCGTGTCGGCGGGCGTGCAGGTCTGCCGTCCGGGCGCGACGCACCGCCCGCTCTGGGCGCTTGCCGCCGGCCTGCTGCTGGCGTTCGCCGCGCAATCGCGCATGACCAGCCTCGCGTGGCTGCCGATCATCGCGCTCGCAATGCCGTTTGCCCCTGCCAACCTGCGCCGTCTGGCGCTGCCCGCCGTCATCGGCTTTGCGCTGCCGCTGACGATCGAGGGGCTCATCTACAGCATGGCCACCGGTGACCCGCTGCTTAGCTTTCATCTGTCCGAGGCACATACCCGGATTGCGACCAGCGAATTGCCCCCCGGTGTCGACCTTACCCGCTCGCCGATTCTAAATCCCCAGTTCATCGCGGGATGGCATCCGGCGATGAACATCCATCTCAACTGGACAATCGACGGCGTTATCAACCTGCTCGCCAACCCGCAGATGGGGCCAGTGCTGCTGGGCGCGCTGTTGTTGACGTTCCTGCGCCGTCGGACACTCGGCTTGCGGTCGCCGGAAATCATGCTGCTCGCGGTCGCGGTGCTCTACACCGCTGCACTGATCTACGGCCTTGCGATCGACCCTAAGGCGCGGATGTTCCTGCCGGTCGGGGCGATCGCCGCCGCCCTCGTCGGGCATTTCGCCGTAGCCACCTGGGACGCCGGCGAACGGGCGATTGCGGCGGTGCTGCTGGCTGCCCTCGTCCTGGTCGGTGCCGTCGAGACGGCGAAGCGTTTCGAGCTCGGCAGCTCACGCGACCTCGCCGCCGCCTGGGCACAGGAACATCCGGGGCAGGTCGCGGTCGAGGATGCCACGCGGCGCTTTCTGACCTTTGATGCGACGGTGCGCGCACTGCCGGTATATCCGGCCGGCGCCAAGCCGCGCGTGATCATGCTGATCGCCGGACAATGTGCCGAGGCGAGGCCTGTGCTCCACCTTTCATCCGATTGGCTGCTGGCCCGAAGCGCCGCCTATGGCCGCGCCAACGATCCGCTCAATTTGTGCGAATTTGCAAACCGGTCGCGTTACGCAAATCGGGTGGTACCGCCGCGGACCTGAGCATTGCGATCGCCTCCGCCATTGGCATGATCCGCTGCCCGTCCGATCCCAGCGTCCTGACTGCCACGGTCCGTTCCTCGGCTTCGCGCCGCCCAACAACCAGCAGGTAGGGCACTTTGGCCAGACTGTGGTCGCGTACCTTGTAATTGATCTTTTCGTTACGCAGGTCGAACTCGGCGCGGATGCCGGCCGCGACGAGTGCCGCTGCCACTTCGGTTGCATAATCATCCGCGTCGGACACGATCGTTGCAACAACCGCCTGCACCGGTGCCAGCCACAGCGGAAACCGCCCCGCGTGATGCTCGATCAATATCCCGATGAAGCGTTCGAACGTGCCCAGAATCGCGCGGTGCAGCATCACCGGCCGGTGGCGTTCGCCATCGGCCCCGACATAGCTCGCGTCGAGGCGCTCGGGCAGTACCGTGTCGGCCTGCATCGTGCCGACCTGCCACGTCCGCCCGATCGCGTCGGTCAGGTGAAACTCCAGCTTGGGCGCATAGAACGCCCCTTCTCCCGGCAATTCTTCCCAGCCGAACTCGGGTGTCGCCCGACCTGCCGCCGCAACGGCATCGCGCAGGATCTGCTCCGCCTTGTCCCACATCGCGTCGTCGCCGAATCGCTTTTCGGGGCGCAGCGCCAGCTTGATCGCATAGCTGTCGAAGCCCAGGTCACGGTAGACGCTGTCGAGCAGGTCGCAGAAATCCCGGATTTCATCGATCAGCTGATCTTCACGCGCAAAGATGTGGGCGTCGTCCTGGGTAAACTGGCGCACGCGCATAATGCCGTGCAGCGCGCCGTGCGGCTCGTTGCGGTGGCAGCAGCCAAATTCGGCGAGGCGGATCGGCAGGTCGCGGTACGATTTGATCCCCTGGCGAAAGATCAGGACATGCGCCGGGCAGTTCATCGGTTTTAACGCCATCAGGTCGCCGGTCCCCGAAAGAACCGGCCCCTCGTCGTCGATATTGGGAATTTCGTCCGGGACCACGAACATGTTTTCGCGGTACTTGCCCCAATGGCCGGACTGTTCCCATTGCCGCGCATCCATCAGCTGCGGCGTCTTCACCTCGGCATAGCCCGCCGCGTCGAGGCGGCGGCGCATATAGGCCTCAAGCTGGCGCCACAGCACGAAACCCTTGGGGTGCCAGAACACCGAGCCCTGCGCCTCGCTCTGCAGATGGAACAGGTCCATGTCCTGCCCGATCCGCCGGTGGTCGCGCTTTGCCGCTTCCTCCAGCCGGACCAGATGTTCGGTCAGCTGTTTCTTGTTCAGCCAGCCGGTGCCATAGATGCGGCTGAGCATCGCGTTGTTCTGGTCGCCGCGCCAATAGGCGCCCGACACCCGCGTCAGCTTGAACGCCTGTGGGTCGAGCCGGCCAGTCGAGGGCAGGTGGGGCCCCCGGCACATGTCCATCCACGCATCGTCGCGCGTGCCCGAACGATAGACGGTAATTTCCTCGCCCTCGGGCAGGGTCGCTGCCCATTCGGCTTTGAAACTCTCGCCGTCGGCCTGCCACCGCGCGATCAGGTCGGCACGGCTCCATACCTCGCGAACCAGCCGCTCGTCGCGCGCGATGATGGCGCGCATCTCTTCCTCGATGCCGGGCAGGTCCTCCTCGGCAAAGGGACGGTCTTTGGGCGCGAAGTCGTAATAAAATCCGTCGTCGGTCGACGGCCCGAACGTGATCTGCGTCCCGGGAAAGAGCCGTTGCACCGCTTCGGCCAGCACATGCGCGTAATCGTGCCGGACCAGTTCGAGCGCCTCGGCCTCGTCGCGCGCTGTCACCAACGCGAGGCGGGCATCGTGGGTCAGCGGCCGGTCGAGATCGCGTAGCTCGCCGTCGACGCGCGCCGCCAGCGCCGCCTTGGCGAGCCCCGGCCCGATCGCGGCGGCAATTTCGGCCGGCGTCGTTCCCGCCGCGACGTCGCGCGACGAACCGTCGGGCAGGGTGATGGTGAGCATGTGCGCCATGGCTCGCGCCTATGCCCGTGCCCGCCGCACCCGGCAAGGTTTCACGCGCGCGTGCCGAACAGCGCGGTGCCGACGCGGACACAGGTAGCGCCGAGCGTCACTGCCGTTTCATAATCGCCCGACATACCCATGCTGAGGCCGGAAAGGTCGTGATCGCGCGCCAGCTTGGCGAGCAGTGCAAACCACGGCGACGGGTCCAGCGCCAACGGTGGCACGCACATCAACCCGATTACCGGCAGGCCGGCCTCGCGCGCCGTCGTCAACAGCGGGGCCAGATCAGCGGGGCTGCATCCGCCTTTTTGCGGTTCGCCGGCCAGGTCGACCTGGACGAAGCACGGCAGACCACGGCCACGCGCGTCCATCGCGCGGGCGAGCGCCGTGATCAGCGATGGGCGATCGACCGAATGAATGACGTCAAACAGGGCAACGGCATCCGCTGCCTTGTTCGATTGAAGCTGACCCACCAGGTGGAGCACGATATCAGGCGTGTCGCGGCGGATGTCGGGCCATTTGGCGGCCGCTTCCTGCACGCGATTTTCGCCAAAGTCGCGCTGACCAGCGGCGATCAGCGGACGGATTGCATCGGCGCCGTGCATCTTCGACACGGCGATCAGCGTCGTTGAGTCCGGGTTGCGACCGGACCGGCGTGCGGCACGGTCGATCGCCTGGCGCACGGCAGCGAGACGGGTGGCGGCAGGCAATTCGGGGGAAGGCAATTCAGGCATGAGCGCGCTATAGGAGCTGCGATGACGCCGCGCCAATCACGATTACCGCAGGTCTGGCTGATGACCGATGAACGCATTCCCGACCTGATCAGGGTCGTCGAGCGCCTGCCGAGGAATAGCGGTATCGTGTTCCGACATCATGCCACGCCAGCTCCCCAGAGACGAGCGCTGTTCGAGCAGGTCAGGGGAGTTGCGAAACGTCGCCGGTTGACCCTGTTCCTCTCCGGGCCACCAATCCGCGCGCGGCAATGGAAGGCCGACGGCGCGCATCACCGGTCCCGGCTGGCGTCACAGGGCTTGCGGAGCGTCGCCGTCCATAATGGTGCCGAGCTGGCACTGGCGCAGCATATCCGCGCCGATTTGATCTTCGTGTCGCCGGTATTTGTCACGCGTTCCCATCCGGGACGGCACGCGATGGGCGTCGTCATGGCTGGCATATTGGCTGGGCGCTGGCGGAGACGGGCCATCGCCTTGGGAGGCATGACAAGGCAACGGGCAAGGCGGTTGCACGCTCTGGGGTTTTACGGCTGGGCGGCGATCGACGGACTTAGCCTGCTACCCCGTTAGAAACGGAAAGCTGTCCCGACGTAGACTGCCTGGCTGTCGCGCCGGGTATCGGTCTGTGGGACCAGCCGATCGCGCTCCGCACGGTACCGTATGCCGGCGGTGACATCGAGGTTGCGGGTAAGGGCATAGGATGTGCCGAGATCGGCGGTGTATCCAATGCCGTCATCGACCAGGCGCGGGGCAACGCCTGCCATGCGGTCAGCCCCAAGCTGAAACCGGGTCGAGAACCGCTTTATCGTATAGCTCACACCGACATCGATGGCATCGCGATGCCCGATACCGGCAATATCGATTTTCTCGACATCGCCGGCCAGCGCGAATTTGCGCCAGCCAACCGCTACGCCGAGATTATAGGCAACGGGCGACAGCGCAGACGGTGTCGTCCCGACCAGGGCAGTCTGGATACTGGCAAGCGCAGGACGATTGGTCCGCGCACGAACCGCGATTGTCACCGAACGGTTCAGACGAACCGATGAGGCAGGCGTGAAACGGAAGCCGCTCGCGCTGAGACCGCTTCGCGACAATACGGCAGCCAGCCGCGCATCGGTGGCCGCAGGCGTGAATGACCCGATCGAGTCGTGACTGGCGAGTGCCAGCTGCGGACGACGCAGATTGCCCTGTTTCGATGCCCCCACGGCCGGCGACAGCGCGGCCAGCGATGCGACCAATGCACCGACCCCCATCGTTCCAGTAAGGACGCGAATCGCCGTCACCAAAAACCCCGCCTTCAAACCAGCTCCTTACATACGCCCGGATGTTCGTTACACCAGCCCTGAACTGTTTTTGTTGCGCGCGTGTTGCACATCGCACACACAATCTTGCCGCAATCTGGACAGACCGTTGCGTGCTTGCCGGTAGCGCGACCATGACTATAACACCCGCGACACCGAAGCCCGACCCGTTACCCGAGGAATTCCCAACCGATGATGCGCCGTTTTGTCCTGACCGCGATGATCGCGATCGCCCCGCTCGCCGCCTGCTCGAACGCCAAGAAGCATCGTCCGACCACCGCGCTGGCGGCGTCGCGCACCACAACGATCGGCATCAACAGCTATCTGTGGCGTGCCGCGCTCGACACGGTCAGCTTTATGCCACTGATTCAAACCGACTCGAACGGCGGCGTGATCGTCACCGACTGGTATGCCAATCCCAAGGCTTCGGGCGAGCGGATGAAGCTGACCGTCACCGTCCTCGACCAGGACCTGCGCGCCGACGCGCTGCGCGTTGCCGCGTCACGCCAGGTCAACCAGGGCGGTACGTGGATCGACGTGCCGGTTCAGGCGGCAACCGTGCAGAAGCTGGAAGACATCATCCTGACCAAGGCCCGCGACTTGCGCCGGAACGCAATCGGGGGATAAAATCAACATGGCCGTGACCGCTTCGGGTCGCTTCAACCCACTGAAGGCCGATGCGCACTGGCAGGGCGAATGGGAAAAGCGGCAATCGTTTGCCGCTGATTCAGCCAGCACAAAGCCGCGTGCCTATATTCTTGAGATGTTTCCCTACCCGTCGGGGCGCATTCATATGGGCCACGTTCGCAACTATGCGATGGGCGACGTCCTTGCGCGCTACAAGCGGATGACCGGGCATGCCGTGCTGCATCCGATGGGCTGGGACGCATTCGGGATGCCTGCCGAAAATGCGGCTATGGAACGCGGCGTGCACCCAGGGGAATGGACCCGTGCCAATATCGCAGCGATGCGGGCGCAGCTGAAGCGGCTGGGACTGGCAATCGACTGGAGCCGTGAGCTGGCGACGTGCGAGCCCGACTATTACGGGCATGAGCAAGCGCTGTTCCTCGATCTTTACAAGGCCGGCCTCGTTTACCGCAAAGAGTCTTCGGTGAACTGGGATCCGGTCGACATGACGGTGCTGGCGAACGAGCAGGTCATCGACGGGCGCGGCTGGCGCTCGGGTGCGCTCGTCGAAAAACGCAAGCTGAACCAGTGGTTCCTGCGGATTACGGATTTCGCCGACGACCTGCTGGAAGGGCTCGATAGCCTCGACCAATGGCCCGACAAGGTCCGCCTGATGCAGGAAAACTGGATCGGCAAGTCGAAAGGAATGCGCATCACGTTCGACCTGAGCGACGGGTCGGACAGCATAGACGTTTATTCTACCCGGCCAGACACCATCTATGGCGCGAGTTTCCTGGCGATCGCGACCGATCATCCGTTGTCCCAGAGGCTTGCGGCAAACCGCTATGCGCTCGAGCAGTTCATCGAGGAGTGCAAGCGCGGGGGGACAACGGCGGCGGAGATCGAGACGGCGGAAAAGCTGGGGTTCGACACCGGGCTGACCGTGGATCATCCGCTGATGCCGGACAGGAAACTGCCGGTCTATGTCGCGAACTTCGTCCTCATGGATTATGGCACCGGCGCAGTGATGGGCGTGCCTGCGCACGACCAGCGCGACCTGGATTTTGCACGGAAGTACGATTTGGACGTATGCCGCGTCGTGGCAGACGGCGACCTCGCCGACCCCTATTTCCGGGACGTGGAAGCCTTCACGGGTGCCGGGTTGCTTGTCAATTCGGACTTTCTGAACGGGATGTCGGTCGATGACGCCAAGGCGGCGGTGATCGCGCGCGGCGAGGCCGAGGGCTGGGGCGAGGGACAAGTGCAATACCGGCTGCGCGACTGGGGCGTCTCACGTCAACGCTATTGGGGCACGCCGATCCCGATCATCCATTGCGACTTCTGCGGCGTGATGCCGGTGCCGCGCGCGCAATTGCCGGTGGTGCTGCCCGAGGACGTGAGTTTCGACATACCGGGCAATCCGCTCGACCGCCATCCGACGTGGAAGAACGTCGCGTGTCCGAACTGCAACGAGCCGGCGCGGCGCGAAACCGACACGCTCGATACGTTCGTCGATTCGTCTTGGTATTTCATACGCTTCGCCAGCCAGCCCGAAGACAAGCCGTTCGACCGCGAAGAGGCCGAGCGATGGCTGCCGGTCGGGCAGTATATCGGCGGAGTCGAACATGCGATCCTGCACCTGCTCTACGCGCGCTTCTGGACGCGTGCGCTGAACCGGATCGGGCGGATCGGCATCACCGAACCCTTCGCCGGACTGTTTACTCAGGGAATGGTGACACACGAGACTTATCGGCATGTGCTCCCAAAATCGCTGGACGGAGTAGCGTTCGATCCGCCGATTTACGTGTGGGATGCTCCCGACGACGTCGAGAAAAGGGCCGATGGCTTATTTATTCGCGGAACCGACCTTCCCGTCGAAGTCGGCCGCGTCGAAAAAATGTCGAAGTCAAAGAAGAACACCGTCGACCCCGAGCCGATGTTCGATCATTACGGCGCGGACGCGGTGCGATGGTTCATGCTGTCCGACAGCCCGCCCGAACGCGACCTGCCGTGGTCTGAAAGCGGGATTGAGGGGACATGGCGCTTCGTCCAGCGCCTGTGGCGATTGTTCGAAAGTAAACGCGATAATTTCGGCGATGACCCGACCGTCGACCGCGCGCTGCATCGCGCGATTGACGGCATCGCTACCGATATTGAGGCGCTGGGGTTCAACAAGGCGGTTGCGAAGGTCCACGAACTCACCAACATCCTTGAAAAGGCGGCGCCCTCGGCGTCCCGTGATGCGGCGATCGACACACTTATCCGCCTCATCGCACCGATGCTGCCGCACCTTGCAGAGGAGGCCTGGGCAGCAGGCGCCCATCCGGGACTAGTCGCCGATGCCTCCTGGCCCATAGCTGATCCGGCATTGCTCATCGACGACACGGTGACGATTGCGGTGCAGGTCAATGGCAAGCTGCGCGATACGTTATCGGTCGCGAAGGGCACGCCGCGCGACGAACTCGCAAGCCTCGCGCTCGGATCGGCTAAGGTCATCCCGTTGCTCGCGGGCGTCGCGCCGAAGAAAGTGATTGTCGTGCCCGATCGGCTGGTCAATCTCGTCGCATGAAGCGCTTTGCTCTCTTCGCGCCGCTGATGCTGCTTGCCGCATGCGGCCTGGAGCCGCTGTATAGTGGCGGTGGCAACGGCGCAGTCGCCCAGGCGCTATCGGGCGTGTCGGTTGCCCCGATTGAAGGTAAAGCGGGCTGGCTGATGCATGCAGCGCTGACCGACCGGCTGCAGTCGGCGGGCAATGCCCGCTACCGGCTCGAGGTCGAACTCGACGACCGGATTTCGGGCTTCGGTGTCCGCCGCGACGACGCGGTAACCCGCGAGCGTCGGACTCTTCGCGCGCGCTACCGCCTCGTCGACATCGGTCCCGGTACGGTCGTACTCGATGCAACTGCCGGATCGGACGCGGGCATCGACGTCGTGAGTTCGGATTACGCGACGATCGCCGCCGAGAATACCGCGCTGGAGCGGCTGTCAGGGGTCGTTGCCGACCAGATTACAGCGCGAATCGCGCTATTCGCCCGTCGATCGGCGAGTGCGTCGGGCACACCGCCGCAGTGAAAGCGACCGAGCCGCAAGTCGTGCGGGCACTCGACAAGCCCGACGGCAGCTGGCGGTTGGTCCTGCTCTACGGTCCCGACGACGGCGGTTCGCAAACACTGGCGGCGCGTTTCGCCACAACGATGGGCAATGATGCCGACCGTATCGACCTTGAAGGCGCAACGCTGAAGAATGATCCGGCCCGACTGTCGGACGAAGCAACGGCCATCACCATGTTCGGCGGACCGCGCTGGATCAGAGTGACCGGAGGCGAGGAAGTGATCCAGGCAGTGCAGGCGTTGTTCGAAGCGCCGCATGGCTGTCCCGTGCTGATCTTGGCGGGACAGCTAAAGCCGTCCTCCGCCCTGCTGAAGCTCGCGATCGCCCGGCCGGACGTCATCGCCTTCGCCAGTGCCAAACCCGAGGGCAAGCGCGCTGAGGACATCGCAATCGAGACCGGGCGGACATTTGGGGCCCGTTTATCGAATGATGCCGCACGGATGCTTGCGGACGCGACGGCGGGGGACCGCACGCTGATGCAGCGCGAGATCGAAAAACTCGCGCTTTACGTCGATGCGGCACCCGACCGCCCGCGCCCGGTAGAACGAAGCGACATCGAGGCGGTCGGGGCGGCACTCGATATCCGCGCATCGTGGGATTTGGTCGATGCGGTGTTCGACGGCAAGCCAGTCGATGCGGCCCGCGAAATGATGGGCGAGGCGGCGATAGGTGCAATTCCAGCATTGAGAGCCGCATCGCGTCGGGCACTCCTGCTTGCGCGACTGGCAGCGGCCAGGCGAGGGGGCGCTGGGCCGCGAATTTTCGACAGTCGCGAAAGGGAAGGAGCAGAACGCCAAGTCCGGCTTTGGTCACCGCCCGCACTGGTCACCGCACATCATCGGGCCATGGCAGCCGAGGCGGCGCTCAAGCAGACTGGGGCAGCAGGAGAGGTTCTTGCAGAACAAATGTTGCTCGGGCTGGCCCGCGCCGGCGAGCGCCGGCGTTAGACCGGCCCGCCGCTCAGGCGCTGGCAGATCATATCGAGCTGATCGAGCGTGGCATAGGAAACCGCCACTTGCCCGCTGCCATTTCGGTGCGTGATCGACACTTTCAAACCAAGCAGGTCGCCCAATTGGCGCTCCAGCAGGACGATGTCGGCATTCGACCCACGCTCCGGCATCGACTTATATTCGATTTCTCTGGGGGTTTTTGCCTTTTTTACAAGTACTTCGGTCTCCCGCACCGACAGACCGCGAGCGACGATCATTTCCGCGAACTGTTCGGCATCGGGCGCGCCGATCAGTGCCCGGGCATGGCCCATCGACAAGCGACCATCGGCAACCATTGCGCGAACCGACAACGGCAGGTCGAGCAGCCGCATTAGATTGGCCACATGACTGCGTGACTTGTGCAGCAATTTGCCGAGCGCGTCGGGGCTATGGCCGAAATCGTCGACCAGGCGGCGATAGGCTTCACCCTCTTCGATCGCGTTGAGCTGCTCGCGCTGAATATTCTCGATCAGCGCAATTTCGAGCGTCGTGCCTTCATCGAAACTGCGGACGATGGCAGGAATACTGTGTAGTTGCGCACGTTGTGCCGCACGCCATCGCCGTTCCCCGGCCACGATCTGAAAGCGATTACCCAGGGGGCGCACGACGATAGGCTGGAGCACGCCACGCGCCGCGATCGAAGCCGCAAGCTCATCGAGCGCGGCATCGTCAAAATGCCGCCGGGGCTGGGCGGGATCAGGGACGATATCCGCGATCGCAAGTTCGTTCACGCCCTCACTGCGGACGATCTCTGCGGCGCTGTCGCCGAGCAATGCAGAAAGACCTCGCCCGAGGCCAGGCGAGCGCCGCTTCGGTGTAATAGGTTCGACGTTCGAACTCACGCTGCCTCTGCCCGCACCATCGGCGGCAAGCGGCCGATCAGTTCGCGTGACAACGCCATGTAGGCTTCCGACCCGGCACATTTCATATCGTAGATCAGCGCGGGCAGACCATGGCTCGGCGCCTCTGACAAGCGTACGTTGCGTGGAATGACGGTCGTGAATACCGCAGCGCCAAGGCATGCCCGGACATCCTCGGCAACCTGTTCCGTTAGCCGGTTGCGACGATCGTACATGGTCAACGCAACGCCAAGAATGGCGAGCGACGGATTGAATTTAGCACGGATGCGATCGATGGTCTGCAGAAGCTGCGACAGTCCCTCAAGCGCAAAAAATTCGCATTGAAGAGGCACGAGCAACGACTGGGCGGCGACCATGGCGTTGATGGTTAGAAGCCCGAGCGACGGCGGACAATCGATCAGGCAGATATCCCACCGCGCGTCGGCCGCCCCCGCAAACGCGTTGCGCAAACGGTCGGTACGATTGGGCACATCCACCAGCTCGATTTCGGCACCCGACAGATCGACCGTTGCCGCGACGAGATCGAGGCGCGGGACACGTGTGGGAATGACCGCCTCGCCAAGCGAACAATCGCCGGTCAGCAGCTCGTAGCTCGACCGGATCCTGTCGGAGTGAGGCACGCCAAGCCCTGTCGAAGCATTGCCCTGAGGATCCAGATCAACGAGCAGCACGCGCCAGCCGATAGCAGCAAGCGCCGTCGCGACGTTAATCGCCGTCGTCGTCTTGCCGACGCCCCCCTTTTGATTCGCGACGCAGATTGAAATCACCTGCGGCCTCCATGCCCGGCGAGCGGTCTCACGCCGCGCGCGACGATGATGGCACTTGCTGCATCGGTAAGGCTCGGTTCCATGCGAAAGTCACCCTGCCACGTCCCACTGACCGACGCCAGTTCTTCCCGAGCGCTTCTGCCCTTGGGGAGCAGCCATAGCGTTTTTTCGTCAGCAAACCGATGCGCGAGCGTGAGCAGCCGAGGGAGGGGCGCAAAGGCGCGCGCGCAGATCGCCCCGACTTTGAAAGCGGGGAGCTGCTCCACGCGAGATTGTTTTACTGAGACGTTATCCAGGCTGAGGTCCCCGCAGACCTTCACGAGCCAGTCGCTGCGCAAACGCCGTTCCTCGACGAGCACCACCGGCTGGCCCGTAATAATCGCGACGACCAGACCAGGCAATCCGGCGCCGCTGCCGAGATCGAGCCAGGAGGTACAACCATCAGCGAGGAGCGCAAGTTGTGCCGAATCGACGATATGACGCGCCAAAATAGTCTCACGACTGCCAGCGCTGATAAGATTCTGCCGATGCGATTCCGCAACGAGCATATTCGCGTAAGCGTCAAGCCTAGCGCGTGTTTCACGTGAAACATGCGCGTCGAGCCAGGCCGACGCTGCGGCTTCATCCATTAGAGCGCCGCGCGATCACCAATATTGCCGCTAAGGCAGCGGGCGTCACGCCGCGGACCCGACGGGCCTCGCCGAGTGATCGGGGGCGCGCGCGACTAAGTCGCTCGATCATCTCGTTGGATAGGCCGGGGATTGCATTCCATAGTGTATCGACCGGCAGGCTTACGCGATCGCTGGCGGCAAGTGAGCGCCGCTCCGCATCCTGACGCGCGATATAGGGGGCATAGAGCGCGTCGGTCGCGATCTCTTCAACGGCATCGGCTGGCGCTTTGTCATTGCCAGTGCGCGCCAGTTCCAAGTGAGTCATGCGTCGCCGCCACCATGCGTGCCGGGCCGCGCCGACGCAACCGGCCTCGATGCCACGTCCTGTCAGGCGCGAGGCGGCATTGTCGGCGCGAAGTGCCAGTCGGTTTTCCGCCCGGGCGGTCAACATCCGATACGGCTCGCTGGCACCTTGCAGCACGAGGTCATCAATCATGACGCCAATATAACTCTCGGTCCGGTCAAGCCGCAGACCGGCCTTATCAATCGCAGCAGCCGCAGCATTGACTCCCGCCACCAGGCCTTGAGCCGCGGCCTCCTCATAACCCGTCGTCCCGTTGATCTGGCCAGCACAATAGACGCCCGGCACCGCATCTAGCGCAAGTAGGTGATCAAGCGCCCGTGGATCAATATAATCATATTCCACGGCATAGCCGGGCGTCGCCATGCTGACGCTTTCCAGACCCTTGATCGTTGAGAGCATCGCTGTTTGAGCTTCGATCGACAACGAAGTCGACAGACCATTGGGGTATATCAGCGGAGAATCTAACCCTTCGGGCTCAAGAAAGACCTGATGACCGTCACGATCGCCAAAACGAGCCACCTTGTCTTCGACTGACGGGCAATAGCGCGGCCCCTGCCCCTCGATCGCACCCCGGGCAAGCGGCGATTCTTCCATCCCCGCGCGAATGACATCGTGGGTCGCCGCATTGGTTCGGGTTATCGCGCAATGGAGCTGCGGAAGGTGCCGAGCCTCAAGTGGCGACATCGACCAACCGTCGAGGTCGGAATCTTGGCGCTCCAGGCGCGACCAGTCGATCGTGCGGCCATCGAGACGCGGCGGCGTACCGGTCTTGAGCCGGCCCATTGGCAAATCGAGAGCCTGCAATTGCTCACCTAAATTCGTCGCGGATTTCTCGCCGACACGGCCACCGGTATGAACGACGAGACCCCGAAACATGCGCGCGCGGAGGAACGTCCCCGAACACAGCACGACCGCCGTTGCACTCAGCTCGCTACCGTCGTCGAGGATAATGCCGGTTGCGCGCCCATGCTCAATCCGCAAGGCATTAACGCCCGCGCCGATACAGGTTAGCAAAGGCTCGTCAGCCAGCATCGCGCGGATCGCCTGCGCGAAGCGCACTCGGTCAGCCTGGATCCGGGGGCCTTGAACTGCGGGGCCCTTCGACCGGTTCAGCATGCGATAGTGAATGGCCGCGCGGTCCGACGCCCGCCCGATCAGCCCATCGAGTGCATCGACCTCACGCACCAGATGCCCTTTGCCAAGGCCGCCAATGGCAGGGTTGCATGACATTGCGCCGACCATATTGAGGTCGAAGGTCACGAGCGCGGTTCGAGCGCCGAGCCGCGCTGAAGCGGCGGCCGCCTCCACGCCGGCATGGCCGCCACCAACCACAATAACATCGAACCGGGACATAGCACCGCCTGTAACGAGCTAGTGTAAGACGGGCAAAATGTTTCACGTGAAACATCCTGCCAGCATGGCAGAGCAACTTTTGGTACGATCGCTACATAATGCCGGCTATTTTCCTATACAGAAACGCCCGAAGAGCGCATCGAGCATCGCTTCCGTATCGGCATGTCCGGTAATGCGATCCAGCGCCCGCATTGCCGCGCGCAAATCTTCGGCCTGCAGGACAGGTTCCATCACGGTGCTCGCGCGAATAAGCGCGTCACGCGCGAGATTCAGTGCGCCGCGCTGATCGATTGTCAGGCCAAAGCTTCCACAGCTGGGCAAAAGCTCTCCCGCCCGCGCCACGATTGCGGCCAGCAGCGCATCGATCCCGTCGCCCGTTATCGTCGACGTCGGAAAACCCGAGCGATTGGTTGATCCGTCAAGGTCGCTCTTGCTGGCGACAAGGATGACACGGTCGGACCGGGGTGCCTCACTGGCCGCCCCCAGCCAGAGAACGATATCCATCCGGTCGAGGGCTGCTTCCGCGCGGGCAATACCGAGGCGTTCGACCGGATCGTCGGCATCGCCGCGGAGACCGGCGGTGTCGATAAATACGATCGGCAGACCGCCTATCGCCACCGGTACCTCGATCAGATCGCGCGTTGTGCCGGGAACGGGCGAGGTGATTGCCGCCTCACGCCCCACTAACTTGTTTAACAGGCTTGATTTTCCTGAGTTTGGAGGTCCGGCCAGACCAATTCTGATACCATCGCGAAGCCGCTCTGCCGGTGGGCGTTGGAGCGCATCGCCCAAAATAATCCCCAGTTCAGCGATATCGCGGCACAACGCCTCTCCGTCGGAAGAGACGTCCGCTTCATCGGCAAAGTCAATTGAGGCCTCTGCCCTCGCCGCGAGCATAAGCAGGCGTTGCTGCCAGCCGTCGACCTCATGCCGCAACCCACCCTCGGCAATCGCGAGGGCGGCGGTACGCTGACGCTCGGTTTCGGCGGCGAGCAGATCGGCCAGTCCTTCGACTTGCGTCAAGTCAATCCGGCCATTTTCAAACGCGCGCCGCGTGAAGGCGCCCGGACCCGCTGGCGTTAGTCCGGGCAGGTCGGCCAATGCCGCCTCGACCGCGGCCACGACCGCGCGACCGCCATGCACGTGAAGTTCGACAAGGTCCTCCCCAGTCACCGTCTCCGGACCCGGCATCCACAGGACCAGCGCCGAATCGAGCGCCTCCGCTCCGCCGGGCCGATAAAGCTTACGCAGGGCCATATGACGCGAGGAAGGCAGTGAGCGCCTGGTCAGCGCACCGAGCGCAGCAGAGGCGGCAGGTCCGCTAATTCGGATGATGGCAATCGCGGAAGGCAGGGCACCGGTCGACCGGGCAAATATAGTCGTACAGGCGGGCGTCAGGACTTTGTCGACCCCGTCACATTGTCGAATAACTGCGTCCACAATTTCATTCCTGCTTCGCCCATCGGCATCCAGCTTTTCATCATGCCCTCGAGCGCGTCCCGCGACACGCCGCCGCTTTTAACCGCGTCGAGCATCTGTGCGATATAAGCGTCGTGGACGGGCGTCAGGTCGGGCAGGCCCATGAACCGGCGCGCCTCCTCGGGCGAACAATCGACATCGACGGTTATCTTCATCAAACTTCCCTCGTTCCAGGCCGACTATGCGCAGCCTTGGCCGTGAGGGGCAAGCGGCGTCATGCCACCAGTGTCATGACGCCAACGTGGCGGTCCATCAGGCCCTGCCAGACCATATTCAGGGCAACTCCCAGTATGACCAGGAGGCCAAGCCAAGCGATGACAGGATAGCGCTGGACAAGCCGCGCCATGAAGTTCGCCGCCAGTCCCATCAGAAGCACCGACAGCGTCAACCCGATGAACAGCACAGCCGGATTGTCGCGGGCGATGGCCGCAACGACGAGGACATTGTCGAGACTCATCGACAGGTCAGCCAAGGTGATCTGGATCGCCGCCTGCAAGAACGATTTGGTCGCTGGCGGGTGCTTTGTCGCGGGCGTCGATGAACCATCACGCGCAGTTTGCCGGCGATGCGGGCGAAGTTCACGGTACATGTTATAGGCGACCCACAGCAGCAGCAGGCCGCCGGCGAACAAAAGGCCGACCACCTTCAGCAACTGGGTAGCGATCAGCGCAAAACCGATCAGGAAGACAAGCGCGATGGCGATGCCGAGGAGCAGCACCCGTTTACGATCGCGCGCAGGCAAACCGGCCGCAATCGTACCCATGATGACGACGTTATCGCCGGCCATCGTGAGATCGGCGAGAACGATCTGGACCAGTTTCGCAAGGCCCGCAGTCGTGAATACCGCGGCAAAGTCCAGCGACATGGTCGCTAGGAATTCATGCTGTCGAAAAAGTCTTCATTGGTCTTCGAATCCTTCATCTTATCGAGCAGGAATTCCATCGCATCGATCGTCCCCATCTGCATGAGGATGCGGCGAAGGACCCACATTTTCGACAACTTACCCTTTTCGACGAGCAGCTCTTCCTTGCGCGTGCCGGACTTGCCGACATCGAGGGCAGGGAAGACGCGCTTGTCGGCAACCTTTCGGTCGAGGACGATTTCGCTGTTACCGGTGCCCTTGAACTCTTCGAAAATCACCTCGTCCATCCGGCTGCCAGTGTCGATCAACGCCGTCGCGATGATCGAGAGTGAACCGCCCTCCTCGATGTTGCGCGCCGCACCAAAAAAGCGTTTTGGACGCTGCAACGCGTTGGCATCCACGCCGCCGGTCAGCACCTTACCCGACGACGGCACAACGGTGTTGTAGGCACGACCGAGGCGGGTAATCGAGTCGAGCAGGATCACGACATCCTTCTTGTGCTCGACCAGCCGCTTGGCCTTTTCGATCACCATCTCCGCAACCTGGACGTGACGGGTCGCCGGTTCGTCGAACGTTGAGGAGATGACCTCACCCTTCACGCTGCGCTGCATGTCGGTCACTTCTTCCGGCCGCTCGTCGACAAGCAACACGATCAGAAAGACCTCCGGATGATTGTCGGTAATGGCCTTGGCGATGTTCTGCAGCATCACGGTCTTGCCGACGCGCGGCGGGGCAACGATCAGCGTACGCTGGCCCTTGCCCTGCGGCGAGATGATGTCGATGACCCGCGCCGATTTGTCTTTGACCGTCGGATCGAGGGTGTCGAGGCTCAGCTTTGATTCAGGATAGAGCGGCGTCAGATTGTCGAAATTGACGCGGTGACGCACGGCATCGGGATCGTCGAAGTTAACAGCCGTCAGCTTGGTCAGCGCAAAGTAACGTTCGCCATCGCGGGGGCCACGAACCTCGCCCTCGACGGTGTCACCGGTCCGCAGACCGTGGCGACGTACCTGATTCGGGGAGATATAAATGTCGTCGGGGCCTGCCAGATAATTGGCCTCAGGCGACCGCAAAAAACCGAAGCCGTCGGGAAGAACCTCGATCGTGCCGAGGCCCATGATCTGCTCGCCATTATCTGCCTGAACCTTCAGGATGGCGAACATCAGGTCCTGTTTACGCAGGGTCGACGCGCTCTCGATGCCAAGCGCCTCAGCCATTTCAACGAGCTCGGCCGGCTTTTTATTCTTCAAATCTTTCAAATGCATTGGGTAGTTCCGCAGTGAGTGGGAAATGGCGACGCAACCATCATCAGGGGCATCACACAGGACAACCGAGGACCGGTGCCCGAGAGTACGGATTGGTGATCCGCGACACAGATGTCGTATGGTTGACCCGTTAAGTCAAGCGGCAGAGGCGTTGTCGGGTTAAGCAGCCGCGGCACGGGCCCTGCAATGATTTTGATCTTTCTCTCGTCCGGCGGTCGTTACGGAGCTCAGCACGATCCTGCAACGTTCAGGATGGAGTCGCCAACACCTAAAATGGCTTTACGATTACCAGTACGATAATAAAAATCGCTGCAATTCCAGGTACTTCGTTAAGCAGCCTCAGCGTCTTGCCTGAGGCCGTTCGCGCACCCGCTGCCAGCCCTCGTGAATACCGCACCATCCATTCCTGATAGAGGGTAAGGCCGACGACAAGGGCAAATTTGAGCTGAAACCAATGCTCGCTTGCGGCACCGATGTTCAGGGCAAGCGCAAGGCCAAGAGCCCAGACCGTGACCGTTGCCGGACGCATAATGATCGCGATCAAACGTTCCTCGCGGTGCACCCATTGCTTGTCCTCGGTCGTGCCGGCGACAGCTTCCTGATGATACACGAGGAAGCGGGGCAACATGAACAGGCCGGCCATCCAGAAAACCACAAAGATCAGATGCGCGGCCTTGATGTAGGGATAGGCTTCGCCGAGCCAGCCGATCGTCGGCACGAACTCCATCAACCGCCACGCACGCGGCGCAACACCGCCTCGACATGTTCGATAGGCGTATCTGGAACGATGCCGTGGCCCAGGTTGAAAATATGCGGCCGTTCGGCGAACGCCGCCAGGATCGTGTCAACCGCGGCATCGAGCTGTGCGCCACCGGCAACCAGTGCAAGCGGATCAAGATTGCCCTGGACTGGCATACCGGCAGGCAGCGAGGCGTTTGCCCATACCGGATCGACAGTTTCGTCGACCCCAATCGCATCAACTCCTGTTTCCCGTGCATAGGCCGGAAGCTTGCCACCGGCTCCCTTTGGGAAGCCGATGATCGGTGTTTGCGGATGCGTCTCGCGCAATGCCGCAACAATGCTGGCATTGGGCGCGATAACGAGAGTTTCGAACTGCCTGGGCGAAAGGCTTCCGGACCAGCTGTCGAACAATTGGACGGCGTTCGCTCCTGCATCGATCTGCAGACGGAGGTAAGCAATCGTTGCGTGTGTGATCGCCTCAATCAGCGCAGCGACGCGCTCGGGTTCGCGATAGGCGAGCCGGCGTGCCTCTGCCTGTTCGCGGCTGCCGCGTCCGGTGATCATATAAGTCGCAACGGTCCATGGACTGCCGGCAAAGCCCAGCAGGGCCTTGTCAGGCGCGAGCGCCGCCCTGACTGCACGCACGGTGCCATAAACCGGCTCGAGACGTTCGGGGGCCGCCTTGAGCACCTCCAGCGATGTATCGAGCAACGTCGGCGCAAGGCGCGGCCCCTCGCCTTCCTCGAACCACAGATCCTGGCCCATGGCATGGGGAATGACGAGAATATCGGAAAACAGGATGGCGGCATCGAACCCCAGCCGGCGAACCGGTTGCAACGTTACTTCAGTTGCAGACTCGACGTCGTAAACGAGATCAAGGAATCCGCCCTTCAAAGCCCGAAGCGCTCGATATTCGGGCAAATATCGTCCCGCCTGGCGCATGAACCAGACCGGAGGGGGATCGATACGATTTCCCCGCAGAACCGACAGGATCGGCGGGAGGGGCATCTGGTTCAAACCAAGGTCCTCATTAAGAGTCTAATAGATAGTTGTTGTCAGATGTTGGGTCACGTCGACGCGGGGTTTATGCAATCACCGCCGTTCTGCCAACAGCTTGACGCAGGCGGGCGCCCGGCAGGCCGGTGAGTCGGACAGTGTCGTTCCCGCAATCCACAGGTTAGTCCAAAAAGGCTGCGGCTGTGGACGGTTACGCGCATAGCGCCGGTGACGATGGTGAGCATTGTTGGCTTGGCTGCGATCCCCAGCGGTGTCTTTGCGGTTTTCCTGCCTTTTGTGCACAAGCAGGTGCGTGAACCGACTTCATCTCCATCTCTTGTCCGATTCGACCGGGGAAACGCTCGAGGCGATCGCCAAGGCCGCTATGGCGTTGTTCGACGATGTCGAACCGATGAAACACTTCTGGCCGATGGTCCGCAGCGAAGGGCATCTCCACCGGATTATGGGCGATATCGCCAAAAACCCGGGTCTGGTCATGTTCACCCTTGCCAATAACGACCTGCGCCGACGGTTGGAGGAGTTGTGCCGGGCACAAGGATTTCCCGCGATTGCCCCACTCGATGAAGTTACCAATATGCTGTCGAGTATGCTGGGACAAGCCAAGCTGACGCGACCAGGGCGTCAGCATGTACTCGACGCTGCCTATTTCGCGCGCGTCGATGCGATCCAGTTCACCATTGCGCATGACGACGGAGTTGGTCACGAAAATTGGGAGGAGGCTGATATCGTACTAGCGGGTGTTTCGCGGACATCCAAGACACCGACGTCAATCTACCTGGCCAATCGCGGGTACAAGACCGCAAATATCCCGATCGTCGTCGAGTCGCCGCCACCGGAAATGCTTTTCCGCCTGAAGCATCCCCTGGTCGTCGGATTGGTGACGAACGCCGAACGGCTGATTCAAATCCGTCGCAACCGGCTATTATCGCTCAACCAAGCCCCAGAGACCGACTATGTGGATCATGATAAGGTCGCCGGCGAGCTCGCTTATGCCCGACGGATGTTTGCCGACAACGACTGGCCGGTGATCGACATGACCCGGCGCTCGATCGAGGAAGCTGCAGCAGCGATCATCAACCTGTGCAACGAGCGCCGCGGCACCACGTGACGCTGATCCTTGCCTCGATGAGCGCCGCACGGCGGGCGATGCTGACCGCAGCAGGGATCGACCACGAGGCCATGGCGTCAGGGGTTGACGAAGAGGCAGCAAAAGCGGGGTTCGCGGTCGAAGGGCTTGACGGTCGGGCGCTGGCTGACGCGCTGGCAGAGCTCAAGGCGGTGAAAATTTCTGGGCGGCGGCCGGCAGATCTGGTGCTGGGCTGCGATCAGACGCTCGAACTTGCGGACGGTACCTTGCTTGATAAGCCGGGTGCGAACCTTTCCGACCAGCTGCGCCAGATTTCGGGCCGACGGCACCGGCTTCATTCGGCGATTGTTGCAGCAGAGGCCGGTCGTCCGGTGTGGCGTCATGTTGACAGCGTCACGCTCTCGGTGCGTCCACTGAGTGAGACATTCATTGCCGACTATGTTGAGCGGGAGGGCGCCGCTGTTGCCGGGTGCCTGGGCGGCTACCGGGTCGAGGGACTGGGTGCCCAGTTATTTGACCGGATCGATGGCGACTATTTCGCTGTTCTCGGTCTGCCGCTGCTGGCGTTGCTAGGCTGGCTGCGAACGAGGGGAATATTGGTGTCATGACGCCCCGCGCCGAAGTCATTGGCGATCCGATCGACCACTCGAAATCCCCGATCATTCATCGGTTCTGGCTGAACGCCCTTGGTATCGACGGAACTTATGATGCAACCCATGTACGGCCGCGGGACTTGGCTGCGTTTGTTGCACGTCGCCGCGACGATCCGAACTGGCGTGGTTGCAACGTCACAATCCCACACAAGATCGCAATCATCGACTATGTCGATGATCCGGGTGAGGTGCTTACATCGATTGGGGCGATGAATACCGTCGTGCGGCGTTCCGACGGGACCGTTTTTGGCACGAATACCGACGCAGCAGGATTCTATGCGCCATTGGCCGACGTGCAGCTCAACGGTTCGCACGTCATCGTGATCGGTACGGGGGGTGCCGCGCACGCTGTCTTATTTGCGCTCGAAAAATGCGGCGTTGCGCATGTTACGCTGGTGGCAAGGTCTCCTCTCAAGGGGGCGGCACTGCTCGCGCGTTTTGGGCTTAAGGGTGAAGTGCTCCCGATGCATGCACCGCTGCCGCGGGCGTCGCTGCTGGTCAACGCAACCTCGCTCGGGATGTCCGGCCAGCCGGCGCTGGAGATTGACCTTGCGCCTTTGTCTGCTGATGCTTTGGTCTATGATCTGGTTTATGCACCGCTCGAAACGCCGTTGCTTGCCAGTGCGAGGGCGCGGGGACTTGCCACCATCGATGGTCTCGACATGCTGATCGGCCAGGCCGCGGTCGCTTTCGAAATGTTCTTTGGCGCGCCCGCGCCGCGCGACCGGGACGAAGCGTTGCGGGCCTTGCTGACCGCATGATTGTCGCGGGCCTGACGGGGTCGATCGGCATGGGCAAGTCGACGGTCGCGGGCATGTTCCGCGACTTCGGCGTTCCAGTGTTCGACGCCGACGCTGCCGTCCATGTGCTGCAAGGGCCAGGTGGAGCGTTGATCGCGGCGATTGAAGACGCCTTTCCAGGCACGACAACCGAGGCGGGTGTTGATCGGCAGCAGCTCGCTGCACGCGTCCTCGGCGACGATGATGCAATGAGACGACTCGAAGCGATCGTCCATCCGGGCGTCGCCGCGATGAAAGCAGATTTCCTCCGGAAAAACAGCGCCGCGGCCCTGGTCGTGCTTGATATCCCGTTGCTGTTCGAAAAAGGTGGTGAGGCGCAGGTTGATGTTACGATCGTGGTGTCCGCGCCATTGGCGATCCAGCGGGAACGCGTGCTCGCCCGGCAAGGCATGACCCCTGAAAAATTCGACGCGATCGTCGATTGGCAGCTGCCTGACGACGACAAGCGTCGGCGAGCCGATGTGATTATCGACACCGGCGTTAGCATCGATGCAACCCGGAAACGGGTTGCCGAGGTCGTCGCTTGCCTGTTGGCGCGCTTGGGCGGATAGTCGTCGGCTAATGCGCGAAATCGTCTTCGATACTGAAACCACCGGTCTCGACCCCTCGCAGGGGGACCGTGTTGTCGAAATCGGATGTGTCGAGCTGGTCAACCGCTGTGAAACCGGCCGCACCTTTCACGCCTATTTCAATCCACGCATGTCGATGCCGAGCGTTGCCGAGCAGATTCACGGGTTGAGTGACGCCTTTCTCTCGGACAAGCCTTGCTTTGAAGAACGGGTCGAGGATCTGCTCGATTTCCTCGAGGACTCGCCTCTGATCGCGCACAATGCCATGTTCGATTATGGATTTCTGAACGCGGAACTGTCGGCATGTGGCCGGCTCCATCTGCCCCGCGCGCGTATCATCGACACGCTGGCGCTTTCGAAAGCGCGGCATCCGGGAGCCAAGCACAGTCTCGATGCTCTGTGTTCGCGTTACGGTATCGACCGTAGCCACCGCGTGCTGCACGGGGCGCTGCTCGATGCTCAGCTGTTGGCGCAAGTGTATGTCGAACTGACGGGCGGCAGGCAGATCGGGCTCGACATCGCAGTACCGGGCCGGGCAGCGCTCGCTGTGCCCGCGAGCACATCGTCCCCCGTTTCCCCTACCCGCCGCCCCTTGCCCCACCGGCCGAGTGATGAAGAAATAGAGCGTCATCGTGCGTTTTTGACTTTGCTCGTCGACCCGCTGTGGTCGACCGCTGATGGAGTGGGCACTTGCTGAACGAAGGAGATACAGCATGGAAATCCGTGTTTCAGGCCACCAGGTCGCGACCGGCGATGCGCTGCGGACACATGTCGATGACCGCCTGCAGGGGATAGCCACGAAATATTTCGCGCGCGCGATTTCCGCCAATGTCACCTTTGGACGAGGACCGCACGACAACGGGTTCTCCTGCGATATCGTCGCACATGTCATGCAGGGGCTGATCCTCAAGGGCGGCGGACGCGCGACGGAAGCCCATCCGGCTTTCGACGAAGCCTCGGACAAGATCGAGCGGCAGTTGAGGCGGTACATGCGCCGCCTGAAAAGTCATGCGGGCCCGGCACTCCCCAATGGGGACAGCGTCGACCTCGAAGCCGCACGCTACACGGTTTTCCAGGCCGATGACGCGCCCGAGGATGTCAGCGATCATCCCGTCGTTGTCGCGGAAACCCGGGTTGATGTGCCCGATGCAAGCGTGTCGGACGCTGTGATGATGCTCGACCTGCGCAATACCAACGCTTTGTTGTTCAAGAATGCCGGGACCGGGGCATTCAATATGGTCTACAGGCGGGACGATGGCACGATTGGATGGGTGGAGCCCTTGCGCAGCTAACGAAACTGGCGAAAGGGGCACACCAAAGCCCCTGACATTCGGAAATTTCATGACTGGACTAGCTCATTTCTTTGCGCCTGGTGCAATTGCCGCCGCGCTGCCTGTGACCGGTAAAAAACCGCTGTTCCACGCGCTCGGCGAACTGGCCGAGCGCGTTTACGCTATCGACGAACGCAAGGTGGTCGAGCGTTTGGTCGAGCGCGAACGACTCGGTTCCACTGGCTTTGGCGGTGGCATCGCGATCCCCCACGGCAAGATCGACGGACTCGACCGGGTCGTCGGAATCTTCGTCCAGCTTGCCAATCCGATCGACTTTGCCGCTGTGGACGACATGCCCGTCGACCTGGTGATGATGTTGCTGTCGCCCATCGACGCCGGAGCCGACCACCTCAAGGCACTTGCCCAGGTGAGCCGCGCACTGCGCGACCGTGCGTTCGTTGCAAAGCTGCGGGGCGCGGCGTCGGCCGATGCCTTGGCAGTGTTGTTCGAAGGCGGTGAAGCGCGGGATGCCGCCTGACTTGACTTTCGAGGGCTCAGGCGACGCCCACTCCTGGCGCATGGACACGTTCAACCGGTCGGGCAAGGCGCTGTCGACCTTGTCGAGACGCGGCACGTGATCCCACGCCTGACCAGCGCGATGCTGGTCTCGGCGCTGATCAGGCGCGTGAGCGCCGAAGGTGGTAACGCCGTTGTTGCGGCCAAGGGCGACCCAACGGCGGGCGCGATCCTGTTGGTTTTGATGGAAAAAGGGGTGTTCACTGGGTTTCGCGAACGGGTGCTCGACGCAAGCAGCCAATATTCATGGCAGCCGGTCGGTCCGGCAGCCGGAGTCGAGTCGCAAGAGGCGACGGCGTGGCTGACGCGACGGCAAATGCGAGACCCCGATTTGTGGATAATTGAACTGGATATCGCGGATGCAGAACGCTTCGCCGCCGAAACGAGCGGCGATGGTTGACTCTCGTCAGGGGCCAATCGAAGCGACAGGTCTTCAAAAACGCGCAGCCGTGTTGTTCGTTTCTGCCGGGTATAAGGGTGGAACATCGATACGCCGTTCGCAGTCGGCAGAGTTAACCGGGGCAATTTTCTGTTTCGCCCGGCATAATAGTTACTCTTCCGCATAGTGCAGATTATGAATGTTGAATATTTTTCGGGCTGTCGGTTTTTCGGCCCTGGTACTCGGCGTGGCGGGCGCGTCGGGTGAAATGCTTCAGGCGGCACCTCTGCCCATGAGTCTCTCGGCGACGGCAGTCGATCCGCTTCCTCCGATCCCGCAAGCGATACCATTGCCGGCCAGCCAGAACGAGTCGCCCGCACCTGCTTCCGCGAATGATGATGCCGTTGACCACGCCGAACAGGCTGAGGCGAAGTCGCTGACAGATCTGGTTCGCCGGCATGCGGCGTCGGAAACCGCAGATCGCGAGCATGAGTGCCTGGCAGACGCGGTTTATTTCGAATCCAAGGGTGAGCCGCTCGACGGCCAGCTGGCCGTGGCGAAAGTAATCATGAATCGCGCGGCATCGGGTCGTTTTGCCGCCACGCTCTGTGGTGTCGTGATGCAGCGCGGTCAATTTTCTTTCGTGCGCAGCGGAACCATGCCGGCAATTCCTCGCAACAGCGCGAATTGGCGAACCGCCGTCGCAGTTGCGCATATTGCGATGAATGAGATGTGGACGCCGACGGCGGCGAGTGCGCTATTTTTTCACGCGCGCCGGGTTGCTCCCGCGTGGCGGATGACACGCGTTGCGGCGATCGGAAATCACGTTTTCTATCGGTAATCCCATCCCAGGGCGACCGAACCGGCTTTCCATCGTTCCTGTCCTGTTCTAGTGTCTGGCCATGCGGGCCGAACTTCAGGATCGGATTGTCACCGCCGACGTGACACGCGGCACGATGCGAATGCTCGCGCGCGAGGATTGTCTGGCGGTCGCGGAAGTATCGCTCGGCAACGGGCGGCGCGTTGACCTGATGGGTCTGTGCGCGCGCGGGAAAGTCACGATTGTCGAGGTCAAAATATCGCGTGCCGATTTGCTCGGTGACGGCAAATGGACCGAATATCTCGACTATTGCGACCGCTTCTTCTGGGCGGTGCCGACGGGGTTCGATGTAGCACTGCTTGAAAGGCCGGAAATGCTGCCGCAGCGGACGGGGTTGATTGTTGCCGATCGTTATGATGCGGCGATCGTGCGCGATGCCGGGACAATAGCGCTCTCGCCATCTCGACGACGGGCGGAAACGCTTCGCTTGGCAAGGCGTGCAGCGCGTCGCCTGATCGGCGATGTCGACGATCAGGCGCTTCCTTCGCTATAGCGCCCTGAGTCATCCAATCAGTGGGGACCGGCGATCTCGCGCTTCGCCACCGGTTTTGCTTCCTGGATTTCCTTCAATATGGCCGTCGCACGGCTGTCGCGCGCGGCATAATCCCGCGCGGAAAGTCCCGCTGCATTGTCCGGTCGATTGGGATTGGCGCCCACTGCCAGCAACAGCCGCACGGTCGGCAGGTCGCGGCTCTGCACGGCGACGATCAGGGGCGTTTCGCCGCTGGCATTCGCAATATCGACCCCGGCGCGTTCGGCGAGCAACATCTGAACTCCTTCGGCCCAGCCAATTTGCGCTGCTTCGAGCAGCGCGGTATTGCCTTTGCTGTCACGCAGGTCCGGATTGGCACCCTTTTGCAGAAGAAACGCCAACCATGCCGGGTCGCGGCGCTGCGTGACGATGTGGAGTGCGGTCTCCCCCGTCGATGGATCGCGCGTGTTGACGATGACCGAACCGGGCTTGTTCAATATATCCATCACCTTTGCACCATCCTTGTCGCGCACCGCTTTCAGAAAGTTGAAACTGTCTGAAAACTGAGCCGCAGCGATAGTCGGCGCGGCAACGGCAATGATCGCAAGTGGAATGAGATAGCGATTGGTCATCATACACCCATGGTCAGGCAAGCAACGATCACACAGCCTTGCGCAGCAGGCGCTAACAACGCAAGGCTGAGTCTGCGATGAACCTCCTCGTCCTTCTCACCGCGCTGCTGCTTGCGGCGTGCCAGGCGATCATCACCGATCAGCCGCCGCTGCTTGGCGCGAATATCGGTGGGCCGTTCACCCTCATCGATCAGAATGGCCGCCCTCGTACTGACCGTGACTATACCGGCAAATATCGGATCATGTATTTCGGTTATACGTTTTGCCCCGATGTCTGCCCACTCGATGTCGCGCATCTCGCCGCCGGATATCGGGCTTTTGCCAAGGCCGACCCCGTGCGGGCCGCGCGCGTCGTGCCGATCTTCGTGACCGTCGACCCGGCGCGCGATACGCCCACCGCGCTCAAGCAGTTCACGGCAGCGTTTGACCCGGCGCTGGTCGGTCTGACTGGTTCGGTCAATCAGATCGAAACCGTGACCAAGGCCTACGGCGTCGCCTATCAGGTCGAAAAGACGCCAGGCTCGTCGTCCTACCTCGTCGACCACAGCCGCGCCGCGTTTCTGATGGGGCCGGACGGTAAGCCGATCGCGCTTCTGTCGCAGGATGCGAAGCCTGACGTGATCGCCGGGGAACTGGCCAGGTGGGTCAAATGACACTGCCAGCCAACGGGGGGCGGTTCTGGGAAGACATCCCGCTCGACCAGCTCGACCGCGGTCAATGGGAGGCATTGTGCGACGGTTGTGGCAAATGCTGTATCCACAAGCTCGAGGACGACGAGACGGGCGAACTGTTCCCGACCAATGTCGCTTGCAAGCTGCTCGACCGGCGTTCGGCGCGCTGCTCCGACTATCGCCACCGCCATGCCTATGTTCCCGACTGCATCCGACTGACGCCTGCGACACTGCGTGAACTCGACTGGCTGCCGGTGACCTGCGCTTACCGGCTACGCGCCGAGGGCAAGCCATTGCCCGAATGGCATCACCTGATCAGCGGTGACCCTGAAAGTGTTCATGCCGCCGGACAATCGGTACGCGGCTGGACGATAAGCGAGGAAGAGGCGGGTGACCTGGAATTTCATCTCGTCGATCGTATCGTCTGATCGCGCGGGCGATTTAGTCTTCTCGGGAGGCGGCAAAACCCGGCCACTGACGATCGTTCGCAGGTCGTCGGTCCGGGGCATGCGTCTCGCCGTCGATCCGCGTGATGCCAGTGTCCGGCTCACCATGCCAAAGCGCAGCGCCCTTCGCCCGGCACTCGCCTGGGTCGCGGGCAAGCGTGACTGGGTCGAGGCCGAACTAGCGCGGCTGCCGTCGCCGCAGCCGATCGTGCCCGGGATGCGGTTTCTGCTCGCAGGCGATGAAGTCGTGCTTGACTGGCAGGCCACCTCTCCGCGTCGTGTTCGGCTAGAGGCAGGCCGCCTGCTCGCTGGGGGCCCGCTCGAGCAGCTGCCCGGTCGCGTCCTGCGGTTCGTCAAAGCCTATGCGCTTGCTACTCTTGCCGATGAAACACGGATGCTCGGGCAACGCCAGGCGATCGGGATCGGCCGCGTCGGTGTCGGCGATCCGAAGAGCCGCTGGGGGAGTTGTTCGACATCGGGCGACATCCGCTACAGCTGGCGCCTGATCCTTGCGCCCGGCCATGCTCGGCGGGCAACTGTCGCACATGAAGTCGCGCACCGTGTCCATATGAACCACGGGCAGGATTTTCACGCCCTTGTCGAGCGGATCAGCGATGCCAACCCGTCAGCGGCGCGGGCCTGGCTTCGTGCCAACGGAACAAAACTTCACTGGTTCGGTCGCGACGGCTGATCCTCGCGCGGGCGGGGTTGGGACCGATCGCCACGGCCAAGAGTATTGTCGAGCCATCGCTGGCCCATTGTCGGCGGCGCCGCTCCCTGATCCACATTTGGTGGCGGTGTGGCGGGCACTTCGCCTGACTGGTCCATGGGATCGGGATTCAGCGGTTGGCCGTTTTCGTCGACGAAGCTGCCGTTGTCGGCATTGCCGAAGTACGTTTCTTCATCCGGCTCAAGCTGCCATTCCGGCAGGGTGACGTCGGTCTGGAACTTCTCGACAGGGCGATTGGCGACGGCGACCGTCATAAACTGGGCAAAGGCCCGAGCCGGAGCCCTCCCGCCCTGCAGTCCAGGGATCGGGCGGGCATCATCCCGGCCCATCCAGACGCCTGTCGTAATGCCGCTCGAAAAGCCGAGAAACCAGCCGTCCTTGTTCGAACTGGTCGTGCCGGTCTTGCCGGCGACGGGTCGTCCGATCTGCGCCGCCTTGGCCGTGCCGGTATTCACCGCCGTCTGCAGGAGATCGATCATTTGCGCTGCCACAGCCGGTGCGACGAGGACGTGGCTGGTGTCGGCACGATGCTGATACAATATTTCGCCCGCGCTCGTTGTCACCTTGATGATGCCATAGGGGGAAATGGCAACGCCATTACTGCCGACGCCGGCAAAAGCGCGCGTCATGTCGATCAGGCGGACGTCGGACGTGCCCAAAACCATCGAGGGCTGCGTGTTGATCGGCGTGGTAATGCCAAAGCGCCGTGCCATGTCGGCAATCGTCGTTGTCCCGACCTCTGCCCCCAGCTGCGCCGCAACCGTGTTTATCGAATAGGCAAATGCGGTGCGCAGGTCGATCGTGCCCAGGAATTTGCGCGACGAGTTCCGTGGCCTCCATCCGTTGATGTCGACTTCCTTGTCGACGACCGGGTCTGCCGGCGTGTGCCCTGCCTCCAGCGCCGCCAGATAGACGAACAATTTGAATGCCGATCCCGGCTGCCGCACGGCCTGGGTCGCGCGATTGTAAATCGACGTCACGTAATCGGTGCCGCCGACCATCGCGCGCACCGCGCCGTCACGGTCGAGCGACACCAGGGCGCCCTGGGCACCCTCCGGGGCATTGGCACGAATGGCGGCGTCGCCCGTCCGCTGCATCGACAAGTCGAGCGTCGTCCAGACGTCGATCGGCTCCTTGGTTTCGTCGATCATCGTGTCGAGCTGTGGCAACGCCCAGTCGGTGAAATAGCGCACGCTGTTCTGCAGGGGTTCGGGTGCAAACTTTAGGTTGGCGACATCCGCGTTCTGTACTTCGGCGCTGCTGACCAGGCCCTGTTCCTGCATGACGCCGAGAACGACCGCCGCACGGCCGACGGCGGCTTTGGCGTCGGCGGTCGGCGAATAATTCGACGGTGCCTTGACCAGTCCGGCGATGACTGCTGCCTCGCCGAGTTTCAGTCGGTCGGCTGGGTGACCGAAGAATTTGCGGCTTGCGGCGTCGATGCCATAGGCGCCGCCGCCGAAATAGACGCGATTGAGGTAGAGCTCGAGGATCTGGTCCTTAGTGAACTTACGTTCCAGCGCCAGCGCGAGGAAGATCTCACGCAGCTTTCGCGTCCAGGTCTTGTCGTTGGTCAGAAAGACGTTGCGCGCAAGCTGCTGGGTGATCGTCGACCCGCCCTGCGTAAAGTGGCCGCGTTCTGCCCGCACGTAAAACGACCGCGCGATACCCACCGGATCAACGCCGGGGTGGTCACGAAAGCGGCGGTCTTCGACGGCGATCATTGCCGCGCGCATCGTCGATGGAATCTGGTTGTATTGGAGCCACTGGCCATAGCTTGGCCCCAGCGATACCAGCACCGTGCCGTCGGCCGCATGAACCCGGATCATCTGGCCGTTAGGCGATGATTTGAGCTCCGAATAACTGGGCAGCGTCGAATAGGCGATGGCGACGGCGACAATCAGCGCCACGAAGGCAACTGCGACTCCGGCAAAGCCGATGCGGAGGACCCGGCCTGGCCAGCCACGCCACCACCCGTGCCGCGGAGATTGATCTGGTGAGCGCTTGGCAGCCATTGGTCAGGGCTGAGTTAGACGCTAAACCCGCGCCTAACAAGCCGCCCGCATATGGCTATCCAGCCGGCTTGAAGTCGAGCGAGGCGCTGTTCATGCAATAGCGCAGGCCGGTTTCGGCCGGGCCATCGGGAAAAACATGGCCCAGATGTCCGTCACAGGCGGCACAGCGCACTTCAGTCCGGACCATGCCGTGGCTGACGTCGCGGTGCTCGACAACTGCGGTGGAATTGGCGGGCCTGATGAAGCTCGGCCAGCCCGATCCGGAATCAAACTTGGCATCACTCGTGAACAGTTCGGCCCCGCATCCTGCACAACGATAAGTGCCCGGGGCCTTGTTGTCGTTATAAATACCGGTGAATGCCCGCTCCGTCCCGCCCTGACGCAGAACGTTGTACTGCTCCGGGGTCAGGCGCTTGCGCCACTCGGCTTCGGAAAGATCGACTTTGTCCATAGCGGCTAGATGGTTGCTGAATGCGACGGCTTCAATCCCTGATCCGCGTCGCCCTGGCAATAACCGATGCCAGCGCAGGAAATGCCGCTATCAATGGGAGGGCCATGCGGGCGGCTGCGGGTTGTTCGGCGCGGTGCCAAACCGCGCGCGCCAGGGCAACCGGCATTCGCGTGCGCCTGGCAAAGTCGCGCTGATAACGCGTCGCTGCCAAGGGACCGCCATCGGCAAATGCCTTCGCCGCCGCGATCCCGCTGGCGACGCCGATGCCGATGCCTTCACCCGCGAGCGAAGGAATGACCGCAGCCTGGTCGCCCAGGCGGAATATGCCGGGCGCAGTATCGAGCGCTCGCCAGCCATAGGGAACCGCTGCAATCGCATCGATCGTGCCGCCGCCACCAAACGCCAGGCGGTCACCAAGGGGAGTGCCGTTGCCCAGCAGCTCGAACAGGCGCTCGGGTCGTCCGTCCGCCTCGCTCAGCTTTGACTTGCGGACCGCCATACAGATGTTCGCTGACCCGTCTTCCTGAAGGTTGATGCCCAGATACCCGCGATCGAACAGGTGAAGTTCGATCGCATCGCCGATCAGCGCGGCGAGCCCGGCGTGTGGCGGAAGGCGCAGGCGAAGCCCGAGTGTGGGATCAGTGTCAGTGCGCGGCCGGACCAGTCCCCGAATGTCGTGCTTGCCCACCGCAAGGAAGATAGCATCGCTCGAAACTCGTGACCCATCGTCCATACGCACGCCAGTCCCTTCGATGGACCGTACCGTGATCCCGCGCTCGATCCCCAGGCCGCTTTGCTCGACATGTGCCTGCATCGCGGCGTCGAGCGAGCGACGTGACAGACCGATGGCGCGCCCGGGAAGCGGGGCTTCGGCACGGCGTTGCGATACGAACAGCGCCACACGGCGGATTGGATGGCCCGACGGCGTGACGCCGAGCCGGTCGAGAGCGGCGAGCGTCCGCCAACTCATGAACCCGCCGCAGATTGCATCCCGTACCTCGACGTCGCGCTCGATGATGCGCGCGCGGAGACCGTGCTGGGCGAGCGCAAGCGCGGCGGCACTTCCCGCCGGCCCCGCACCGACGATCAGCGGAGACGTTCGACGCACAGGTGAAAGGGGAATTGGCGAAAAATGCGTGCCGAATCGATTCCGGCTTCGCCGAGCAGCGGTGGCCATTCGGCCGGACGATAGCTGCGCGCGATCGACAACTGGCCATCCTCGCGGACGATACGGTGAGCGCCCAACAGCCGTGCGAGCAGCGGAAAGCCGAGGTAAGCGAAACCGTGCCGGTGCAGGTCATTGACGAACCAGCCGCTGCGCGCGTGCCGTTCCATGAAACGCAGGAAGCCAACCAGCTGGTCGTGCGTCATATGATGCGCAACCAGACTAGAATGGATGACATCCCACCGCTCGCCTGACAGGCTTGCATAGTCGCCGGTACGATAGTCGATCTGCATCTCGTCAGGCGTGTGCGCTGCGGCGCTGGGTGCGCTACGCGGATTAAGGTCGATGCCGACCAACTGGATGGCGATCGACCGCCGCCGGGCCCATCCGGCAATACATCGCAGCATGTCGCCGTCGCCGAACCCGACATCGAGAAAGCGAAGTGGGGACGTCTGGCGCGGCAGGCGGGCCAGAAATTCGAGCGTGGGACGCCGCGCCATGGTGATCGTGTTGACGCGAGCGAGGTCGCGCAGCACGCGGGCATAGACGTCGGGCGCAAGGTCGGCCGCGTCCATCTGTTCTTCGGCCAGAGATCGGACCGCCAGCATCATTCGGTCCATCCAAAGCGCAACCCTTCCGCGGCGAGGCCGGGTCCGAAGGCGAGCGCGACGCCGTTGCCGGGTCTACGGGCAAACATCCGTTCGAGGACGAACATCAGCGTCGCCGAGGACATGTTACCCGCCGCGGCCAGCACGGCACGCGAATCGGCAAGCGCATCGGAGTTCAGTCCCAGCGCCGTCTCGACCGCGTCGAGGATCGACCGGCCTCCGGCGTGCACGGCCCAGGCGTCGATCAGCGAAACGTCAACACCGCCGGTCAACGCGGCGCGTGCCTGCGGCTCGGCGAGCGCCGCACCGATACGACCCGGCACCTCACCGGATAAGTGCATGGCGAAGCCGGTATCGCCGATCGTCCAGCCGATCAGATCCGCCGAGTCGGGGAGATTGGCTGCAAAGGGAGCGTCCAGCCCAAGGCCGGCACCGCCGGCCTCGACGATCGCTGCGGCGGCGCCATCGCCGAACTGAAGCATCGCAAGCAGCGGTTCCAGCTCCGTCGCGGGCTGCAAGTGGAGCGTCGATAGTTCCACGGTGACGACCAATACCCTCGCGTCGGGCTCCGACCGCACGATATGGCGGGCCGTCTTGAGCGCGGTCACGGCGGCATAGCACCCCATGAAGCCGATCAGGATGCGTTCGACCGAGGGGTCGAGGCCGAGCCTTGCACAGAGCAGCTGGTCGAGACCGGGGGCCACAAAGCCGGTACAGCTGGCGACGACGATATGGGTGATGCCGGCCAGCGTCGGCAGCTGTTCGATCGCACTGAGGGCAAGCGCCGGGGCCGCCTCACGATAGACATTCATACGGTCGGATGTCGGTGGCATCAGCCCATGGGCATAAAATCCTTCCTCCGCGATCGGGGATGATCCATCCTTCGCGGTCGGCAGCACCGACCACCGGTGCAAGATGCCGGCCCGTTTTGCCATGCGATCAAAGATTGCGACCGCACGCGCATCGGTCAGCTGACCCCGCGCCCAGCCGATAAAGGCATGGTGTATATCGTGGTTGGGCGTCGCGCTGGCGATTGCAGTAATGCGGGGCACGACCGACACGTTCTTTTTCTTTCATTTCGGGATAGCGCTGCCGCTCACCTGTTGAGCAATCATGACCTAGTTAATCAATCATTGAAAGGCAGCGCGTTACGGGGATGTGAATGAGATCATCTGGCCTTCTGCTCTCCGGCGCGTTGCTCGCGGTACATTCGCCGGTTTCGGCGCAATGTCGGCTGTGCGCGCCGAGCCCGCCAAATCAGCGCGCTGAAGCGAGCCGCCCACTCGACATCGAGGTCGAAACGTCGCTCGATTTCAGTCGTGCCGCGGCAAACGGACGTGGCGGCAGCATCGACGTCGATGCGCAGTCGGGTACGCGGCGTATCGGAGGACTGACCGATCTTGGTGGCCTCGCGATCAAGGGCAGCGTGCGCCTGACGGGAGAACCGTTTCGCCATGTCCGCGTCAGCCTGCCGCCTTCGGTGCGCCTGCTCGCGCCCGATGGTGCCGGCGCCGATGCGGTCGACCTGCGAACCGATTTACCTCCCGACCCCATGCTGGGTGCCGACGGTACTCTCCGTTTCAGCTTTGGCGGTCGTCTGATCCTTTCGGGCAATGCGGCAGGGGATTTCCGGGGCCGGATCGCGATTGTTGCGGACTATCAATAGCCAGCGCCAAGTGATGTGGCACGGTAGTTACCGCAGGTGATCCGTATACGCGACGTTTACCATTCGCCGAAATCGTTCCTGAACTTGCAACCATCATAGAGGCCGCAGTGAACGGGACGTGGGGTCCCGCCACACGGGCATTTGCCTGACCACTTCGGGGGACCAGACCGCTATGAAGACCAACATGAAGGCGCTCGCGCTCGTCGGCGTCGCCGCACTCGGCATGACCGCCTCGGCCGCCAATGCAGCGACCGCGACCGCAACTGCCAAGGCTAACATCCTGAAACAGATTACCGTCACCAAGACGTCCGATCTCGACTATGCAACGATTGTCACCGGCGCTGCTGCGTCGACTGTCGTTGTGACGCCTGCAGGTGCGCGCACCTGCGGTGTCGGACTGGTCTGTTCGGGCACCGCAACGGCGGCGGCGTTCAACGTTGTCGGCACGATCGGTGCGGTGGCGACCGTCTCGGTCCCGGCGACCGTTACGCTAGCATCGGGCGCGAATAACATGACTTCGACCCTCGTGTCGTCGGCTGCATTGCTCACGCTTGCTGCGGCCAACAGCTTCACCGTGGGCGGCACGCTCGCAGTTGGCGCGAACCAGGTCGACGGTGTGTATGCAGGGACGTTCACCGTCACTGTCGACTACCAGTAATCGACTTAACGTTTCGGTCTCCGGCTTGGGCCCTGCGGTCCTCTGCCGAAACCAGGAAGGAGCTCGTCGGCCTCGCGGCCGGCGGGCTTTTTCATTGCGACGCGCCCCAGGGTTACCGCAATTTTAACCTGCGCCTCCTAGGGTGGGCCTAGATCAATCAGGCCCGACAAACTCTATGAAAACTCAATATGCCCGCGCGGCCGCTCTGGCTATCGCCCTCGGAGTAACTAGCCCGGCCCTGGGCGCCGGCGACCTGCTCGTCGCGCCTACCCGGGTCCTGCTCGACGGGGCGCGCGGAACCGAGGTGGTCCTGAACAACGTCGGTTCAGCGCCGGCCACCTACCGAATTTCTCTCGAATTGCGGCGCATGAATGCCGAAGGAAAGCTCGACGAGGTCGCGCCGGGCACCGAGACCGAGAAGGAAAAAGCAACGCTGGCGATGATCAGCTATGCGCCGCGCCGCGTGACCCTGCCGCCTAACCAGCCTCAGGTCATTCGTATCGGCGCGCGCCTTCCTGCCGACACGCCGGACGGCGAGTATCGCGCACACATGTTGTTTCGGGCGATCCCCGACGCTGCGCCCGCGACTGACACGCCCCGTCAGGGACTGTCGATCGCTTTGACACCAATCTACGGCGTCACCATTCCGGTCATTGTCCGTAAAGGGGCGTTGCAGGCTTCGGCCACGATCTCTGACATTCACCTGAGCCGCGACGGCGCGCAGCTGATGCTGGCCTTCCGGTTGACCCGCAGCGGCGACCGCTCGGTCTATGGACGCATAAAGGTAACGAAAGCGGGCATGGCGAAGCCTGTTTATGAAGCACGCGGCCTCGCGGTTTATGCAGAACTCGGGGCCCGGACGGTGGAATTACCTATCCCGCCCGAGTCGGTCTCAGCCCTGACCGGGCCGGTCACTGTCCAGTATCTCGAAGACAATGATACCGGCGGCCTGATTGCCGAAGCTCAGGGCGTCCTGGGCTAGGACGGGGCCGCAGGGGCGCTTTTTCATGATCGGGTCGATCCGCGGCGCCGTTGCGGCACTTGCTGCAATAGTCGCGCTCGGCCAGACCGCACCCGCGCAAGCCTGGACGCCCAATTCCGACGATTCACTGTTGTTCGACGTCCGGCTGGGCCAATATCGCGTTGGCGACGGCGTCCGCGGCTATGCAACGCCAGAGGGCGTTTGCGTCGATCTGGCCGATACCCTGATCGCGCTCGACATTCCGGTTCATCTTGACAAGCAGTCGCGCCGCGCGACCGGTTGGGCGTTCGAAGAACGCCACACCGTCGTCATCGATCGTGTGAGTGGTTTAGAACAAATCATGAACCAGTCGCACAAAGTCGCGCCGCACGACATTTATGATACGCCGGAAGGCTGGTGCGTGGCGACGACCGCGCTGACGCGCTGGTTCGGCGCAACCTTCGCCGCCGACACCGGCAATGCCGTGCTGGTTGTCAAGTCAGACCGGAAGCTGCCGCCCGAAGCCGCAGCCGAGCGGCGCGCCAGGGCAGCGACGGCACGTCCTGCGAATTCGAGCTTCGACCTGGCCAGCCTTCCGGAATCGAAGATTAGTTTTCGAGGCATAAAGGCACCGGCGATCGACGTGGTCGCCAGCATCGGGGGACTGAGTGACAAGCGCAGCGGCCATCGCCTCGATGCGCAATATGAACTTTACGCCGCTGGCGAAGTCGGACCGGTCGCCTATAACGCGCGGCTATCCTCCGACCGTTCGGGCGTGCCCACGAATTTGCGCGTCCAGGCTTACCGCACCGATCCCAAAGGCCGCCTGCTCGGTCCGCTGAAGGCGACGACCGTGGCGATCGGCGATGTCGAGGGCTTTTCCACGCCGCTGGTTGCCGTCTCTAGCGCGGGGCGCGGTGCTATGGTCACCAACCGCCCGGTCGAGCGATCCGATCGCTTTGACCGGACGGACCTTCGCGGGGAACTGCCGCGCGGCTGGGACGCGGAGCTCTACCGCAATGGCCAGCTGATTGCCTTTGCTCAGGATCGAACCGACGGACGCTATGAATTTCTCGACGTGGCCCTGCAGTACGGTCAGAATCGCTTTGAGGTTGTCCTCTACGGGCCGCAAGGTCAGGTCAGGCGCGAAATCAAGAACGTCCCGGTTGGTTTCGACAGCATCCCGCCGCGCAAGACCTATTACTGGCTGGGTGTAAACGACGAGGGACGCGACCTCATCGACCTCGGCCGAGCACCAGTATTCGGACCCGGTGGCTGGCGTGGGACATTTGGCCTCGAACGCGGCCTCGATGCCAAGACATCGGTTGCCGCTTTCGCGCACAGCCTTACGCTCGATGGCGTCGGGCGGCAGAATTATTTCGAAGCGGCCGTGCGGCGGGCGTTCGGCTCGGCACTGTTCGAGGTGTCGGGATCGGCCGAAGCCGGTGCGGGCACGGCATTACGCGCCCAGGTTCTCGGCGAAATCAAGAATACACGCTACACAATAGAAACGATCTGGGCCGATAATTTCCAATCTGATCGACTTCAGCACGATGTTACCGGACTGCACAGCGTAACGATCGATCAGGTGTTCGGCAGTGGGCGAACGTCGATCCCGGTTAGCGTGCAGGCACGGCTGACAACGCGAACGACGGGGAGTGACACGATCGACGTGGCCTCGCGGATTTCCGCCAATCTTGGTCGGATCTCGCTGACCGGTGAGCTGCACTGGCGCAATGAGCGCAGCAGGTACGGACCGCAGCCGCCAAATATCGTCGATACCGCTTTGTTGGCCAACGCGCGCGCCGGGCGCATCCGTCTGCGCGGCGAGGTGCGTTATCGCCTGTCGCCCGATGCCCACTTCGACAGCGCGACGCTGGTCGGTGAATGGTCGTCCCGGCACGACTTTGATCACGGTGCCTCGTGGCGCGCGGAACTTGGCTACGACCATGACCTGGCGCGGGGCCGTGTCGGGCTCGGTTATGTCAGACGTTTCGAAAAACTGGCGCTGACCGCGACGGGCGAAGCCGCAAGCGACGGCTCGGTTGCAGGCGGGCTCAATATCGCCTTCAGCCTCGGTCCCGATCCGCGGGAAGGACGGAGCATTCGCTTCAGTTCGGACAAACTCGCGTCGCGCGGTAGCGCACTTGTGCGGGTCTATCGTGATCTGAATGGCAATGGACAGCATGACGTCGGCGAACCGTGGGAAAAGGAAGTCGCGATTACCGCCGGGAGGGTGCCCGTAGACGGGCAGACCGATGTCCGGGGAGAAGTCCTGGTTGACGGACTCGAACCCTTCCAGCCGGTGCTGATCGGCATCGATGCGTCATCATTGCCCGACCCGATGGTCCAGCCTTCTCTGCCCGGCATGGTCGTGACACCGCGACCGGGCACGCTGGCGATCGTCGAGCTGCCACTGGTCGGTGCCGGCGACATCGACGGGACACTGGTCCGTCGCTCGGGCTCGACGATTGAGGGTGCCGATCTTGAGCTGCTCGATCCGGCAGGGCGCGTGGTCGCGCGCACCCGTTCAGAATTCGACGGTTTCTTCCTGTTCGAACGCGTTCCCTATGGTCATTACACGTTACGCATTGCTCAGCTGACAGCCGATGCGGTCAAGGTTTCCCCAAGGCTTGGCGTCCGTGCGGAGGTCGGACCGATGATGCCGTCAATCCATCTGGGCACCGTCGCCGCAGAGGCGGCGATCAACCGGATAGCAGTGAACTGACGGGTGTAACGTTCAGCGCATTGACCGGGTATCATGGGAAAAGCTGCCCGGTACAAAGGGATAGCGTGTCTACCCGGGGGCTTTGGTGCAGCACCCAGTCGTCGGCGAACGGGTCTCAGTACGGGTTAACCGGTTTAACCGGTTATTTTGTTTTTTTTCGGGGATACCTGGGCACCCCATCCAAGATGCCGTTCCTTGAGCCTCTAGAAAGCCCAGGATCCCGCATGCTTACGCTAACGTGGGGTACGTTGAAGCTCGTGGTGCATACACGCAATAATCGGGTAACTTAGATGCTCGTAACCGGTCGTTTAACGGCGGCAATCGGCGAGATAGAGGGCGGACAGTAGGACGTCCTATCAATATCCGTTTCGTTGCGGACACAGCACGGACGCTCTATCGTAGAGCTATGCGAAAGGACACGGCCATCGTGACGTTTCGGGGTGCGCCTGGGCCAGGACAAACGGTTTATTTCGATCTCCGCGCGCAGCTCGGCTTTGAGGTCGGAGCTGCATTTATTGCGCTCCTTATGCATCCCGCAGCGACAGAAATGAGGAAAAAGAGGGTCGCTTTTCTAGGATTGTGTGCGGCGTTCGGAGCAGAGCAACTACGCAGCGTGCCGATAGAAGCAAACTATCTTCGTGAGATCCGACCCGAGTATTTTTCGATCACGCCGACGGAAAGTCGTCGGGTTTTGAAGCTGTCCAAAACACTGCTGAGATATCGCATGCTCGCCGCGCTCATGGCCCGGCCTTTCATAGAGCAGGCAGAATACGGTGACCGCTACAAATTACCTCCGGAAGGTGGACCCCTAACGCCTGAAAACCGTGCGAATTATATATCGGCGAAGCACAACGTCAGTAAGCGTGGCCTGGAGGCCGCGGATCAGGCTGCCTGAGCGAGGGGTACTTCGCTTGGCGACTGCCAGTTCCATGGGAGCAGTTCATCCCAGCGCGCGGCGGGCCAGTCGGCAGCGATCTTGGCGATGACGTCGGTGAT